>SMWE01000059.1 GCA_004357475.1 Gammaproteobacteria bacterium
CACGCATCGAATCACCTTTCTGCCAGCGATCCCACATCAAGTTTCTTTGTTCTGAGCTGTAGTAAATCCTAGGTCGCTGCTTCATTTTCAACATCTCCCTCTCCAGTGCCAGAGTGTAGATGTTGCATCGACCAGTTGAGATCACCCCCCTAAAGCGGTCATTCAGGTTTTGTCAGTTTGTCAGTGAGTGTTTTGGGTATTCCTGGAAAACGGGATTTACTGACGATTTATGATAGGTCGGGTAAGGTCTTGGCTGATGGAGATGATGTCTAAAACACCCAAGCCAGCATGCTTCAGAGGCATCAACTTTGCCTGTTCTCAGGCCCTAATCAGCATAATCAAGAATTAGCCGACGAAATGGACTTTTTCGCCCACTGGCGTATCTTTTTATGCGGAGGAACATCATGTCCTTGATTCTTGGCAGCGAGCGCTCGCTTTTTGACCGCAACATCATTAAGGCCGAACTCAACGTTGATGACTTTGAGATAACCAAAGAGAGAGACGTACCCGGCACCACAAAACTGAGCGGTACAGGCAAGGTCACGGTCATCTATAAACCCACGGGAATTGTTCGTCATTATCGTGACGGCGTAGTTCCGCCGCCACATGTCGAATTTGAACGCGAACTCAAGAAAGACAAATTTAAGATGTGATAGCGCAGCTGTGATTTGTTTATTTGTTTTTGAGAAAAATTTCAGGAAAAGGTCTCTTTAAAAATGCGCAATCGTAACAGACGGCGCCATGGATAATTATGGGTAAAGGTTTTTGCTCTCCGATCCCTTTGTGCCAGAGGCTCAATTGGCGTGAATAAAATTTCTTAGCTGTGTCAAGCAACGTGTAAAATGCTACCCACAGTGCTACCCAGATTGGGAACGAACCAGATCGAAAAAACAAAAATCCTTATCAATGAGCTGCTTGCTGAGAAAAGAGCGATCAAGAGAGCTTGCGCACTGACGATTCTATCTTGCATGAGGTCAGATTGCCCTTGAGAGCGCCGAAGCGAAAACACAGCACCCAGCGATTCATGATTGTTATTGCCCTGCTGCTTGCGCTACTGCAGATTGAAGGCTGCTACTACCTGCAGGCGATTCGCGGCCAGTTCGAAGTCATGAACGCGCGGCAGCCGATATCGGAAGTCATCGCGGACGAAAACTCGCCGGATGAGCTCAAAAAACGGTTGACGATCGTGCTGCAGGCGCGGGACTTCGCCGTCGATGAGTTATTGCTGCCGGACAACAAGAGCTATCGATCGTACGCAGACCTGGGGCGGGACTATGTCGTCTGGAATGTTTTTGCCGCGCCCGAATTTTCGCTGGAGCCGAAAACATGGTGCTTTCCCGTTGCCGGTTGCGTTGCTTATCGAGGCTATTTCGCCGAGGAGGCAGCCCGCAAACAAGCGCAGAGTTTACGTGCGGACGGTTTCGACGTAGTGGTCGGTGGCGTTTCGGCGTACTCGACACTCGGGAAATTTTCGGACCCGGTACTTAGCACGATGATGCGCTGGTCTGATATGGAACTGGTTTCCACCATATTTCACGAGCTCGCGCACCAGAGGCTGTACATCAAAGGCGATACGGCATTTAACGAGTCGTTTGCCACGGCGGTTGCCGATATTGGTATGACGAGATGGCTGGACGGAAGAGCTGAGGTGGCGAGCGCTGGCGTCTTTCGTGCGAATCGCGAGCTGCGGCAATCGTTGATGACGCTCGTCGATGCAACCAAGGCCGATCTCAGGGACCTGTACGGGTCGGACCTGGACGATGAGCTGATGCGCTTTGGCAAGCAGGAATTGCTGGACGGCTTGTCTGCGGCCGCCGGGCGCCTGCTTGAGGATAACGGGTCCGACACCCGGAACTGGCTGGCTCCGCCGCTGAACAATGCGCGGCTGGCATCCCTGGGCCTGTATGAAGGACGACAGGGGGTTTTCAAGGCAATTTTTCGAGACTGCAACGAGGAACTCGTTTGTTTTTATGCCGAATCAGAGAAACTGGCGGAGCTTGATCAGGACCAACGCAAGCGGCGCATGGATCAGATGGCGGACTAGTCGATGCCTGCTACCGCCTCTGCCGGGGGATTGATGGCCGGCAGTTCTGTGGACAGTCGCCTGGTTTTGCCGGTGAGCCGCCAGTGAAAAATTGCGTCAGCGGTCAGGACGCGGCGAACGTACGCCCTGGTTTCATTGTAAGGAATATTCTCGATCCAGATTCGCGCATCAAGTTGACTGGCCCCTGGCAGCCACGCTTCAACATTCAGCGGGCCGGCGTTGTAGGCGGCTGTTGCGAGTACTTTGTTCTCGTCGAAGCGGTCGAACATCTTCCGCAGGTACATGGTGCCCAGGCGAATATTGCTTGCTGAATCAGTCAGTGTTGCCAACCCGGAATAGGGAAACCGGATTTCGCGCGCCATGCGCTTGCCGGTCTCCGGCAGGATTTGCATGATGCCGATGGCACCCGCAGCTGAGCGGATATCGCGCATAAAGAGGCTCTCGCTTCGCGCGATGCCATAGGCCCAGCTATCGTTGATGTTGGCGTCCTGTGAATATTGCGCGAAGTCCTCGCGCCAGGGCAATGGATAGCGAATCATCAGGTCATCGAACTCGCCCACCATAGAAGCCGTAGCAATTGCACGGGAATGCCATCCCCATTGGTGTGCGAGTATCGCCGCCTGCGCCTGTTCATGCGGCGTCAGGATGCGGACTGCTGCATCCCACTCGGAACGGCCGCGCCCCTCGAGACCGACGTGAAACAGTTCCCTCGCGCGGATCAGGGCCGGCATTTCCGCAAGCCTGGCGGCGACCTTGTCGTCAGTAATCAGGCGGCTATCCGCGAATGCGTAGTCATTGCCCAGCGCATCGGCGGCCAGGAAACCATAGTAGCTTCGGGTCGTGGCCAGTTTGTTCAGCTTCGCAGTGGCAGGTTCTTCCTCACCGGCATATTTCAGGGCCACCGCTTCCCAGTACTGCCATTCCTCGGCACCTTGTTCGTCCTCGGGCAGCAATGCGATTGCACGAAGAACGTTAGCCCAATCCTGCCGGCGAAGACTGGTCCGGATCATCCAGCGGCCAACCTCAGCGTCGAGCGCAGCCGGCGGCAGGCTATAAAGCATGGCCGAGGCCTCCGGCAGCTGACGTCGCGCTGCCCACAGCGCGATGTGCCGGCTGATGAAATGCTGTTGCCCGGCTGTGAACCGGTACTTCTTCCGCAGCGCAATCCAGTTTTCAGAGGCGAGCAACGGATCGCTAAACGCAATGCGTTCGATGGCATAGATCATTTGCTGGCGTCCGACGCCATTGTCAACCCGGTCGGCGTGCCCGCGCAAGAACTCGAGCGAGTGGTTTTGTGCCATGAGCCAGGAGTTGGCTTGCTCGAGGTACCCGGTACTCAACGGTCGTGACAGGAAACGGGCGAGTGAGAAGTGCCGCTCATCGACTGCCAGCGCAAATCGTTTTTCGTAATGATCGTCTGTCAGTGCACTGGCGGCACGCAGGTGCGCAAAGACAGGATCGCACTCGTCAGCCTGGCTTTCGCCAACCAGCCAAAGGTCCAGCCCCCGACTGATGATTCTGTTTTGACGGCCTTCGCGGATTTCCGCCTGTAATGCGAGGCAGTCCAGTTTTGCGATATTGAGGCCCTGGTAATACTGCCGGTATATGTCCAGGTATTCCGACAGGTGGCCGGCATCTGCAAGATGCAGGGAAAACTGGTAGCGAAGCTCCCGCGCCGGCTTCAGCGTACCGTGCTGATCGAGAAAAGCTCCCACCTGTGCATGATCGGCGATTCGCAGCCGGGATCTGAAATAGCTTGCTTCAAGATCAGGCCAGAGGACATAGTCGCGCAGCATTTGCTCATATTGCAGCACCGGCTGCCAGTTGCCGCGTTCTACCTCGGGACGGACCGCGCGAAACGCCGCCCGCTGTTTTTCAATATCGTAGGTTTCGGCCGACGGAGCGTCGCATGGTGCTCCGGCCAGTAAGACACCGGCAATGACAGCATGAAATCTCCATGCTGAATTCATGCCAGTTAGCGGATTTGCAGCATCAGGGAGCGGTCGCCGCGCTGTACCAGGAGAAACAGGATCCTGTTGGCATCTGCGATCTCCTGCAGTTGTTGCAGATTCTGGACCTGCTGCCGGTTGACCGCGATGATGATGTCGCCGGACCGCAGTCCACGCTGTGCAGCCGCGCTGCCGGGTTCAACCTCGGTCACATCAATGCCGCCGGTCGTGCTGGCTGATGATGTTGAGAAGCGGGCGCCCTGTAATCCGGGGTGTATGTCGCTGCCGCTGCTCCGTGTAATCGTACGTCGGCCGAGCTTTGCCCTGACTGTAAGGGTTTCCCCGTCACGCACGAATTCGATATCGACAATTTCGCCGGATCCCTTCAGCCCAATGGCATTGGCCAGTTCACGGCTGTTGTCGATTTTCTTGTCATTGACTCTGACGATAATGTCATCGACATGCAGGCCGGCTTGTTCGGCCGCAGATTCAGGTTCGATTGCTGATACCAGTGCGCCGCTGTCGACTTCCGCGCCAAGCGCCTTCGCGCTTTCCTTGTCGATGGTCTGAATTGAAACGCCGAGAAGTCCGCGGCGAACTTCACCGAAATCAAGAATCTGGCGCATGATCGATTGCGCGATTTGCGATGGCACGGCAAAACCGATCCCGACATTGCCCCCGGTACGGCTCACGATTGCCGAATTGATGCCGACAAGTTCGCCTCTCATATTGACCAGCGCGCCACCGGAGTTGCCCGGATTGATGGATGCATCCGTCTGAATAAAATCCTCGTAGCCGTTGCGGTTTATACCAGTGCGGCCCAGCGCACTGACAATGCCTGAGGTAACGGTGTGGCCGAGCCCGAATGGGTTGCCGATAGCGATTACAAAATCCCCGACCTCTACCAGGTCTGAATCACCGATTGGCAATTCAACGAGATTCCCGGGATCGACCTTGAGAACCGCGATGTCTGTCGCGGCGTCCGAGCCGATGATTTCCGCATCCAGTGTGTCATCGTTGAATAGCGAGATCTGAATCTTGTCAGCGCCGTCAACGACATGATGATTGGTCAGAATATATCCATTGGCAGCGTCCACGATGACGCCCGAGCCAGCACTCGCAATTTCTCTCGATCGACCTTCGAAATTGGGCAGTCCGAAGAAGCGCCTGAACATCTCATCACCATAGGGTGACTGTGATCGCACAGTCTGACTGACCCGGATATTGACGACTGCTGGTGCTACCTGCTTGACGAGGGGCGCAAGGCTGGGCAGCGGCCGGCCATTGACACTGTCGGGCAGCGCAGCTGTGCTTGTCGTAGCGACAAACATAAGCAGGGATGCCCAGATCAGGCGGTACGTTTTGCTCATGGTTCGATTAACCTCATCGACAAAGTCTGGTGCGTCATTGTGCAGCGGCACCGTTGAATGGCCAGTGAACGAATTCCCAAATCATAGCTTGTTTGGCACAGGACATGGAAAGATCATTGGAAGTTCCTTCGATGTCGGCAAACGAATGCGTCCGGCATCTTTGGAAGATGCCGGACGCCTGCAAATCGTCGCAGTGTTTTTCAGGCAGCTTTTACGGTAATTTTCCGTGCCA
Source organism: Gammaproteobacteria bacterium (assembly GCA_004357475.1). Taxonomy (GTDB): domain Bacteria; phylum Pseudomonadota; class Gammaproteobacteria; order Steroidobacterales; family Woeseiaceae; genus SZUA-117. The sequence continues at coordinate 5,596 of SMWE01000059.1, forward strand.
GAACTTGTGGCTGCTTCGGAATAATGACCTCGAGAATGCCATTGGCGCTCTTGGCCGAAATTTCCTCGGCGTCGGCTGTATCCGGCAAAGTGAAACGCCGATAGAATTTGCCGCTGACCCGTTCTACGCGGCGCATTCCCTGCACTTCCTCCGTGGATTCCTGGTGCCGTTCACCGGACACGGTGAGGATGCCATTTTCCATATTGACATCGATGTCCTCAGGTTTCACACCCGGCACGTCGGCGCGCAACACATAGCGGTCCTTCTCCTCGACGATATCGACCGCCGGTATCCAGTCCGCAACGCTGCTGCCGTTATGGTCGCTGCCTGCCACGCCAAATCGGCGGCCGGCAATCTGGTCGAGATCCTGATACAGAAGATTGATCAGGCTCCAGGGTTCAAATCTCGTTATGTTCATTTTTCACTCCTAAATTTAACGTGAATCTAGTACTTCATCCGAGTCTGAAAAGATGCCCGGAAAAGCATGATTACGACATAAATAAGGTCATTAAAAGCGTTTTCAAGTGACGGAAAACCACTATAAAAATCGTTCTTGCCAGGTGGTTTTTGCTGTGCCTGATGCCACTATATGTAGTGCAAAATGAATTTCTCGAAAGTGCAATTTTTTTCGTCAGGTAATTAAAGGACTTATTCGCTTTTATCCCATAAGTTATTGTTTTTTATATAATAAGAACCTATGAGAAAAAACACACAAAGCCTTGACAGTCGACTGCTCCAGGCATAATCTTGACTCCTAGCAGGCACAACATCTTGTGCTTGCCATAATGAAGATCCGAGGCCAGTTTTGGCACTCGCCGCTCAAAAAATGAATTGCGGTGAGCGGGGAGCTTTTCACTCTTTTAAAAGGGTGAGTCAGCAAGAATTTGGGGTCTTCACACGCTGTCAGGGAGTTAAAGGTTCACATGAAGTCTGCGATACATCTTGATGCTCATCGTGTCGCTGACATCACCTTACAGCCAGCCTCGCTGGACATCTGGAATACAAAATACCGCCTGACGGCAAAAGACGGCACGCATATTGACGGCGTCATCGATGATACCTACAAGCGCGTGGCAAGAGCGTTGGCAGACGTCGAATCAGCCCACTTACGCGAGCCGTGCTATGAAGAATTTTTGTGGGCGTTGCGCAATGGCGCGATACCGGCAGGCCGCATCATTTCCAACGCCGGGGCGCAGGAATACAAGCCGGCCACTTCGACCATCAATTGCACAGTCTCCGGCACGGTCGCCGACTCGATGGATAATATTCTGAACAAGGTTCACGAGGCCGGGCTGACGCTAAAAGCGGGTTGCGGCATCGGCTACGAATTTTCCACGTTACGGCCGAAGGGTGCCTATGTGACTGGCGCGGGCGCATATACTTCGGGCCCGCTGTCGTTTATGGATATATACGACAAGATGTGTTTCACGGTCTCGTCGGCGGGAGGCCGGCGGGGCGCGCAGATGGGTACCTTCGACATCGGACACCCGGACGTGATGGAGTTCATTCGCGCCAAGCGCGAGAATGGGCGGCTCAGGCAATTCAACCTGTCGCTTCTCGTCACAGATGAATTCATGCAGGCAGTCAAGAATGACGCGCACTGGCAGCTCGCATTTCCGGTGACACCCAGGGAAGTCGAACAGGACCAGCTCGACGTCAGGGACGACAGCCAGTTCATCTGGCGTGAGTGGCCCGAGCCGGACAGCTATGTGCGCAACGAAGCGGGCCTGGTCGCCTGCAAGATTTTCAAGACCATGCCGGCACGCCGGGTGTGGGACGTAATCATGGCGTCGACCTACGATTTCGCAGAGCCAGGCTTTGTTCTGATCGACAAAGTCAACGAGATGAACAACAACTGGTTTGTCGAAAATATCCGTGCAACGAATCCTTGTGGCGAGCAGCCGTTGCCGCCGTATGGTTCTTGCCTGCTGGGATCCATCAATCTCACGAAATTCGTTCTGGACGCCTTCACGGAAGACGCCAGGTTCGACTGGGACGAGTTCCGCAAGGTAGTGAAGATTTTCACGCGGATGCTCGACAATGTTGTCGAGATCAATGGTCTGCCACTGCCGTTGCAGCGTGAAGAGATCATGCGCAAGCGCCGTCACGGCATGGGCTTCCTCGGACTCGGTTCGATGATCTCCATGTTGCGGATGAAGTACGGAGATGCCGACGCCGTCAGGTTGACAGAAGAGGTTGCCAAGCAGCTCGCGCTGGCGGGCTGGGAGAGTGCGCTGGATCTGGCCAAAGAGAAAGGGCCGGCGCCAATCATGACCGAGGAATTCGAGGTTACGCCGGAAATGCTCGCCAAACGGCCGGAAATGGCTGCCGATGGCTACAAAGTTGGCGACAGGATTCCGGGTCGCATCCTGCACTGCCGGTACAGCCGCTATATGCAACGCCTTGCTGCAGAAGCACCGGAGCTGGTCGCGGAACTGGCCAGGGTCGGTGCGCGCTTCACACATCACAGTTCTATAGCGCCGACGGGAACCATTTCCCTGTCGCTCGCTAATAATGCAAGTAATGGCATCGAGCCAAGTTTTGCGCACCACTACTTCCGCAACGTTATTCGTGAGGGCAAGAAGTCGAAAGAGAAAGTGGAAGTGTACTCATTCGAATTGCTGGCCTATCGTGAACTGGTCAACCCCAATGCAATGCCGAGCGCCGGCAATGCAGAGGATGCTGCCGAAAATATGCTGCCGGATTATTTCATTACGGCTGAGGACATAACGCCTAACGCGCACGTCGATATTCAGGCTGCTGCGCAGCAGTGGATCGATTCGTCCATCTCCAAGACGGCGAATGTGCCGACCGATTATCCGTACGAGGAATTCAAGAATATTTACCTGTACGCCTATGAGAAGGGCCTGAAGGGATGCACAACGTTCCGCTTTAACCCGGAGGCATTTCAGGGCGTATTGGTCAAGGAGCAGGACCTGAAGAACACGGTCTATTCGTTTACGCTCGAAGATGGCAGCGAAATCGAGTTAAAGGGTGATGAAGAGATCGAGTATGACGGTGAGGTGCACACAGCAGCCAATTTGTTTGATGCGCTCAAGGAAGGCTACTACGGCAAGTTTTAAGGTCTGAGGAAGATGAGCAAAGTAAAGATTGAGAAGAAAATAGTCGGTTATTCGGTAAAGCAAGCGGACGACAAGAACAGTGAAGCGCCACGACAGGGATTTCGTCGTGAAACGACCGCTGGTGGCGCGGAAATCATCAGGATGCACGAGAAACTCGAGCGACCTGAGATGCTCATCGGCTCGACCTACAAGGTGAAAACTCCTGTGTCAGATCATGCGATGTACATCACGATCAATGACATTGTCCTCAATAAAGGCACTGAGCACGAGAAGCGCAGGCCCTTTGAAATTTTCATCAACTCCAAGAATCTTGACCATTACCAGTGGATTGTTGCCCTGACCCGGATTATCTCGGCCGTGTTCCGCAAAGGCGGCGATGTGACTTTCCTGGTCGATGAGCTCAAAGCTGTCTTCGACCCTCGCGGCGGCTACTGGAAGCCAGGCGGTAAATTCATGCCCTCGATCATTGCTGAGCTGGGCTACATCGTTGAGAAGCATCTCATCTTGATCGGTCTGCTTAAAAAGGTAGAGCTCGATGAGGAGCAAAAAAAGCTGATCGAAGAGAAACGGGCCGAGTATGAAGCCCGCTCGAGACAGCAGGATGCGTTCGCCAAGAGCGAGTACCCGGAAGGTGCGCAACTTTGTACGAAGTGCAATACGGCCGCTGTTGTCATGATGGATGGGTGTAGGACCTGTTTGTCCTGCGGCGACTCCAAGTGCGGCTGATCCACAAGAATCGCCCGCTGGGGCGGGCTCCAACGACACTCCGTCATATTTTTTGATATTGGCTTCGCCCGCTGGGGCGGGCTCTTGCGAAACGACCGCAGGAGCTCGCCCCAGCGAGCGAAGCGTTTTCCGGAGCGCAAGGTCTTTTTGCAGGATCATCGCGCGGCCCTGTACTATCGGACCCCGTGATTCTATCAATTCCTGATTTTTCCGGGGCCTGCGTGCTGGTGGCCGGTGACGTGATGCTGGACAGGTATCTGTTCGGCGGGACTGAGCGGATTTCCCCCGAGGCGCCGGTTCCTGTGGTGCAGGTTCGCGAGACGGTCAATCGCGCCGGCGGCGCGGCGAATGTTGCCGCAAACCTTGCCAGCCTCGGCGTCGACACCACACTTATCGGTGTGGTTGGTCAGGACGATGAGGCTGCCGCTTTAAAAGCCGTTCTTGAGCAACAAAATGTCAGCTGCCGATTCAAGGCAGTTGCGAACTGGCCAACGACAACCAAAACGCGCGTTCAAAGCCGAGGTCAGCAGCTAATCCGGCTTGATCGCGAAGAGCAGGACGCATCTGGCAGTGCTGCGCTCACTGGTTACCTGAAGAAAGCATTGAAAACTTCGAGTGCCGTGGTGCTGTCTGACTATGGCAAAGGCGCGCTTGGAGATGTGTCGGCAATGATCGACCTCTGCCGGAACGCAAACATTCCGGTCTTTGTCGATCCGAAGGGTTCGGACTTCGACAAATATCGCGGCGCGACGGTATTAACACCGAACCAGTCCGAGTTCGAGTCCGTTGCCGGAGTTTGTGCTTCTGATGCCGAGCTTGTTGAACACGTCAGGAAAATGATTTCAGAACTCGAATTGGGTGCGCTACTGGTGACGCGCAGCGAAAAAGGCATGTTGCTGGTTGAGGCATCTGACGAACCAGTCTTTCTGTCAACAAGGGTGAGTGAAGTGTTCGACGTAACCGGCGCCGGCGATACCGTCATTGCCGTACTGGCCGGGGCAGTGGCGAGTGGCGAATCAATGGCCGCAGCGGCGGCATTATCCAATTTTGCTGCAGGTCTTGTCGTACGCAAGACAGGTGTTGCATCGGTCAGTCCCGCAGAAATTCGCGCGGCGCTGCATCAGCGCGGGCAGGGTGGCCGCGGTCTTGTCAAGGAGGCGGAGATTGCTGCGGTGATCAGCGACGCAAAATGTCAAAATGAATCGATTGTTATGACCAACGGTTGTTTCGATGTTTTGCACGCGGGCCACGTCGCCTATCTTGAAGAAGCCAAGAGTCTTGGCGACCGGCTAATCGTTGCGGTTAACGATGATGAATCGGTGCGACGGTTGAAAGGGGACGATCGGCCCGTTAACGCACTGCAGGATCGCATGGCGGTTCTGGCAGGACTTGCTGCCGTGGACTGGGTTGTGCCGTTTTCGGAAGATACACCGGCGCGACTGATCCGGATGATATTGCCAGACGTGCTCGTCAAAGGCGGTGACTATCGTCCGGATGACATCGCCGGTGCAAAAGACGTATTAAAATATGGCGGCGAGGTTCGCGTTCTTGCGTTTCGCGAAGGACACTCGTCCAGCAATATTATCGACAAGCTCCGCGGTTGACTGCGCGTATCCGGCGCCAGCGGTACCCTCACCTGACACGCTAATTCATCGATGCGATTTGCCTACGCACTAGTCACTTATCTCCTGATGCCGGTTTATGCCGTCTACTGGATTGTGCGCGGTATTGGCAACCCCAGTTACCGGGACCGGTTCGGGCAGCGATTCGGTTTCGGCTATCCGCTTATACCTGGCGGCAGCACCTGGATTCACGCGGTATCTGTCGGTGAAGTTCAGGCAGCAGTGCCACTGATAAAGTCGCTGGCGAAACGGTTTCCCGACAGACAACTCCTGGTCACGACCGTTACGCCAACAGGCGCAGCAAGGGTAGAGGCATTATTCGGCGACTCTGTGAAGCACTGCTACATTCCTTTCGAAACGCCATTCGCTGTGACGCGTTTCTTCAATTCCGTGCAGCCGGACATAGCTTTGATTCTGGAAACGGAAATCTGGCCGAATCTCTACCACGAGTGCGGCCAGCGGGAAATTCCGCTGGTCCTGGTCAGCGCAAGAATATCGCCTGATTCAGTGGACACCTACCGCAGGTTTCTGCCGTTATTTCGCGAAACATTGTCTTACGGCATCGTCATAGCGGCACAAAGTGAGACCGACGCCGAACGGTTCAGGTCGCTGGGCGCGGCACCCGAACGAACCAAAGTAACCGGCAATATTAAATTTGACCTCGAGTTGCCGGAGGATCTCCTCGAGCGCGGGCATGCATTCCGATGTGACAATTTCGAGGATCGGCCGGTCTGGGTCGCCGCAAGTACCCACGATCGTGAGGAGGAGCAGGTTCTCCTCGCGCACCAGCTGGTTCGCAAGCAATTTCCCGATGCGCTGCTCATTTTGGCTCCGCGGCATCCGGAGCGGTTCGCCGCGGTTCGCAGCTTATTGCACAAGCAGGGATTGAACTTCGTTGCACGCACTGATGGTGTGCCTTGCACAGCCGCTACTGAGATCTACCTTGGCGATACCATGGGTGACGTTCCGCTGTTCTATGCCGCGGCCAACGTCGCTTTCGTTGGCGGCAGTCTGGTTCCCATCGGCGGGCACAATCTACTTGAACCAGCCGCGCTCGGCCGGCCGGTGGTGATCGGACCGCACCTCTTCCATACGCAGGATATCGCTGAAAAATTCGAGAAAGTCGGCGCGTCGATTGTGGTCAACAATGCCGACCAGCTCGGCGCTGCAGTTGCCGATTTATTCGCCGATGAAGCGATGGCCACCGACATCGGTAACCGGGGCCGGGAAATCGTGCAGCAAAACAAGGGCGCACTGGACCGGCTGCTGAAATTGCTCGAGCCGCTGCTGGGCAACGTTGGCTAGTCCGAATATTTCAGGAGTGCCGGGACGTGGTTTGTGTGCCGAATGCGGCGCGATCGATGGTGGAGCGTCAGCTCGCGTTTTCCTTCGCTTCGTCTTCTGCAATCACTTCTTCCGGCGGGCGGCGTTCACTTAAGTATCGGTCGATTTCCTCGAGGTCCTGGATCTGCAGGTCGCCGGCGGCGAGTTTGAGCCGCAGTACGTTGCCAATATAGTTGTAGCGGCTCTGGTAGTAGTTCGTTATTGCTATGTAAAGTGAACGCTGAGAATTCAAGACGTCGACGATTGTCCTCGTGCCAACGTCGAAGCCCGCCTGTGTCGCTTGGAGTGCCGTGCGGCTCGAAGTGACTGCCTGCTCGAGCGCATTAACACGGCTAATTTCGGACAATACACTCAGGTAGGCATCACGCGTCTGGCGTTCAGTTTCACGCACCACTCGTTGTAGTTGTTCCCTGCTCGCACGATGCAGGTAGACGGCCTCGCGAACCCTGGATGTTGTTCGGCCACCCGCAAATATAGGCACGCTGAACTGGACCGATATCGAGTCACGCGTGTTGCCAGTGGGAAAATTCGAATTCAGGGTTGTACCTCCGCCTATGGTGAGATTCCTGATGTCCGTATCGCTCGTCGTGTAGGTTGCGACCAGCTCAAACGTCGGATAATGACCGGTGCGGCGAAACGATATTTCGTCTCTCGCGATATCTTCGCTAAACCGGCTGGACAGCAATGCAAGATTCTGCACCATCGCCTGGTCGATCCAGCTTGCCTCATTCGCAGGATTCGGCGAACGCAGCGGAAAACTTTCACTGGGGGCGGACAGGGTCGGGATATATTCGCCGGTAATTTCACGCAAAAACTCACGGGAAGTCGCCAGTTCACGCTTTGCCTGAATCTCATCGGCGACCGATTGATCGTAAGCAGCCCGGGACTCCTGCACGTCCGTGATAGCGATCAAACCAACTTCAAATCGCTGTTTGGCCTGTTCGAGCTGCCGGGCAATTGCCAGGCGGTCGGCATGTATCGATGTCAGCCGGTCTTCGGCGGCCAGGACATCGAAATAACGGATGACGACGCGCACGATCAGGTCCTGCTGCGCCGCTTCGAAATCAACTTCTGCTTTAGCGACTCTTTTCCCGGCCTGCTTCAGTCCGACAAACTGGTCCCAGCGAAACAGCGTCTGCCGAAGCTCGGCGTTCCAGCCGAACCCATCGAAATCGGAGTCCGCATCCACGGTGTTAAATGCAATGATGTTTCCCAGTTCGTCCTGGATCGTCGCTTGCTGGAGACTGGAATCGGAACCCTGGTACCAGCTACCGCCCGCACTGATCTGCGGCAGCAGGAACCCGCGTGCCTGAGGTTCGAGTTCGAGCGCCGCCATGCGCCTGGCTTCCGCCTCGTGGATTAACGGATCACTCTGCAACGCCTGCTGGTAGACCTCCAGTAACGAGGCGGCAGCGGCCAGGCCGGGAGCCGTCAGGGTGCACAATAATGCAAATAAGAATCGGAAATTCATCGGCTTTTTCATTTTATAGGTTCCAGCGAGAGTTGCCTTGTGGCAACAGGTGTTATGGTCAACTATATCACTATATCAGTTAAGCGAAATTTCTAACAGGCCCTTTCAGTACCGCGGCAGGGAATTATCCACTTCCAGGGCCCACGCATCGATGCCACCGGCAATATTGGCCACCCGGAAAAACCCCTGGTTGACCAGGTAATCGGCCACTTTGGCGCTGCGCACTCCCGAATGACAGAGAACCGCTACCGGTTTGTCGGTATCGAGCTCAGTTTGCCGCGACGGCACTTCAGCGAACGGAATCCTTATCGATCCGGGCACCGCGACGATCTCTAATTCCCACGGTTCCCTGACATCGAGGAGCTGCCAGGACGCGTTCGCCTTGTATTCTGCGAGGAATTCCGCCGGTGACAAGTTTGTGTACAAGATGCTTTCTCCGTTACGCTTGCGGACAGACCTCCACGCCTTGGATGCGCCTACCCGCGTTGTGGTTTCAATTCAAAAGAAAAATACGGATTCCTCTGCAATATTTTCCAGTGCGGGAATGTCCGTCTCGAACAGGACGCTTTGGTGCAGGTCGTCGCCGTTGCGCGAAATGAGGAGGGCGCTCATTATCGGCGACTCGCCGACGACCAGGAACAGTCTTCCACCCGGCTTCAGCGCATTCACAAACCGCTCGTCGATGCGGCGAACAGAACCGGTAACGGCGATCGCATCGAAGTCTCCTTCAGGCAATTCTGCCATTGCGTCCATGCACTGCACGCTCGCATTTTCTATCTCCGCGGTTTCCAGATTCCGGCTGGCAGTAGCGATGAAGTCTTCATGAATGTCGATGCTGGTTACTGATGCACTCATCCTGGCAAGACATGCTGTCAGGTATCCGGTGCCTGTTCCGATCTCGAGTACCGTATCGCCGGTGCCCGGAGCTAGCGCCTGCAGCACTCTGCCCTCAATGATCGGCCGCAGCATGACCTGTCCATGCGCCAGCGGGATTTCCGTATCGGCATAGGCAACATCTTCGCAGCCGGCCGGCACGAATTGCTCTCTGGCGACACTGTCGAGGACGTTCAATACTTCCTGGTTGGAGACATTCCAGACGCGCACCTGCTGTTTGACCATTTGCCGCCGGACAAGATCGATTTTCATAGTATTGATGACCTCTAAACCATTGAACTTAATCGGTTGGCTGCTTTATTCATAGCCTGTCCGATATGCAAAAAAATCACCAGAAAAATACTCATTATTGAATTATGGTGAATCGTTGCAGTGTGCCGCGGTAGCTGGGATATCCTTAGCCATGTACACAACGAATGCTCAGGAATCACCTCGAATCTCCGGCTTTGGAGATGCCTCACGAGCGCCTAATCATAACAAATGATTGGTTTACGGCATCATTTGCACGATAGCCGGACAAGGATGGACGAATTTGCGCTGGGATAGCTTAACTACCGAACAGGCCGGGTGCGCGACCGGAACCTCTGAATTTCCGGCATTTGAACCTGTATGTCACCGATCATCGTAATCATCATTCTCGCCGCCATGTTGTCAGCTGCGCTGATAGCGCTGCTTGTGATATGGCTTCGCCGGCGGTGGCTGGTCAATCGACTGGATAGTCTTAACGACGAGCTGGCCGCGGTTGCGGGCGATGCGTCTGTCGGACGCCGCCTGCTAACGGCGGACCGGGGCAATATCGGCGAACTGACCAGGACCATCAATCGCCTGTTCGATGTGATAAGAGAACGCGACGAGGAAATTCAGGATAAGGAAAACCTGTTCGCGGAATTCGCCAGGACATTGCCTGAGATCGTACTCGTGCACGATGAGCGCATACTGCTTGCGAATGACAGTGCTGCGAACCTGCTCGGTCTCGAGCCCGATCAACTTGAGGGCAGGGATGTTACCGACCTCGTCAAGCCTGCCTATCGCGCTTTGTTTCGCAAGACGATGGCGAATCGACTGTCAGGGGAGTCTGCGCCACGCCGTCTTGAAATCCAGTTAATCAATGGCGCCGAACAGGGCCTGTGGGTCGAGGTGCAGAGTTCGTTGATCGAGTACCGGGGAAGCAAAGCAATCCTCAGCATCGCCCGTGATGTCAGCTATCGCAAGAGTCTCGAGGTCTCATTGAGCCGCGGTAAACGGCAGGCGCAATATACGCTCGAATCAATTTCCGAGGGCGTCATCACAACGGATAACGAAGGCCGTATCGACTATTTGAATCGCGCCGCCGAATCGATGACTGGTGCAAACCGCGACCATGCCTCTGGCCGCAAGCTTGGCGAGTTATTTTCCCTGGTTGATGAGGCTGACCGGCGCCCGCTTGGTGATCCTGTAGAACGATGCCTCTCAATGCGACGGCGCGTCAACATGGGGCGGCGTGCACTCCTGATCAGTCGCGACGGAGAACACGAGCACTCGATTGAGATCACTGCGTCGCCGATCAGAGGCCCCGGCAACAGTATTTCAGGAACCGTTGTCGTGTTTCATGATGTCAGTGAAATTCGCGGACTGACTCGCCAGATGAGCTACCAGGCGACGCACGATGCGCTGACCGGATTGATTAACCGGCGCGAGTTCGAACGCCGTTTGCAGGAAGCGATGGACTCCGCGCATGCGGAAGAGGGCGTACACATCGTCTTCTACATGGACCTGGATCGTTTCAAGGCCGTTAACGACAGTTGCGGCCATCTCGCGGGTGACAACATGCTCCGTGAAGTGGCTGCACTGATCAAAGACCAGGTTCGCGACTCCGACTTCGTTGGCCGTCTGGGTGGCGATGAGTTTGGCACCCTCTTGATCGGCTGCCCGATCGACAAGGCCCGTCAAATCGCCGCCGATATCTGCAACGCGGTCGCCGATTACCGCTTCGTCTGGCAAGACAAGATCTTTAACATCGGCATTTCCATCGGTCTGGTCGAGATATCGCATGCCAGCGGCGCGATGCAGGACATCATGAGCGCGGCCGACTCCGCCTGCTATGTTGCGAAACAACGCGGCCGCGGCCGGGTCCATGTGTACTCGGCGCGTGACGAGGCGATTGCCCGCGAACGCGGTGACATTCAATGGTTGCGCCAGTTGCAGGAAGCTTTGCACGAAAACAAATTTCTACTGGCCCTGCAGCCGATAATCGCCACCCGCTCCGGCAACAATTCGGGCCCAGCCGTTGAGATTCTGCTTCGTTTGCCCGACGAACACGGCCGCCATGCTAACAGTGCGGACTTTCTCCGTTCAGCCGAGCGCTATCAACTGATGCCGCAAATCGACCGCTGGGTGGTTAATGCGACGCTGGCGGCAATTAATTCCGGCGAAATTAAATTGGCCCGCGAGCGTAGCTGCGGTATCAACATATCAGGGCAGACTCTGGGAGATGAGGGCTTCTTGGGCTTCGTTGTCGAGGCGCTGGATCACAGCGGTGTGTCACCATCCAGCATTTGCTTCGAAGTAACCGAAAGCGCGATTTCGACAAACCTGCAACACGCACAGCGCTTCATCGAAGTCCTGCATGGTATTGGTTGCGAATTTGCTCTCGATGACTTCGGTAGCGGTCTCGGCTCATTCTCGAGTCTTAAACACTTGCCGGTCGATTACCTGAAGATTGACGGTACATACACTCGCAACCTGAGCTCGGATCAGATCAACCGGGAGATGGTTGCCGCAATGATCAAGCTGGCACGTACGATGGAATTCAGAGTCGTCGCCGAGCAAGTTGAAGAGCAGGAAGACTTCGACTGGCTCAGAGACATCGGCGTCGATTTTGTGCAAGGGAATTTTGTCGAACCACCAACGACATTAGGATCCGGATCCACCGGCACCTATCGCATACTCAGTCCGCCAAGGGACAACAACGCGTCCGGCTGAGAAAACAAGGGGCCAGATCCCTTCAAAAAGGGATCTGGCCCCTTGTTGGCTAGAGCAACGGCACCATCAGCAAGGCCACGATGTTGATGATCTTGATTAAGGGATTGATGGCCGGGCCGGCGGTGTCTTTGTACGGGTCGCCGACGGTGTCCCCGGTCACTGCGGCTTTGTGAGCAGCCGATCCCTTTCCGCCGAAATGGCCATCTTCAATATATTTCTTGGCGTTGTCCCAGGCGCCGCCACCTGCAGTCATCGAGATGGCCAGGAAGATGCCCGTGATGATCGTGCCGAGTAGCAGTCCGCCCAGGGCGACCGGACCAAGTATGAGGCCGACGATCAAAGGTACACCAATCGGCAGCAGGGAGGGTACGATCATTTCCCTGATCGCTGCTTTGGTCAGCAGGTCAACCGCGCGGCCATAATCAGGTTTGGCGGTTCCCTCCATGATGCCTTCGATTTCCCTGAACTGGCGGCGTACCTCGTTGACAACCGATCCGGCGGCACGACCAACGGCCTCCATCGCCATCGAGGCAAACAGGAACGGAATGAGACCACCAAGCAACAAGCCGACAATGACGCGATAATCAGACAATTCAAAAGTCACGTTGATGCCCTGAGCTTCGAGCGCATGCGTGTAGTCTGTGAACAGCACCAGCGCCGCCAAACCGGCAGAGCCGATGGCGTAACCTTTGGTAACCGCCTTTGTCGTATTGCCGACTGCATCGAGTTGATCCGTAATCTTGCGAACCTCGGGTGACAGGTTGGCCATTTCGGCAATGCCACCGGCATTGTCGGTGATCGGTCCAAATGCGTCGAGCGCGACGATTACACCTGTCATCGAGAGCATTGACGTTGCGGCGATTGCGATGTTGTAGAGGCCAGCAAGCGAATCACCAGACGGTGCCAGCATGAACGCGCCCCAGATGCTTGCGCAAACTGCAATAACCGGCCATGCGGTTGCCTTCAACGAAACGCCGAGGCCGGCAATGATGTTGGTGGCGTCACCGGTCAGTGATGCTTCTGCAATTGCCCTAACGGGCTTGTAGTCGGTCCCGGTGTAGTACTCGGTAATGTAAACCAGGGCGGCGGTCAATGCGAGACCGATCAGTGCCGAGCCATAGATGCCCATCACGTTGCCGCTGTCGGCCAACATCATGTCGGTAATAAAGTAGAACGCGATTGCGGCAATTACGCCGGCCACAATCACACCCTTGTACAGTGCCCCCATTATGCTGCCGCCGTCGGATATCTTGACGAAGAACGTACCGATAATCGAAGCAACGATCGACGCAGCGCCGAGGACCAGTGGATAAAATACCGCGGCGGCGCCAATACTCGATGCAACGAGGGTTCCAAGCAACATTGTCGCGATAATCGTTACAGCGTAGGTTTCAAAAAGGTCAGCCGCCATACCTGCGCAGTCGCCGACGTTGTCGCCGACGTTATCGGCAATAACAGCCGGGTTGCGTGGATCGTCTTCCGGAATGCCTGCTTCGATTTTGCCGACCAGGTCTGCGCCGACGTCTGCGCCTTTCGTAAAGATTCCACCGCCAAGCCGGGCAAAGATGGAAATCAATGAACCACCGAATGCCAGGCCGATCAGTGCGTGAATAGCATCCTCAATACTGGTGCCCGTTCTGGTCAGGATCAGGAAATAACCGGCGACACCGATCAGTGCCAGTCCTACGACCAGCAATCCGGTAATTGCGCCGCCGCGAAAGGCAATGTTCAGTGCCGCGTTAACCCCTTTGGTAGCAGCTTCAGCGGTACGAACGTTGGCACGCACGGACACGAACATTCCGATGTAACCGGTCAGGCCTGAGAGAACAGCGCCAATCGCAAAACCAATCGCGGTTGTCCAGTGAAGTACAATGCCGAGTACCAGGAACAACACAACGCCGACCACCCCAATCGTAAAGTACTGTCGGTTCATGTATGCGCTTGCGCCTTCCTGAATTGCCCGGGAAATTTCCTGCATGCGCTCGTTACCGGCCGGCTGCCTGAGTATCCACCGCGCGGATAAGAGTCCGTACAGAACTGCCAGAACCCCCGAGGCTATGGCGAACCATAGTGCCACCGCGTTTGTCATCAGATTATCTCCCAATCACATGACTGACCCCGGCGCATTCAGACAGGGGCCGATGGTTATTCGATGTTTGAAGCCCTGCATCAGATAATTTTTTTTTGCGCAGGAATCCTGCCGGTTCGCGTCCCTGATGACAGGGCCGGTCCCCGGCAGGCGGCGCATCATACCACAAATTTTGTCTTCAGCCGCTTCGGAACGGCGACCTTTTTTAGGGGGAGATACTTTGGTAAGCCATTGATATATGGAGGATAATCTTCTCCCTGAATCAGTGGCTGGAGGTACCGTCGGGCGGCGGCGGTGATCGAAAAACCATCAGCCGAAATGTAGCGTCGAGGCAGCATCTTTTCCTTGTTCGCAATCCGCGATAGCGGCGCGATTTCGATTTTCCAGCGGTACGGGCTATCCGATATTCGCTTGATGATCGGCATCACGGCGGTTTCGCCGGCAATGGCCATTTTGACAGCCGCTTCACCGACTGCGTACGCCTGTTTGACGTCGGTCGCCGATGCAATGTGGCGGGCCGATCGTTGCAGGTAGTCGGCAATTGCGTAGTGGTACTTGTACCCGAGATTCTCTCTGACCATGTTAGCCAAAAATGGCGCAACACCACCGAGCTGGGAATGACCGAAGGCGTCGGTTGTTCCGGCTTCGGCAAGAAATTTGCCGTTGGCGTAGCGTGCTCCTTCGCTGACAACGATGACGCAATAGCCATATTTCTGAACAGATTCCCGAACGCGTTTCAGGAACGCGCGTTTCCGGAACGGAATCTCGGGAAACAAAATGATGTGCGGCGCATCACCGGGTTTTGTGCCGGCGAGGCCACCGGCAGCCGCAATCCAGCCAGCGTGCCGGCCCATCACTTCGAGGATAAAGACTTTGGTCGATGTCTTGGCCATCGACAATACATCGAGCGCTGCCTCCTGGGTTGAGACAGCGACATATTTGGCCACCGAGCCGAATCCAGGGCAGTTGTCTGTTACCGGCAGATCATTGTCGACCGTTTTCGGAATGCCCAGGCAAATGACCGGGAACCCCAGGCGCTTGCTGATGAGGGACACTTTGTGTGCGGTATCCATCGAGTCGTTGCCGCCGTTATAAAAGAAGTAGCCAATATTGTGAGCTTTGAATACTTCGATCAGCCGTTCGTACTCCGCGCGGTTTTCCTCGATGCCTTTGAGCTTGTAGCGAGCGGAACCAAACGCGCCACCGGGTGTATGACGCAATGCTCTGATGGCAGAGGCGGACTCCCGATTGGTGTCAATCATGTCTTCAGTCAGTGCACCGATTATGCCGTTGTGGCCGGCATATACATTTGAGATCTGCTTCCTGTGCTTGCGGGCAGTTTCGATGACGGCGCAAGCCGAGGTGTTGATGACGGCTGTTACACCGCCTGACTGTGCATAGAACGCATTCATTGTGGACATTTTAAGTACCGGCTGAATTAGTTAAGGGGGCAGTTTACTTAATTAGTTAAGGGGCCAGTTTACTTAATTGAGTTCGTCATCGCCTTTTCGGTCAATTTATCAGTGTCAATTAAGTAAACTGCCCCCTTAACTAATTAATGTCCCTTTCACATTGACCTGATTCAGTAATTCCACTAGCGTATGCCGCCGCGTTATGGGCCATCCAACCGAGAAGACTTGCATGCGTATCGTTTTATTAGGAGCACCCGGCTCCGGTAAAGGCACTCAGGCTAAGCGGCTCGAGGCTGACAGAAATATTCCACAAATATCGACCGGGGATATGCTGCGAGCTGCTGTCTCGGCAGGCACACGATTTGGCCAGCAGGCTGGGGACATCATGGAAGCCGGCCAGCTTGTCTCCGACGACATCATGCTTGGCATCATCAGCGAACGGCTGGCGGAGCCGGATGCGGAACAAGGATTTATCCTGGATGGTTTTCCTCGCACCGAAAAACAGGCGCTGGACCTGGAGGACCTGCTCGATCAGCTTGGCAAGCCGCTTGATGCTGTGGTCCAGATGGACGTCGATTTCGACATTCTGTTGAAACGCCTGAGCGGCCGGCGTACCTGTTCGCTGACTGGCAAATTGCTGAACATCCATTTCTCAACCCGGAAAGAACTGGATGCATGCACCAACGCTGGTGGCGAACTGATACAGCGGGATGACGACAATGCAGAGATCATCGAAAACCGTCTCGATGTTTATCGTCAACAAACCGAACCGCTGATCGAGTATTACCGGTCGAAAGGCAGGCTCAAAACGGTCGATGCGGGCGGTTCAATAGACGAAGTTTACGAACGGCTGCTAGCCGTCCTCTAACATTTCCAGAAGGCGTTGGCCGACTTGCTCGCGGCGCCAGCCGCGGAAGATTCTCAGGTCGCGACTGCCGAGCAATGCCGAGGACAACTCTTTCTTCGGTGCAATCAGCTCGGTTGCAAGCCCCAGTTCCCCGGCGGCATCCGATACCTCCTTTTGCATCCTCTTTAGGACGGTCTTTTGCTGCTCGTTCGGTTTTTGCGGTGGCTCGTAATCGGATCGCTCATTTTCTGCGTCCGCCAGTACGCTTAACAACTGGCCGCCTGAACGTGCGGCAGTTCGCGCTGCGAGCCCCGGAGTGGCGCCGAGTTTCTGCTTTGTGTCCGGCCGGTTGATGGCGATATCGAGCAGCACGGAGTCACGTATGATCCATTGCCGTGGCCGATTGCGTCGCAACGCTTCCCGCTCCCGCCAGGCAGCTAGGTGAGCGGCGGCAGAGCGTGCGCGGCCGCGCAGGTTTTTTGCACCTTTCATACGGTTTATCGCCTGCGTCGCATCAGTTTCATAATGCGATGGGTTGAGCAGGTCCATGGAATCCTCGACCGCCCATTGAAGCCTGCCAAGTTTATCGAGACGTTCGGTCAGCGTGTCGTATGCCGGTAAGAGGTACTGAACATCCTCCGCCGCATACTCCATAAATGAGTTCGGCAGCGGACGTTGCGACCAGTCAGCACGGGTATGCGATTTTGCGAGATCAATGCCAAACAATTCGTTGACCAGGTTGCCGTAGCCGATTTGCGGCTGATACCCGAGTAGCGCTGCCGCTACCTGGGTGTCAAAGACTTCGCGCGGCATGAGCTCGACGGTTTGATAAATAACTTCCAGATCCTGTCTGCCCGAATGGAGGACCCAGGCAGGAGTCGTAATTGCCTGCCAAAGCGCTTTAGCGCGATCGTCATTCCTGGCATCCAGGCCCATCGGGTCAGCACAATAAATTTCACTTTCAGTTGCGATCTGAATCAGGCAAAGCTGAGCGTAGAAAGTCTTCTCGCGCACGAATTCCGTGTCAACACCGATTCGTGATTGTTCAGGGAGAGTCGTCCCAAGACGGTCGTCCGTCTTCAGGTCGACAAATTGATACTCAGGCATAACGCGACTTGATACGGATTTCGGTTGCGGCAGGTATCGTGAGATGATGGCGGCCAAGCATATCACTATTGTGACAGAACCCTGCAACTTCTTCTAAGAACATTTATCGAGATCATCATGCTGCGCAAGAGTCCGGAGCAGGTTCCGGATTCGTGGCTGGTTTTTTTATTCGCTCTGGTCTTGATGCAGTTTTCGTCGTTTGTCGCGGCAACGCTTATCAATCTGGGCGAAGGCCACAGTCACCTGCTGACGTTCATGACCAATTTTTTGGGTATGGGAATTTATGCCGCGATTCTTTTTGTAACTGGTTTTTTTCACCGATTCGTGCCGGTTGTGTCCGCCATTATCGCGTGTGGTTCAATCCTGACCTTACTCTTTGTTGCCGCATATGTGATGTTGAACCCGTTTTTCGGCGGCGACATTGCGGTCATCGTCGCGACTCTCATTATTATCTGGTCGGTACCTGTTGAAGGCCATATCATCGCGCGAGGCATTGATCAGCATTGGTATATTGGTATCGTTATCGCAATGATCGTGTTCATTGTGCAATATGCGTTTCAATCAATCATGACTGGCCGCATTTAGACTCCGCATATGCATATACACATTCTTGGTATTTGTGGAACCTTCATGGGCGGCGTCGCGGCGCTCGCCAGGGCTGCGGGTCACGAAGTAACCGGCAGCGACGCGAACGTATACCCGCCAATGAGCACCCAGCTGAAAGACCTGGGAGTAGACATCATGGAAGGATACCAGCCACAGCATCTGGATCGGGTGCCTGACTACGTCGTGGTTGGCAACGCAATGAGCCGTGGCAACCCGGTTGTTGAGACAATGCTCGATCGGCGTATTTCCTATTGTTCGGGTCCACAATGGCTGGCCGAGCATGTATTGTACAAGCGGCACGTGATGGCCGTCTCGGGCACTCACGGCAAGACGACAACGGCAAGCATCCTGGCATGGATTCTGGATGACGCAGGACTTGCTCCAGGATTTCTCATTGGCGGCATACCAGTGAATTTTGAGGTTTCCGCCCGATCCGGAGAATCGGATTATTTCGTGGTTGAGGCGGACGAGTACGATACCGCGTTTTTTGATAAACGCGCCAAGTTCGTCCACTACCGGCCACAGACGCTGATAATCAATAACCTGGAATTTGATCACGCGGACATATACGCTGACATTGATGCCATCTACTGGCAGTTTCATCAGTTGATGCGAACGCTTCCGTCGAACGGGCGCGTCATAGTCAATGCACACGACAAGAACATTGCGAAAATGCTTGAGCAAGGATGCTGGACGCCGGTCGAGAATTTCGGTTTGGACGATGACAGCGCTTGGCGTGCAAGCTTCGCCGACGCCGGTGAACGGCGTATCCGCATTGCGCACAGTAATGGCGAGTCCGCGGAGGTCGCGTGGCAACTCGGTGGCGCCTACAACCTCGAGAACGCGCTGGCGGCAGTTGCCGCTGCTAAATCAGCCGGCGTACCGCTAAAGCAAGCTGTGGATGCTTTGTCCCGTTTTTCTGGCGTAAAGCGTCGCATGGAGAGAACGGCGACTGTCTCCGATGTCGCGATTTACGATGATTTTGCCCATCACCCGACGGCCATCCGGCGCGCGATAGAGGGGTTGAAAAAGAGATTTCCAGGTCAGCGCATCGTCATTGCGCTGGAACCCCGTTCGAACACGATGAAAATGGGCGTGCACAAAGAGGCGCTGCCCGAGTCGCTGTCCGAGGCTGATCTGATCTTTGTTTACCGGCCAGATGAACTTGCTGCTGATTTCGACGCGAGCCTTGGGGGCTTGGGGAAGCGCCTGCAATTGTTCGGTGATTACGACGAATTGCTTGCATCACTCGAAAGCAAATTGCTGGCCGGTGACCAAATGGTTTTCATGAGCAATGGCAGTTTCGGCGCTACCCGCCAAAAACTCACCATCGCCTTGCAGAAAAACCGTCTGACCACCGATTAACGAGCGATCGCCCGGTGGGCCCGGCTCCTGCGAAAAAGCTGTAGGAGCCCGGCCCACCGGGCGATTTATTTCGGGCTCATGGATATTCCTGAGAACGCTTCTATACTGAAGTCATGAAAGTACCGCTGTTCCCATTGCGCACCGTTCTCTATTCAGGCGGCCCCTTAGCACTGCGAATTTTCGAAGTGCGCTATCTCGATATGATCAGCAAGTGCATGAAAAACAGCAGCCCGTTCGGTGTGCTGTTGATCAAGTCGGGCAGCGAAACCGGGCCGGCAACAACCTATGATATTGGCACGCTTGCCAGGATTACCGACTGGTACCAAGGTAGCGACGGGCTGCTTGGCATAACGGCGGTTGGTGAGCAGCGGTTCCGGTTGTTGTCCAGCAGCCGGGAGCCCGACGGACTCAACATCGGCGACATTGAGCTTATCCCAACGGAGACAACGCGCACTCTTCCCGATGAATACCGGCCGCTGGCAGATATTTTGTCGGGCGTACTCGAAGATCTCGGGTGTCTGTACGAAACCCTGGACAAGAAATACGACGATGCGGGATGGGTGGGCTACCGTTTGGCAGAAATTTTGCCTATTACCCCGGAGCAAAAACAAAATTGTCTTGAAGCAGATGATCCTGTCCGGCGTCTGGAAATGATGCGCGAGTTGCTGCACACTGCGGCCCCGGTGACGCGATTTAAATCGATTTGAATACCGTTCTTGCCGCATCCAGTGTGCGAGAGATTTCGTCGTCACCATGTGCGGCCGAGACGAAGCCCGCTTCGAATACAGAGGGCGCCAGGTAGATACCCTGTTCGAGCATGCCGTGGAAAAATTTTCTGAAGCGATCGATATCTGCGGCGGCAACCTGACCGAATCTGCGTATCGGCCCATCGGAACAAAATACGAAACCGAACATGCCGCCGCACGCCTCGACCGCCAACGGAATGTTTGCCGCGTGTGATTCTGCGGCGAGGCCGTCAGCAAGTTTCCGCGTTTGCGCAGTTAGCGAGACGAAAAATGCCGGATCTTCGATTTGCTGCAACGTTGCAAGACCGGCAGCCATCGCGAGCGGATTTCCGGAAAGTGTGCCTGCCTGGTAGACAGGACCGTCGGGCGCGATGCTCGACATTACATCGGCGCGGCCGCCAAATGCTGCGGCAGGCATGCCACCACCGACGATTTTGCCAACCGTCGTAAGATCCGGTTTGATCCCGAATATTTCCTGCGCGCCACCGCGCGCTACTCGAAAACCCGTCATGACCTCATCGAAGATCAGCAGGGCGCCAGCATCTTTGCACCGGGCATCCAGGGTATCGAGGAACCCCTCGACTGGCGGCACCATGTTCATGTTGCCCGCTATCGGTTCCACGATCACACAGGCAATCTGTTCGCCCAGTTCGTCGAAGGCTGCGCCGACCGCGGCGCTATTGTTGTACTCGAGCGTTATCGTGTGTTCTGCCAGGCTGGCAGGAACACCCGGGGAACTCGGAACACCCAGCGTCAGGGCGCCGGATCCCGCCTTGATCAGCAATGAGTCCGAATGTCCGTGGTAACAGCCTGCAAATTTTACGATTTTGTCGCGACCAGTATATCCGCGCGCAAGGCGGATTGCGCTCATCGTCGCTTCCGTTCCGGAGCTGACCATTCTGATACGCTCGATTGACGGTATGTATTCGCAGATTTTGCGCGCAAGCTCTGTTTCGATCACAGTAGGTGCACCAAAACTCAAGCCTCTGTCCGCAGCCTCCTTGACGGCGTCGATGACGGCTGGATGCGCGTGTCCAAGGATCATGGGGCCCCACGAACCGACGTAGTCGATTAACTGGCGGCCATCCTCGGTCTCGAGCCACGCACCTTTTGCACTCTTTATGAATACCGGATCACCGCCGACTCCGGCGAATGCCCGTACCGGCGAGTTGACGCCGCCGGCGATATATTTCCTGGCCTCTGTGAATAAATTCATCTGATTCCCCGCGCTGTGACCCTGCATGCTACAGAAGCGCTTATCTTTCGAAAACCCTCTGGATTGGCAATGGGCCTTGGTGCAAACTATTCCGGTATGAAGACCTACATGTGTCTGATTTGCGGGTTCGTTTACAACGAGGAAGAGGGTGAGCCCGAATCCGGTATTGCGCCCGGGACGAGGTGGGACGATGTGCCCCTTTCCTGGCGTTGTCCCGACTGCGGGGCTGGTAAGGAAGACTTCGAGATGGTCGAAATATAGCAGGAGCGGATTTATCCGCGAATCGCTCAACCCCGGTTCGCGGATAAATCCGCTCCTGCAGCCGCCTTGAAATATTAGTTCGCAGGTTGATACAGCTGCGTTACTTTAAGGCCACGCTGCGACAACAAATATGGCACGCCTTGCTCGCCAACCAGGTGCAGCGTACCGACGACGATCAGGTAATCGTCTTCCTCACTCAGTAATTCCTGGATCTTCTCTACCCAGTTTCTGTTTCGGTTTACAACGATTGCCTGGTGCAGTTCCGCGAATTCCTGCATGTCGGCGAGCAGACTTTTCTCGAGGAACTCGATGTTACCGTAGCGCCAGGCATCGATCATATCGTCCATGACCTCTTTGAGTCCCATGCTGTCAGACAAGGTCTGGATCAGCATGTCGCGTTGCGACTCAAGTGACAGGTTGTCGAGAATCTCGAGTTGCTGACGCGTGGTCTCCAGCCCGAAAATTTCCTTGTGGTCGCGCTTCGCCAGCTCGGACAGGTGAAATTCGATGCCATGCATCGGATTAAATCCAATGCGCATCAGCATCATTATTTCAATATTGACTGCGGCGTACCATGGCTCCGATTTATCGAGTAGCCGCAGCGGTATCTGCAACTCAGCCGCGAGTGATTCCGCCTCCGCGTACCGCTCAGGGCCCATCAGGTCGCGCAATGTCCTGCCATCCTGTATCAGCCCCAATTCAGTAGCAAGCGCCTGCTCCGCGACCGGATCGATATCGTCCATATCGAGTTCCATGATCAACGTCTCGGCCTCCCTGTACGCCGCATAGATCACCGAGGGAATCGGGTGATCCTGTTCACGCAGCATATGGATCGAACCCAACAGATAGATGCTATTGCTCGTGCCCTCAATCTGCCACATAGAAACCGGATGGCCGTTTTCGGCGGCGAGCGCCGGGTAGCCGGCAAGCAGCAGGCTCAGCCAGATTCCGGAGAAAAATTTCATTGGGACTGCACGCTAGCCGTTTTCCGGCTCAAGCCAGATCAGCTCATTTTCGACCTGTCCATCCGCGTGCAAACTGATCCGGCGGTAGGCAGGCGGGTGCTCATCAAGGGCGAAGACGTCATTTTCGACCATGAACTGGCGGCAGGTAGAGGGCGTGCCGATGATTTTAATCGATTCATGGTTGCCTTCGAATGCCTGGTGTACGTGGCCGAAAATTGCTGCACGAACGTTGCCTGGCTGCGCAATCATCCTGAGAAATTCGTTGCCGTTCTTCAGGCCGACCTGGTCCAGCCACTTGCTGCCGACCGGCAATGGAGGATGGTGCAGGCAGATCATGACGTGCGCGGCGCTGGTCCGGGCAAGAATTTTCGCGAGCCTGTCCAATTCGTCATCATCCACCCGTCCACCGGCATCGCTGTCGACGCAACTGTCAATGCCTGTGATGAGCTAGTTATTGATGTGCACGGACGCGCAATAGTGAAACGGATCCTGTGAAACCGCGTCGCGCATCAGGTCACGAACGTCATGGTTGCCGGGCACGCAGTACACCGGCAAATTCATGGACGACATAAGTTCGCAGAATCGATCGTAGGCGGCGCGGCTGTGGTCCTGGATCAGGTCACCCGTCATGGCCACCATATCGGCCGGCCAGTTTGCCTTGGCGATATGCTGAAGTACGCGTGACAGCGATGAATGGGTTACCGTTCCGCGCAGACTCGATTCTGAATCGGCGAATAAATGTGGGTCTGTGACATGCAGAACCCGGACAGGATCGGACGATGTATGAATGGTGTTTCGACTCGCTCAGACCCCAATGGCGCAGATGATAGCGTTTTGCAGCAAATCCGGCCACTGCGGAACTCGGTGTGGCTAGTACCGGTAGCGCTCGGGCTTGAACGGCCCTTCCCGGGACACGCCGATGTAGTCGGCCTGCTCGCTGGAAAGCTCAGTCAACCTCGCGCCAACGCGGTCCAGGTGCAGTCGCGCAACTTTCTCGTCCAGGCGCTTCGGCAGTACGTAGACTTCATTGTCGTAATTCTCACCGTTTTGCCACAGTTCGATCTGGGCCAGAACCTGGTTGCTGAAAGAATTCGACATGACGAAACTGGGATGACCGGTTCCGCAACCAAGATTTACGAGCCGGCCTTCGGCCAGGAGAATGATTCGCTTGCCGTCCGGGAATACGACGTGATCAACCTGCGGTTTGATGTTTTCCCATTCGAACTTGTGCAGGTACGCGACATCGATCTCGTTATCGAAGTGGCCGATGTTGCAGATGATCGCCTGATCCTTCATGCGCTCCATTTGCGGACCGGTAACAACATGGTAGTTGCCGGTGGCGGTAACGACGATATCCACCTGGTCGCAAACCTCGTCGAATATCACGACGCGGTAGCCTTCCATCGCCGCCTGCAAAGCACAGATCGGGTCGATCTCGGTGATCAGGACCGTGGCGCCCAGCCCCCGCAGTGACTGTGCACAGCCCTTCCCAACGTCGCCGTAACCGCAAACGACCACAGTCTTGCCTGCGATCATTACATCTGTGGCACGTTTGATACCATCAACCAGTGATTCGCGGCAACCGTACAAATTATCGAATTTGGATTTCGTTACCGAGTCGTTAACATTGAATGCCGGACACTTGAGCGTCCCCTCTTTTTGCATGTCGTAAAGGCGTTTCACGCCGGTCGTCGTTTCCTCTGACAGTCCCTTGATGTTTTTCATCAGCTGCGGGAACTTGTCGTGCAGCAACAGCGTCAGGTCGCCGCCGTCGTCCAGGATCATGTTGGGCTGCCAGCCGTCCGGCCCGCTGATCGTCTGTTCGACACACCACCAGTACTCTTCTTCGGTTTCGCCTTTCCACGCGAACACAGGGACGCCGGACGCTGCAATGGCTGCCGCGGCATGGTCCTGGGTTGAGAAGATGTTGCAGGATGACCAGCGAATATCGGCGCCGAGTTCCCGCAATGTCTCGATCAGGACGGCTGTTTGAATCGTCATGTGCAGGCATCCCGTCAGCCGCGCACCAGCAAGCGGCTTATTCGCTCCATATTCTTCGCGCAGGGCCATGAGGCCCGGCATTTCCGTTTCCGCTATCGCTATTTCCTTGCGGCCCCATTCAGCCAGCGAAATATCGGCGACTTTGTAATCCTGTTTTTGCAGGGCAACGGCTTCGCTGCTCATAGTCGGCTCCTGATGTTTAGGCTGCGACCGCGCCGCGCAAGGCATCTGCCTTGTCGGTGCGTTCCCAGCTGAAGTCAATGTCTTCCCGGCCGAAATGCCCGTAGGCAGCGGTCGGTTTGTAAATAGGCCGGATCAGATCGAGCATCTGCAAAATCCCGTAAGGCCGCAGGTCAAAGTTTTCACGGATCAGAATCGTCAGTTTTTCTTCACTGACCTTGCCCGTGCCAAACGTCTGGACGCTGATCGAAGTCGGCTCGGCAACACCAATCGCGTAGGCGACCTGGATTTCGCAACGATCGGCGAGACCGGCTGCGACGATGTTCTTGGCGACATAACGGCAGGCATAGGCGGCGGACCGGTCGACCTTCGACGGATCTTTGCCTGAGAACGCGCCGCCACCATGTCGTGCGGAACCGCCGTAAGTGTCGACGATGATCTTGCGGCCGGTCAATCCGCAATCGCCCATTGGGCCGCCGATCTCGAAGCGCCCGGTCGGGTTAATGTGATAGCGCGTCTTGTTGCTGATCCAACCAGCCGGAAGGACCGGCCTGATGATCTCGTCCATTACGCCTTCGCGCAGATCTTTCATGCTGACCTCGGCATCGTGTTGTGTCGACAGGACGACGGCATCGATAGCGACAGGTTTTTCGTTTTCGTAGACAAACGTGACCTGGCTTTTTGCGTCCGGCCGCAGCCACGGCAGAATTCCGGCTTTGCGAACCTCGGCCTGGCGCTTGACGAGGCGGTGCGCATAGGTAATCGGGGCCGGCATCAGGACCTCGGTTTCATTGGTCGCATAACCAAACATAAACCCCTGGTCCCCGGCGCCCTGGCTCTCCTCATCCTCGCGATCGACGCCGCGAGCGATATCGGGTGATTGCTTGCCGAGTGCGTTCAATATGGCGCAGGAGGCACCGTCAAAACCCATCTTGGAATCGTTGTAGCCGATCTCCAGCACTGTTTTGCGCACCAGCTTCTCAATGTCTACCCAGGCTTCTGTTGTCACTTCGCCTGCGACGATGACCATGCCGGTCTTGACCATGGTTTCGCAGGCGACGCGTGCTTGCGGATCCTGTTCAATGATGGCATCGAGGATGACATCGGAAATCTGGTCGCATATTTTGTCAGGATGACCCTCGGAAACGGATTCCGAGGTAAACAGGTACGAATGACTCATTTGATATAGTGTGTTGTGGTTATTAAGAACCGATGATTGTACCTTACAGTTCGCACGCTGCACCATGCGCGATTTTGCATCAAATGCTGCAACTCGCTCGCAGAATGTACCACTACCCGCAAATGCTTAGGCAATCTCGCTTGCGGCATGCAGCCTAAACAGGGAAAATGCGCGGCGTCAGGAGTGCCCATCCACCCCGAAACTCTCTTCATTTAACGATAAAACCAGGCCGCAAAGGTCCACGACAGATACATGGCACAACAAACCAGCCGTTCGACTGCTGCCGGCCAGCCAGCCCGGCGAGATCTTGCCAACGCGATTCGCGCACTCAGTATGGATGCCGTCCAGGCCGCCAACTCCGGTCATCCCGGCATGCCCATGGGCATGGCTGACATTGCCGAGGTGCTTTGGAATGATTATCTGAAGCACAACCCGGGGCACCCGGAATGGTGGGACCGCGATCGCTTCGTCCTATCGAACGGCCACGGCTCGATGTTGCTGTACAGCCTGCTGCATCTATCGGGGTATCCACTCCCGATGGACGAGATTCGCCAGTTCAGGCGATTAGGGTTTAGAACGGCCGGTCATCCGGAACGCGCACGGGAATTGTCCATAGAAACCACCACCGGACCGCTGGGACAGGGCCTGACCAATGCTGTGGGCATGGCGCTCGCGGAGAAAATGTTGGCAGCAACGTTCAACCGGCCAGGCCACGAGATCGTCAATCACCGTACCTGGGTGTTTCTCGGCGACGGTTGCCTCATGGAGGGCATTTCTCATGAGGCCTGTTCATTCGCCGGGACCCTGAAACTCGGCAAGCTCATCTGCCTGTATGATGACAATAATATTTCTATCGATGGCGAGGTCGGTGGCTGGTTCACTGATGACACTGCAGGTCGATTCGAAGCGTACGCCTGGCAGGTTATCGATAACGTCGACGGACATGACAGCGGCGCAGTCGCTGCAGCAATCGATCAGGCGCTGGCCGACACCGAACATCCTTCACTCATTTGCTGCAAAACAATCATTGGATTTGGCGCACCCAATAAGCAGGGCACGGCAAGCACACATGGCGCACCACTCGGCGACGAAGAAATTCAGGCGAGCCGTGCGGAGCTGGGCTGGGAGTCTCCGCCCTTCGAAATACCGGAAAAAATTCTCGAAGGCTGGAATGCCATCGATCGTGGTGCTCGCTACGAACAGGACTGGGTAGACAGGTTTACAGCGTACCGGGAAGTGCATCCGCAGCTCGGCCGGGAATTCGAACGTCGTATGAAGGGTGAGCTGCCTGACGGCTGGAACGAATTTGCCGGCAAGGCGATCGCAGAGATCAGCGCTGCCGGCGTGGACATGGCGACGCGCAAGGCGTCACTTATGGCATTGAATGCATTTGCGCCAGCACTACCGGAACTCGTCGGCGGATCGGCCGACCTGACCGGTTCCAACTTGACAAAACACGATGGTTCGACCGTGATCAGCAGCGACGATGCATCCGGGAATTACCTCTATTTTGGTGCGCGCGAGTTTGGCATGTCGGCGATATGTAATGGTCTTGGACTCCACGGTGGCGTGATTCCCTATTCGGGTACCTTCCTGACTTTCTCGGACTACGCGAGAAACGCGCTGCGGATGGCGGCCCTGATGAAACTGCAGAACATATTTGTGTACACCCACGACTCGATCGGTCTCGGTGAAGACGGGCCGACCCATCAGCCGGTCGAACACCTGGCAAGCCTTCGCATGATGCCGAATATGCGTGTTTGGCGACCCTGTGATGCCGCTGAGACGGCGATCGCGTGGCGCGATGCCATCGAGCGCAGGGACGGACCAACCAGCCTCGTGCTGACGCGGCAGGGCCTGCCGCACCAGGAAAGAAGCGATTCGCAACTGGCGGACGTCGTCCGTGGCGCTTATGTGCTTAAGAATTCAGCAGGTGAACCCGACATTATTTTGATTGCCACCGGGTCTGAAGTTGCACTGGCGATCGGCACCGCCGCCGAGCTTGCCGCGGACGGGATCAAGGTGCGTGTGGTGTCGATGCCTTGCACGGATTTGTTTGACGCACAAAGCGACGAATACAAAGAACAGGTGTTGCCATCCGGCGTGAGTCGGCGCGTGGCAATCGAGGCCGGTGTCAGCGATGGCTGGTATAGATACGTCGGTCAAAGCGGGCGGATTGTAGGCCTTGACCGATTCGGCGCGTCTGCGCCTGCGGACCAGTTGTTCGAGCACTTCGGTTTCTCGGTCGGCAACGTATCAAGAATAGCCAGGGAGTTACTGGCAGGTTAGTTACGCCTGCAGCTTCGGCAGGCAAGCATCAGGAGATATCAATGACTATTAAGGTAGGCATTAACGGTTACGGTCGCATCGGTCGCAACATACTGCGCGCGCTGTACGAAGGCGACAAGCGCTCCGAGATCGAGATCGTCGCCGTTAATGATCTGGGTGACGCCAACACGAATGTCCATTTGACGCGGCGCGATACGGTGCATGGCAGATTTCCGGGCAGCATAACCGTCGATGGCGATTATATGGTCGTCAACGGTGACAAAATCCGCGTGCTTGCTGAACGTGACCCGGCACAATTGCCATGGGGCGAGCTTGGCGTCGAGATTGTTTTCGAGTCAAGCGGATTTTTCAGAACCAGGGAAGCGGCGTCAAAGCACATCGCAGGCGGTGCGAAGAAAGTCATCATTTCGGCACCGGGTAGCGGCGAAGTGGACGCAACAATCGTTTATGGCGTCAATCACGACACGCTGAAGAGCAGTCACACGGTGATATCGAATGCTTCGTGTACGACCAATTGTCTTGCGCCGCTGGTCAAGCCCTTGCACGACAAGATCGGCGTGCAGCACGGCATCATGACGACGATACATGCCTACACGAACGACCAGGTGCTGACGGACGTATTCCATAAAGACCTGCGCCGCGCCCGTTCTGCAACGATGTCACAAATTCCGACGAAAACCGGCGCTGCTGAGGCAGTCGGACTGGTGCTGCCGGAACTCGCCGGTCGACTTGACGGCTTTTCGATGCGTGTTCCGACGATCAATGTTTCAGTGGTCGATTTGACTTTTGTCGCCGGGCGCGAAACCAGCATCGAAGAAATCAATTCAGTCATGCGCGAGGCAAGCACTGGCGACCTGAAGGGTGTGCTCGCCTATAACGACGAGCCGCTGGTGTCGATCGACTTCAATCATGACCCGGCATCAGCGACCTACGATGCGGGCCTTACCAAGGTCATGCAGGGCACGCTGGTCAAGGTTTGCGCCTGGTACGATAACGAGTGGGGATTCTCCAATCGCATGCTCGACACCGCGCTGGCTTTATACCACGCGAAATAAGCGTCGGACGGATCGGGTTATACGGATATGCCGGTCATCGAAATGCGTGACCTCGATCTTGCGGATAAGCGCGTGCTCATTCGTGAAGATCTCAATGTGCCGCTCGCCGATGGTCAGATCACGAGTGATATAAGAGTTCGTGCCGCGTTGCCGACGATTCGTGCCGCGCTTGAGGCTGGCGCGGCTGTCATGCTGATGTCTCATCTTGGCCGTCCCCGGGAGGGTGAGCCTTCGGCGGAGTTTTCTCTGGCCCCCGTGGCCTTGCGATTGTCCGCATTGCTCGGCATGGAGGTGCCACTCGTTAGCGGGTGGATCGATGGTGTCGAGGTCGAGCCAGGCAAGGTCTGTCTGCTTGAGAACGTCCGCTTCCTGAAGGGTGAGAAAGGGTGCGCTGATCGTTTGTCGAAACGCATGGCGGCGCTCTGCGATGTTTTCGTCATGGATGCTTTCGGTACAGCGCATCGGGCGCATGCCAGCACCTTCGGTGTTGCCAGATTTGCGGCCGTGGCCTGCGCCGGGCCACTGCTTTCAGGGGAGCTTGCAGCCCTCCGCCAGGCGCTTGATGATCCGCAGAGGCCCCTGGTTGCAATTGTAGGCGGCTCGAAGGTGTCGACCAAGCTGACGGTGCTGGGCGTGCTTGCCGGGATGGTCGATCAGTTGATCGTGGGTGGCGGCATTGCCAATACGTTTATCGCCGCCGCCGGCCACAAGGTCGGAAAATCGCTGTACGAAGCTGATATGCTCGACCTGGCCACGGAGCTTGCAAACAATACTGATGATCGTGCCGAGATTCCGCTGCCGGTCGATGTCGTCGTCGCTACTGAATTTTCGGCGGATGCGCTCGCCACTACCAAGACCGTCAATGACGTCACCGATGACGAATTGATACTCGATATCGGGCCGCAGACTACGAAGCTGTTTGCCGAAATTATTGCGCACGCGGGCACGATTATCTGGAACGGCCCGCTCGGTGTGTTCGAATTCGACCAGTTTGCCGAAGGCACCAAAAAACTCGCCGAGGCGATCGCCGCAAGTTCCGCGTTTTCGGTTGCCGGGGGCGGCGACACGCTGGCAGCGATCGACAAATACGGTGTTGCCGACGACATTTCGTACATCTCAACCGGCGGCGGTGCGTTCCTGGAATTTGTGCAGGGCACGCAGCTACCGGCAGTTGCCATCCTCGAAGAACGGGCGGCCGGCTTTTAGTCTACGTCGCTTTGCTTGCCCAGGGGCCTGTAATTGCCACCGTCATGCCCCGTTCCTGGATATTGACAAAAAGAGTCGTCCCGTCAGGCGAGAAACAAACGCCTGCCAGCTCTGAATTGGTATAGGCGTTATCGGCGACCGGATAGTGCGTGCCGTCCGTTCGCAGTCCAACCAGGCCGCAATGCCCGGAAGTGTCTTCACAGACGATCAGGTCGCCCCAGGGGCTCATCGTGAGATTATCGGCATGTCGCAGCAGGCTGTCACTGGTGGATTCCGCCAGTAAAGCGAGGCGACCGGGATTTTCGTCCTCCGCAGGTGTCCCCTCGGCCGGGCTGGGATGATAGTTAAACACCTGGCCGAGGCGCAATCTGCCGCCTATAGTCGCGGTCATAAAAAACTCACCGTCCGCGTAACACAATCCTTCGCCGCGAGCGAAAATAGTGGCGCCTTTTTCCCGGCCGCGAAAACGCAGGTCATTTTCGGCAACGTCCGGGTCATCCAGATCTACCCAGGCTGTGTCGAGCCAGGTTCCAGGTTTCAGCTCCTGCCCGCTGGCCCAGTTCCGGGTATCGAATTTCGGCATGCCCCTGATCGCCAACGCCTGCAATCGGCCGCCCTCGTGCAGCTCGCCCGGCACCTTCGGAATGAATCGATACAACAAACTCTGGTGACGGTCTTCGGTCATGTAGACGATGCCTGTCGCCGGGTTGACTGCCGCGGCTTCGTGTTCGAAACGGCCCATATCCTTCAATGGCAGAGGATCCGCCAGCCCGTCATCAGCGGCGCGCACCTCAAAAACGTAGCCGTGTTTTTTCTCGCGGTTCACGACTGCGCCCCATTCGAAATTCGAACCAGGGTCACGGAATATTTCTTCACACGACAACCAGCTTCCCCACGGGGTCGGGCCGCCAGCGCAATTGATTTCAGTGCCAGCGAGGCTCAGATGGATGCGTGTTCTCTGCCGTGCTTTGGGGTCGTAAACAATCGTGGTGGTCCCCCCGGTGCCGGGTGTGATGCCTTTCCCGACGTCATACAGTTTGGACCGATCGATCCTGCCGAGGCGCTCCGCCTGTGCACCGAACGCGCCGAATCTCTGTACTCGCGCCGAGTTCTCATGATTGCAGACAATCAGCACAGAGCCGTCCTTACCCGGGAACGCCGCCATACCGTCATGCCGGGCTGGAACCAGCAAGCCGTCGTCCATTTCCTCGCCGTGCCGGGAGATTACCTGGTAGGAAAAATATTGCGGCAAATCGAGAATGCCGTTCGGGTCAGGCCGTAATTTGCCGAAGCCGGTGTGGGATCTCGATTTGGCCGTTGCCGTACTGGTGGCCGGGATGGTGGCTGCAGCAGCAATTGTCTGCAAAAAGCGGCGGCGACTGAGCATAAGCAGTTTCTTGTTTTCCGGAGAATTCTGTTTTGACAGGGCACAAGCTAACCTGTATTGGCTGCGGAGTACATACGGAAAGTCCACAACGGCAACAAGAGCCCATCCCGCGGAGTCCGCTTCGCAGCCATGCGAATTTATGAGATGGGCTCTGAGTTCCTGTGCAATAATTGCGCCCATGCTGCGCAGGACAAAAATAATTGCGACGCTTGGACCGGCTACCGACGATGCGAAAACGCTCCACGGGATGATCGATGCCGGCCTGGACGTGGCCAGACTCAACTTTTCGCATGGTGATCACGACGCGCAGCGAAAGCGTCTGAAATTACTGAGGGAAGTCGCCGCCGATTGCGGCAGGTTTGTCGGCGTCATTGGCGATTTGCAGGGCCCCAAAATTCGCGTAAAACGATTCGAAAACAGCAAGGTCACGTTATCCAAGGGCGACCACTTTTTCCTCGATTCTTCCCTTGGCGACAACGCGGGTAACAAAGACGGAGTTAGTGTTGCCTACGATGACCTGCACAAGGATGTTGCGGAAGGTGATGTGCTTCTGCTCAATGACGGGCAAATAACATTGCGGATAGACAGCATTGAGGGCACTCGGGTTCACACGTCCGTTGTTATTGGTGGCGTGCTGTCGGATCACAAGGGCGTTAATCGCCAGGGCGGCGGATTGTCGGCGCCGGCGCTGACCGGAAAAGACCGCGATGACATTCGCTTCGCGGCGGAATCGGGCATGGACTTTATCGCGGTGTCATTCGTGCGCAGTGCGGCCGACGTCGAGGAGGCTCGCTCGCTTTCCGAGGCTGCCGGCGGGAACGGCAAAGTGATCGCCAAAATTGAACGGGTCGAAGCGCTGGACCGCATCAATGAGATTATTGATGTCGCTGACGTTGTTATGGTTGCCCGCGGTGACCTCGGTGTCGAAATGGGCTACGCCGAGCTGACAGGTATGCAAAAACGCATCATTCGCCTTACACGCCATAAAAACAAGGTTGCGATCACGGCGACACAGATGATGGAGTCAATGATCAATAACCCGATTCCAACGCGTGCGGAAGTTTCGGACGTCGCCAATGCGGTAATGGATGGCACTGATGCGGTAATGCTTTCAGCCGAAACTGCGATCGGCGAATATCCTGTCGCCGTCGTGACTGCGATGAGCGACGTTTGCAAAGGCGCGGAGAAACACTTGCTGGCCACAGGCCGCACAACCCATCGGCTCGACGACAGGTTTGAGGAGGTTGATGAAGCCATCGCGATGGCAGTCATGTACACGGCAAATCACCTGAACGTCAAGGCGATCATCGCTCTTACGGAATCCGGGTCGACGACGCTCTGGATGTCGAGAATCAGGTCCGACATTCCGATCTACGCATTTACACCGCACGATGCGACCAGCCGCCGGGTTACTTTGTACCGCGGCGTTTACCCGGTTTCTTTCCAGATCAAACACACGGATCCTCGCCGGCTATACCGCGATATGTTCTCCACGCTCCTGTCAAACGAGCTTGTCGACGAAGGAGATCTCGTCATTTTCACGAAGGGTGACCTGAGCGGCGTCTCCGGTAGTACCAATTCGATGAAGATCATCAGCGTCAACTCATCCATCTGAACCTGGTGCGCAAGCCATGCGATTCCTGAGGCAGCTTGTTACCTGGTCTGTGATTTCGCTTGTGGTTGTGGCGTTGATGACTTATCTCACATTGCGCGGGAGCCTGCCGCAGCTCGATGGCCACCTGGGTGCCGATCATATTCGCGCCGCCGTCCTGATTGAACGTGATGCAGCCGGCATCCTGGTGATTGCGGCCCGCAATCGCAGTGACTCAGCCTTTGCGACCGGCTTCGTTCACGGTCAGGACCAGTTTGCCGTTGCGCCTGGTGATCAGGCGAACGGCTGCTTGCATATGCCTGGCGGGCAAAGCGGGCACCCATTGTCTGATTATTACAGCCGCGGTCACGATGACCGGGTGGAGGGACGCGCAACCGCATTTCCGCCGGGCGAACCAGTACATACGCTGACCCTGACTCCCGGGAACAGTTTGAATTAACGGGACAGTTTACTTAATTTGAGTAAACTGTGCCCAACTTCAAGGAACAATGGACACAGGAATGGCAGACAAGAAATTTAAGGGCACGAACACTTACATCGCGACTGACGACCTGAAAATGGCGGTCAACGCGGCGGTGACCCTCGAGCGGCCTATTCTCATTAAAGGTGAACCCGGTACCGGCAAGACACAGCTTGCGTTCGAAATTGCTGAAGCCTTGGGCCGGCCTTTGATCGAGTGGCATATCAAGTCAACGACCAAGGCGCAACAGGGGTTGTATGACTACGATGCGGTCGCTCGGCTGCGTGATTCCCAACTCGGTGACGATCGCGTCAACGATATAGCCAATTACATCGTACGCGGAAAAATCTGGGAAGCGTTCGAATCGGATGAACGCCCCGTTTTGTTGATTGACGAAATCGACAAGGCAGACATTGAGTTTCCGAATGACTTGCTCCAGGAACTCGATCGCATGGAATTTTACGTTTATGAAACGAAACAACTTATCAAAGCGAATCAACGTCCGATAATCGTTATCACCAGCAATAACGAAAAAGAATTACCGGACGCGTTCCTGCGACGCTGTTTTTTCCACTACATCAAGTTTCCGGATCAGAAAACGATGGAACAAATCGTTGAGGTTCATTATCCGGGTCTGAAGAAGACGCTGCTCAAGGAAGCGCTAGCCGCATTCTACAAAATCCGGGATGTTCCGGGCCTGAAGAAAAAACCGTCGACGTCTGAATTGCTCGACTGGATAAAATTACTGCTCGCCGAAGATATACCGCCGGAAGCCTTGCGTGCGGAGGATAGGCGCAAGGCAATTCCGCCGCTTTACGGTGCGTTGCTCAAGAATGAGCAGGACGTTCATCTTTTCGAACAACTCGTATTTCTTGACAGACGCAACGCGTCCCGGCAGTAAGCATCATGCTGACAAAATTCTTCTTCATGCTCAAAGAAGGCGGCATGAAGCCATCGATCACCGAGCTTCTGACCCTGCTGGAGGCGCTGAAGAGAGGTGTGGCCGGTCACAGCGTCGACGATTTCTACTATTTGTCACGTTCAGCACTGGTTAAAGATGAGACGCAGTTTGATCGCTTCGATCGGATATTCGCGGCGCATTTTGAAGGCATCGAAGACGCGTTCAAATCGGTGGCCGGCGAAGTGCCGGCAGACTGGCTGCAGCGGCAGGCCGAGTTGATGCTCTCAGAGGAGGAACGGGCGCAGATCGAAGCCATGGGCGGTTTCGAAAAGCTCATGGAAGCATTGCGTGAACGGCTTGAGGAACAGGAGGAGCGCCACGAAGGGGGCAGCAAGTGGATCGGAACTGCCGGTACGTCGCCGTTCGGCGCTTACGGCTATAATCCGGAAGGCGTACGCATCGGCCAGCAGGGATCCCGTCATCGTCGCGCGGTCAAAGTCTGGGACCGCCGCGAATATCGAAACCTGGATGACAAGATCGAACTGGGGACGCGAAATATCAAAATCGCGTTGCGGACACTTCGCAAGTTCGCGCGCGAAGGCGCCGCGGATCAACTGGACCTGGATGACACCATCGACAAAACTGCGCGCAACGCAGGCATCCTGGATATCCGGATGGTGCCGGAGCGGCACAACGCTGTAAAAGTTCTTCTGTGTCTCGATATCGGCGGATCGATGGACGATCACGTCCGCGTCTGCGGGGAGTTGTTTTCGGCTGCGAGGAGCGAATTCAAACATCTCGAATATTTCTACTTTCACAATTTCGTCTACGAGAGCATGTGGAAGGACAATCGGCGGCGGCATGCCGAGCGCATCCCGACATCCGAGATCACGCACAAGTACGGACCGGACTACAAACTGGTTATTGTCGGCGATGCGACGATGAGCCCCTACGAAATTGTTTACGCGGGCGGCAGCGTCGAACACTGGAACGAAGAACCCGGCGCCGTCTGGATCAAGCGTCTCCTGAATGCCTATCCGAAAGCGATATGGCTGAACCCGGAGCCGGAACAGCGATGGGGATATACGCCCTCAATCAAGCTGACACGCGAACTGATGGACGGTCGCATGTATCCGCTGACTGTCTGCGGATTGGGGGAGGGCATCAAACGTCTGCATTGACCGGTGCCTCTGCTGACCTAGGAGCCCTTCCTAAGCGGGCGATTTTCTTTTGTCCCCGGCAGTTGAATTGTCCTTTGCAAACATTGAAGGCCATGTTGTGAAACACGGCCTTCAACGTTTGTCGCCCGGTGGGCCGGGCCCCTCGACACCTGACTATAATTATTTGGCTGTCAGCACCTCGAGGTCCGCCAGCACCTGCTGTGAATGGCTATCCGGATCTACTTTTTCATAGTGTTTCGCAATGTTGCCCTCCGGGTCGATCAGGAAGGTTTGCCGCTTGGCGACCGACATGCCCATCATCCTCGTTTTCACGCCATAGGCATCGGCGGTAGTACCGTCAGTATCTGCAAGCAGCGGGAAGGGCAGGCTGTATTTTTCCGAGAATTTCTTATGAGAATCCTCGTCGTCCAGGCTAACACCCAGAATCTGGCAATTGAGGTTCTTGAACGCAAAAATGTTGTCGCGGAATTCGCAGGCTTCAGTGGTGCAGCCAGGCGTGTCGTCTTTGGGGTAGAAATACAGGGCAACCCACTGGCCGCGATAGTCCTCGATGGAATGCAGCTGTCCGCTCTGGTCTCTCAATTCAAAATCCGGTGCCGGTTCTCCCATTTGAACCTGCCCGCCCAGCGATGACGTGCCGATGAGCAGCAGTGCTGCAGCTGAAATAATTGAAATGAAACGCTTCATAATTCTTATCCTCGCTGATCCGATACTGGTCGATGTTCAAATACGTGGGGAGATGCCGTGTGGCAGCGCGCCCGTGCAGTCTATAATACGCCATGCCAATGGAAATTCACCAGGAACACAAAAAAACAGGACTGGTTTTGCCCGGCGGAGGCGCGCGTGGCGCGTTTCAGGTCGGCGTTTTGAAAGCCATTGCCGAAATCCTGCCGCCCGGTTGTGTCAATCCGTTTCACGTGATTAGCGGTACATCGGCAGGCGCTATCAATTCGATAGTGCTTGCCAGCAAAGCGCGCCGTTACCGGGTCGCCGCAGCAGAACTGGAGCGGGTCTGGGGGCACTTCAGAAGTGCCCAGGTATTCCGCACCGGCAGTATGACGATGCTGAAGAGCAGCTTGCACTGGCTTTCGTCAATTGTGCTCGGCGGTTACCTCGTCGGCACGCCACGATCGCTGCTGGACAACTCGCCTTTGCGCGCATTGCTGGGCCGTAATATCCGTTTTTCACGAATTCAGGCGTCGATCGATGCAGGTTTCCTGCATGCCGTTGCCATAACGGCGGCTGGCTACGGTTCAGCCAGATCCATGTCTTTCTACCAGGCAGCGACAGGTACACGCCCCTGGTCCCGGACACGTCGTGCCGGAGTGCGGCAACAGCTTAACCTGGATCACCTGATGGCGAGCATTGCCGTGCCGATGATCTTCCCGCCGGTCAGCATCGGCGGCGAATATTTCGGCGACGGGGCAATGCGACAGGCGACGCCATTGAGCCCGGCGATACATCTCGGCGCAGACAGAATCCTGGTTATTGGCGTTCGCGACGAGACCGGGCATCCGAGCGCAGATCCACATCGCCAGCAGAACTTCCCGACCTTTGGAGAGATTGCCGGCTACATGCTGGATACCCTGTTCATGGATGGCCTGTATTCGGACCTGGAGCGAATGATCCGGATCAATCAACTGGTCGATGCCGTGCCGCCGGCGGCACGGACGGGGGCGCTGGAGAAGATGCGGCCAATTGATACGATGGTCATCGTTCCCAGCAAGGACTTGCGCGCGATCGCATACAAACACCGGCGCGAAATGCCGTTGCCGGTGCGTGCGCTTTTGCGTGGAATCGGCGGGCGCAATCGAGGTGAGAGCCCCCTGCTGAGCTTCCTCCTGTTCGAGCAGTCCTATACCGAGGAACTCATCGCGCTCGGCTACAGCGACGCGATGTCAGAAAGAGACCAATTGCTGGATTTTGTGACCGGTAAGGAGGTGCCGAGGTTGTTCGCACCAGACTGGGTCACGCAGGACCTGAGCGGATTCTAATATGAAAATCGCCCGCTTAGGAAGGGCTGCTACTGCAGGAACCCTTTCTAGGCGGGCGATATTTTTACTTCACAGCAGGAAGATCGCGCCAAGTCCGAGGAACGACATGTAACCGACGACGTCGGTGATGGTGGTCAGAACGACACCCCCGGCAAGGGCAGGGTCAATCTTCATCCGTCTCAGCGTTAACGGCACCGCGAATCCGGCCAGTGCCGCTACGATCAGGTTGATCATCATGGCACCGGCGATGACACCACCAATGCGCCAGTCCTGAAACCATAAATAAGTAGCCACCGCGACAACGGACGCCCAGGCAAGGCCATTCAGGATGCCGACCAGCAATTCCTTGCGCAGAATTCCCTCGGCATTCGTCCGGTCGATCTGTCCCAGGGCCATCGCGCGTGTGATGATTATCAGGGACTGGTTGCCAGCAACACCGCCCATGCTTGGCACTACCGGCATCAACACGGCCAGAAGCACAATCTTGTCCACCGTCGTCTGGAACATATCCACGACCGAGGCGGCAACAAACGCCGTGATGAGATTTATGCCTAGCCACAAGGCACGACGGCGCGCGCTCCTGAAGACCGGCGCAAACATGTCGTCTTCTTCATCGAGACCGGCTGCACTCATAAACGAGTGCTCCGCCTCGTCGCGAATTACATCGACGACATCGTCAACGGTGATACGGCCAACCAGTCGATTGTTGTCGTCTACAACCGGCGCCGATAACAAATCGCGATTTTCGAACTCCCACACAACCTCTTCGGACGGTGTGTGCGCCGGAATGGGTTGAATGTCGGTCGACATTGCCTCGGCAACCGACTGGCTCGGCTCGAGAGTCAGTAATCGGGACAAATACAGCGAGCCGAAATACTCGTTGCCGCGATTGACCACATAAATCGTGTCAGTGCCGTCGGGAATCTCGCCGCGGGCCTTGAGATAGCGCAATACGACCTCGAGCGTTACGTCCGGCCGCACGGTGACGATGTCGACGTTCATCAGGCCGCCGGCTGAGTCCTCGTCGTAGGACAATACGGCATGCAGACGTTCGCGATCCTGGTGGTCGAGCGAGCGCAGCACTTCCTGCGTGAGCGCCTCCGGCAGATCGGCGATCAGGTCGGCAAGGTCGTCGAGTTCCATGCCCTCGATGGCCGCCATGAGTTCGTCAGTCCGCATGCCTGCGATCAGGCCGTCGCGAACCTCGTCCGCCAGTTCGACGAGCACCTCACCTTCGTTCTCCGGGTCGACCATATCCCAGATGACGGCTCGCTCCCTGAGCGGCAGCGATTCGAGCAACCGCGCGAGTTCTGACGGGTGCAAACTGCCAATCAGCATTTGCGCAGAGCGCATGCTGCCGCTGCCGAGCATTTCGCGCAACAGTGAAAGGTTGGCCTGTGTGTGTTTTCTCGCTTCCATGAGGTGAGTCCTGCTTGCGGTCGAGGCGAAGTTTACGCATCAATGGAGTCTGACTCCATCGCTGCGTGCAGGAGCGGCGTCTCGCCGCGATTCCACATCGAATCGCGGCGAGACGCCGCTCCTACGGCGGATCAATCAACCAGGAAGCTCGTTATGCCGCGTATGTACGGGATCGTGAGTTTCCTTAAGCGCTTTTTCCAGTTTTTCGGTCATATAGACCGAACGGTGCTGGCCACCAGTGCAGCCGAGTGCCACGGTCAGGTAGCTGCGGTCGAAGCTTAAGTACTTTGGAATCCAGCGCATCAGGAACGCCAGGATGTCCTCGTACATTTGTGTAAAGTCGGGCTCTGAATCCAGGAATTCGCCGACCTCGGAATCGCGCCCGGTCAGGCTTCGCAATTCGGCCTGCCAGTAGGGATTGGGCAGGCATCGCAGGTCAAACACAAAATCCGCATCCGATGGAATGCCGTGCTTGAAGCCAAACGACTCGATCAGCACCGACAGCATGTTGATCCTGCGGCGATCGACGCGTTCACGAATCACCTGGGCGAGTTCATAGATGCTGGTTCGCGAGGTATCGATGATCAGATCGGCGGCGTTGATGACCTGGCCCAGTAACTCTCGCTCGCTGGCGATTGCCGCTCGCAGCTCCGTCCCCTGATCCGCCAGGGGATGACGTCGCCGCGTCTCGCTGTAACGCTTCAGGAGAATGTCATCACTTGCCTGCAGAAACAGGAGATCGGTCTGCACATCGCCACGCTGCAATTCGGAGATCAGGCCGGGCAGGGCCTCGAGGTCGTTCAGCCGGTTGCGGGCGTCTACACCGACGGCAACCCGGGTTGCTCTTTCTTCACCCGGCTTTGTAACCTCGTCGAGCAGCGACTTGAGAAGCGCCGCCGGCATGTTGTCGATGCAGTAGTAGCCAAGATCTTCAAGAACATGGAGCGCGACGCTTTTTCCGGACCCGGAAAGTCCACTAACAATGATCAGTCGTTTTTCGTCGGACGTTTTCACAGCGGGCGATTGCCAAAGCCTGTTATGCACTGTGCATTTTGCGGCCCGGTTCATGCTGACCTGCCAGCAGCGCCTCGTAAAGTTCGCTGCTGCTGTTTGCGCTGCGTAGTCTCGCGCGCAAAGTTTCATCCCTGAGAAAGTGTGCAATGGATTTGATCTCGGCGTGGTCAGCCGGCTCCAGATCGGATGGCACCATAAGACCAAACACGAGGTCGACATTTTCACCGTCGATCGAGTCGAAATCGACGGGCTCCAGTAGCTTAATTAGTGCGGCGGACTTCTTTTTAACACCGTTGACGCGGCAATGCGGAAACGCGACGCCCTTATCGAGAGACGTACAACCCAGTCTTTCCCGTTCGATGAGCCTGACAAATGCTTCTTCATAGGCGATGTCCGGGTTGCGGCGAGTGAGTAGCTCGCTCAGAATTTCCAGGCAATGTTTCTTACTGCGCGCAGTTACGTTACAAAGAACGCTGTCAGGGTGGATGATGTGTTCGAGAATCATGTTAATGCGCAAGCTCGCGACAAACTTTTGGCAACAATAAATGCCGGTACGCTGTTGTTACTGTCTAGCCGTATTGCCTTTTGTGGGAATCCCGTGCGTGATGATCGGCCATCTTTTCTTTGTATTTCTTAACCTGACGATCCAGTTTATCAACAAGCCCATCTATAGCGGCGTACATATCCTCTTCAGTTGCATCGGCGTAAATGGTACCGCCATTGACGTTTATAGTCGCTTCTGCTTTATGTCTTAATTTCTCCACTGTCAAAATACAATGCACGTCTGAAACATGGTCAAAATGTCTTTCAATTTTCTCTATTTTATTGGCCACATACTCCCTTAATGGAGCAGACACCTCGACGTGATGTCCTGTAACGCTTAGCTGCATAATATTCTCCTGTGGTTAACTGCCTGGAGGGACAATCCAGAACGTCCCGAATGACTGGGTTGCCTTAACTGTCAATATATACGGGTTACGAGCCTCCTCGGTTTTTGACATCAGTTGAAATACTTACCTGGGTTTCCTGGTTCTTCTTTCGCTGGACGAGCCGATTTTCATTGCCTCACGGTACTTCGCCACTGTGCGCCTTGCGACCCTGATGCCCTCATCGGCAAGCATGACGGCGATCTTGCTGTCACTAAGCGGTTTGGCCGGGTTCTCTGCACCGATGAGCTTGCGAATTTTTGCCCGTACAGACGTTGATGACTGATCGTCTCCCTTCAGCGTGGAAAGATGGCTCGAGAAAAAATATTTGAATTCGAGAACGCCACGCGGCGTATGCATGTATTTGTTCGTTGTGACGCGTGAAATAGTGGATTCATGCATGCCAATTGATTCGGCAATGTCTCTTAATACTAGCGGCTTCATCGCCTCGTCGCCATGCTCCAGGAACTCTTTTTGACGCGACACTATGCAGGTCGCCACTTTGAGCAGCGTTTCATTGCGAATCTCGAGACTGCGCACCAGCCAGCGCGCTTCCTGCAATTGCGATCGCAAAGCGGCATGGTTGCCATTGCCCCGCAGGAGTTTGGCGTATTGCTGATTGACTGATAGTCGCGGGATGCCGGATGCACTGATTTCAACCTGCCATAGTTTGTCAATCTTGCGCACAAAAACATCGGGTATGACGTATTCCGGTGCTGCCGGGCTGACGGCAAGTCCGGGCTTTGGATTGCAGCTCCTGACCAGCGCCAGTGCGACCTCAAGATCGACCTCCGAGGTCCGGAGGCTGCGTCGAAGCTCCCCGTATTCCTTGCTGGCAATAAGTTCGAGGTGATCGTGCGCCAGCCTGATGGCGAGTTCGAGTCCCGGCGTCGACATTTCCAGTTGCCTGAGCTGCAATACCAGGCACTCGGCAAGCGATCGCGCGCCGATACCCACCGGATCGAGGCATTGGACCTTGGCCAGCGTATCCTCGATTTCCTGGAGCGTCACGCCGGCCTGGTCATCGAGGAAATCCTTGACGTCTTCAGGTTCGATCGTCAGGTAGCCATCGTCATTGATCGCGTCTACCAGCGCCTCGCCGATCAGCGCCTCACGCGGGCTGAAGTCTTCGAGTTCGAGTTGCCATAACAGGTGTTCGCGCAGCGTCTGTCCGCTCAGGTCGGCGTATTCACTAACGGGGCGGCCTTCACCATTCCAGCCGCCGTCGCGAATGCGCTCCATCGCAGCTGATTGCCAGCTGTCCTGGGCCTTGATGGTTTCGATTTCGGCCGTAGATTCGCCGCTGGTTTTTGGAACATCGGGAAGATCTTCCATCTCCAGCATAATGTTTTCTTCAAGCGCCTCCTGAATCTGCGCGCTGAGATCGAGCAGCGGCAGCTGCAACAGCTGAATGGCCTGCTGCAATTGCGGCGTCATCGTCAGCGTCTGGGTGAGTTTCAGTTGCAGTGAAGGCTTCAGCATGGGTAGAGCGGGTCCTGATTCCTGGTTGCGCTTTTTGCGGGTGACACTCTGCGTAACCGGGCAAATTGCCTGTATTTAACTGTCGTTGCGCAATTCTGACTCAGAGTTTGAACTCCTGTCCGAGATACACTTCCCGAACGTGCTGATTTGCTAAAATTTCCTCTGGAGACCCGGAAGCAATAAGGCTGCCGTCATTCAGTATATAGGCTCTCGAGCAAATTCCGAGCGTTTCCCGCACATTATGGTCAGTAATCAGAACACCGATATCGCGCTCGCATAAGTGTCTGATTATCCTTTGAATATCGAGGACGGAGATCGGGTCTACGCCGGCGAATGGCTCATCGAGAAGGACGAAGCGCGGGTTGGCCGCCAGCGCCCTTGCGATTTCCACGCGCCGTCTTTCGCCACCGGACAGGCTGATTCCAAGGCTGGTTCGAACCTGGCCGACATGCAACTCGTCAAGCAATTGATCGAGTTCCTGTTCGCGTCCCGCACGGTCCAGTTCCGGGCGATTTTCCAGGATGGCGAGTATGTTTTGCTCAACCGTCAGCTTGCGAAAAATCGATGCCTCCTGCGGCAGGTAGCCAAGGCCGAGTGCGGCCCTGCGGTGCATCGGCAGAGTAGTGAGGTCCTGTCCATCGAGCAGAATCTGTCCGCGGTCCGATGCAATCAGCCCGACGATCATATAGAAAGCTGTTGTCTTGCCGGCACCGTTAGGGCCCAGCAGGCCAACAACTTCGCCACTGTTTACT
This sequence comes from Gammaproteobacteria bacterium, assembly GCA_004357475.1. Taxonomy (GTDB): domain Bacteria; phylum Pseudomonadota; class Gammaproteobacteria; order Steroidobacterales; family Woeseiaceae; genus SZUA-117. The sequence continues at coordinate 49,350 of SMWE01000059.1, forward strand.
TCCAGTGAGATACCTTTGACAACTTCGCGAAACTTGTAGCGCTTGGCAATATCCCGGACGCTCAGAATACTCACCGGGGAATGTCTCCGGTTGTTTGCGGCAAATCGGTGTCATTTTCGTCCGCGAGCTTATCGCCGGTCCCCTGCTCGTCCTGGATCTCTTCATCTGCCGGCGCGGCATCGCCTGCAGTTGCATCATCCGTTGTGCCCGGCGTGTAGGTGATTCTTACCCTTGAATCGCCCTCGCCACCGGCCCGCGCATTGATGCGCTGTTCTTTGATGTTGTAGACGAGGTAATTGCTGGAAATCTGATTGCCCCCCTCAGTGATCGTCGCCTGTTCCGAGAATTCCACCACACCGGCATCGAAGTCATATTCGAGTCGGCCGGCTTCTGCATAGGTAACCTTATTGCTGTTCGGCCGTTTTATTTCAAACGTTGCGGGCGATCCTGTAATTGTTGCCAGGCGGAGTACGTGCCCGGTAAATTTGAGGTCCGCCGTATCGCTCTCAATATGGACATTTCCAGTATCGATGACGACGTTGCCCGTAAAGTGCCAGACACTGTCTTCGAAATCGAGTTTGCTTGCACGGCCCTCGTCAGCCTCGATACCAATGCTTCCCTGTGTTAATCGCAGGCCACGAAACATCAGCATCGAACTTTTTCCATCGTAGTCCGTGGAGTCCGCAACGAGGGAGATAGGCAACACCAGTTCATCGATCTGGCTGTACGATGAACTGCACAGCAACAACGCTGCCAGCGCGATGCCGCAGCGGCACAAATTTATTTTCGATCGGACGATTCGCATGCCAAAAAAATTCCCGGTCCTGACGTATATTTCAACAGCCTGCTAGGGTAAAAATTTTCCGCTGACGTTGGATCTCAGTTGCAACCGATTTTCTTGCAGTAATGCTAGCATGCCGGTTGCAGTCAGACTGCGCGAGCCAATTCGAATTTGTACCCGGCTGTCGGTCTCGGCTTTATACGTCGCGGGTTCAAGATCCAGATGTGGCGTCCGAATCTCTGTGACTTGCCCCCCGAATCCCTCATTACTGACTGCGATCACGTGACCGCTGAGCCGGAGCAGACTCTGGTCTTCGCTGATCGTTGCCTCGTCTGCGTTGATCGTCCAGGGCACGTGCGAGTTCGCCGAATACCTGATCCGCACATGCTGCATTGCAATTTCATTGTTTTTTCGCTGTTCGACAAAATCGGCTTCGATTTCATATAACAACCGACCCTCGGCATCTGTGCCGAAAATTCGTACAGACTTTAGATAGAAGCCTTCGCTAGCGCCATCTGATACGGTTTCCGTTATCTCGGCAGGTTGCAGCGAGCGGGCCAGGTACCAGGTGCCAAACGCCACGAACAGCAACACGGAAAATGTGGTGATGTTTTGCGGATTCATTATAGGTAGCCCTCAGTTCAGGTTCCGTGATTCCAGTATCAGGTCACAGATTTCGCGCACGGCGCCGTGCCCGCCGGAAGCCGCTGTCGTCAATGCGCATTCCGCCTTCACCTCTGCAACTGCATTTGCGACGGCGATTGCCAAACCGGCGCGTCGCAACAGCGGAATGTCGGGCACGTCGTCGCCAACATACACGGTATTCGTTGCCTCGATACCGAGTTCATTGATCAGCGATTGAAACGCGGCTGCTTTGTCGTTACATCCCAGGATCACATGAGTCACACCCAGTTCAGACATTCGTTTTTCGACTGCGTTCGATTGGCGCCCGCTGATGACTGCGACTTCCAACCCGGCACGCAGAAGCTGGCGAATGCCAAAGCCATCCTGAGTATCGAATGCTTTCGATTCCACGCCGTCGTCCGACAGCCAGAAACGGCCGTCAGTCAGAACCCCGTCAACGTCAAACGCGACCAGGCCGAGATTTGCAGGGATCTTTTGCCGGTTTTCTGAGGTCACATCACACCCGCACGGAAGAGGTCATGGATATTCAGCGCGCCGACCAGCACCTCGTCGTCATCGACGATGAGGAGTGCCGTGATCTTGTTTTCCTCCAGAATACGCACGGCTTCTGCGGCCATCATGTCCGGACGGGCGGTGATGCAATCGCGGTGCATTACCGAATTCATGTCTGTCTTGTGCACGTCTTTTCCTGTATCGAGTGCACGCCGCAAGTCACCGTCTGTGAATATTCCGAGCAGGCGTCCGCCGCTGTCGACGATCGCAGTCATGCCAAGTCCTTTTTGTGTCATCTCCACCAACCCGTCGCTGAGGTTGACCTCACCTCCAACAACCGGAACCCTGTCGCCCGTGTGCATGACATCCTCGACTCGCAGGAGCAGGCGCTTTCCGAGTCTGCCGCTTGGATGCGAAAGCGCAAAATCCTCTGCTGTGAAACCGCGGTATTTCAGGAGTGCCACTGCCATTGCATCGCCCATTGCCAGCGCTGCGGTTGTGCTCGCCGTTGGCGCAAGATTGAGTGGGCAGGCTTCCTCGCTGACGCTCACATCGAGGTGAACGTCGGCCGCAGTGGCCAGGGTGGAACCAGGTTTGCCTGTCATCGAAATCAGCTTTGCTCCCATGCGTTTGACCAGCGGCAGGATGGTCACGATCTCCTGTGTCTCTCCGGAGTAAGAGACGGCCAGCAGGGTATCGCTGGACGTGATCATGCCGAGGTCACCATGACTGGCTTCGGCCGGATGCATAAAGAACGACGGCGTTCCGGTGCTCGCGAGCGTTGCCGCAATCTTGCCGCCGATGTGCCCGGACTTGCCCATGCCGGTAACAACGACCCTGCCGTCAGTATCGAGACATAACTGGCAGGCTGCAGTGAACGAGCCGTCAAGACGGGATTTAAGTTGATTGACGGCGCGCGACTCTATGTCCAGGACCTCCGCGGCAAGCGCAAGCAAATCTTTCGGTGAGGTCTCCGTCAAAGCACTGGCTCCGGCTGATCGCAAACGTTGATTCTAAACGTTTTGCACCACCACATAGGCCTGGTACGCAAGATATGCGCCAAGCAGTGCAAAGCCTTCAAGCCGCGTGATCCGCCCGCTGCCATCGTATTCATAGGTCATGGCGAACAGCACCAGGGTAAACGCGACCATCACGAAAATATGCAGTGAAAGCACTGAAGGTGGCAGAGCGGCTGGCTGGATCACTGCGGCGATACCGATGACTGCAAGAAGATTGAATATGTTGGAACCGACGATGTTGCCGATTGCAAGGCCGTACTCGCCCCTGAAAGCGCTGACCACCGAGACAGCCAACTCCGGAAGGCTGGTAGCCAGCGCCACCAATGTAACGCCTATGACGACCTCTGACACGCCGAGTGCCTTCGCGATCTCGATAGCGCCGTCAACCATCAATTCGGCGCCGACCAGCAAGATGGCGATGCCGACGAGCAGCCAGAATATGGCGACTCGCATACTCATGTGCTTGGGAATCTCTGCATCGAATTCAGCTTGCAGCGGATCACTGGACGACGAACGAAATCCCAGTCGTGTCAGCCAGAACATAACGATGATCAGACCGGTCAGCAGGACCAGGCCGTCGACTCTGCTCAGGAACGAGTCCAGGAACAACGACACGGTCAGCAGGGTTACCGCGAGCAGCGCCGGCATTTCACGCCGCAGCGTCGCCGACTTTAACTCGACCGGGCGCAATATGGCCACCACGCCCAGTACCATTCCGATATTTGCGATATTGGAACCAATGGCATTGCCGATCGCCAGATCGGGTTCGCCGCGAAGTGAGGCGACGAAGGAGACAAGTATTTCCGGAGCAGATGTGGCAACCGCGACGATGGTCAGGCCGATCAACAACGGCGGAACTCCGAGGTTGCGGGCCGTCGCGGCCGCACCATGAACGAATCGGTCCGCTCCCCAGACTAGGAGAAGCAAGCCGACAATTACTTCGAAAGCATTGCCAAGCATAGGTCAGGTTTTCAGGTTATCAGGTCCGGTTCGTCGCCGTCTTCGTTAATGGCAGCGCTGTGCCCGGCAATCC
>SMWE01000060.1 GCA_004357475.1 Gammaproteobacteria bacterium
CGACTCTTTACCGGAGCAGCTTAGGGCGGTTTAAAACCTCCCCCTGCAGGGCGGCTTTGGAGGACCTTCCTCCATCTCTCCTAGAGTTACGGACTTCGAAAGACTCCTGTCTTTCTCAGTGCCTCGTGGCACACGTACTGACAAGTTAACCCGGGGCGCACTTCGTGCGTCTATCGTCGCGCTTGGCGCTCTTCGGTTCGAACTCCCGACCGGTCCAATGGAGGCAGTGCGTTGGCTGGCCCCGTCACCAAAGCAAGTGGTTTCAGTTCCGGCATTGCGCCCCGGACGTGACGATCCGGGCTTCCTATCGGCAGGTCATACCCTTTACACTCGGCACATAGCGGGCGGGTGCGAAGCGGAATCCCTGCCACCCGTTCCTCGATTCCGAATTGGTGACAATCGTAAACGAATCGGTCGAAGGTACACCCGGGATGACCGGCTTTCGGCAGACCATTGCCGCCAACAAATAGTTGCGCAAGTACGGGGGAGACAGGTGTGAATTCAGAAGCAGGATTTTGGTGGGGCCTTGTAGTTGCTACGCTGTCCGGCAGCGTACTGGCCGCGGATCCGGTCCGCGACGCCGATGCCGAGATGTTTCCCGCCGGCGTTGCCTACGACGCGGCAATCCCGACACCAGAGGCTTTCCTGGGCCGGCCACTTGGCGCGGCGCCCGTCCGTCATCACGAACTTGTGGACTACATTACAACCATCGCGAATATGTCGGACCGGCTCAAACTCGAAATTGCCGGTTACACGCACGAGCGCCGGCCGATCCTGTTTATCATCGCCACATCGCCCGGGAACCATGCCCGGCTTGATGAAATAAGAACGCAGCACAATGCATTGACAGAGCCAGCCTCTGGCCAGGAAGTTTCGGACAGCATGCCTGTCGTCACCTGGCTGAACTATGGTGTGCATGGTGCTGAGGCTAGCGGTATGGACGCATCGCTGCCGATCGTTTATCACCTCGCCGCGGCACAGGGCACCAGGATAGAAAACGAACTGGCCAACAGCGTTGTCCTGGTCACCGCAGTTTTCAATCCCGATGGCCATGCACAACGCGTGGCGTGGCTGGACGCGTATGGTAGTCAGGTTCCAAACGCGGATCCGCAACATGCCGAGCACGATATGCACTGGCAATTTGCGCGCACCAATCACTACTGGTTCGACCTGAACCGGCAGTGGATCAGTGTGACACAGCCCGAATCGCGTGCCTGGATGTCGAAGTGGTATGCATGGCGGCCGAACGTGTCAGTGGATTTTCACGAGATGGGGCCGAACAGCACCTATTATTTTCACCCGGGCGTACCCGCCAGGACAAATCCGATTATTCCGGCCGCCGCAGAATCGCTCACCGCGGCCTCCGTCCGATTCTCGGAGGAATTTCTGGATGCGGAAGGCAAACTTTATTATCACGCCGAAGGGTTCGATACCTATTTTCTTGGCAAAGGATCCGGACTGCCATTCGTCAACGGCGGCATCGGCATACTCTACGAAGCCGCGGCGGCCCGGGGCATCGAGTTGCAAACGCCACTTGGACTGCGCACTTATCGTGAAAACATTCGTAAGCACTTCCGCGCGAGTCTCGGCATGATCCGCGGCGCCCTTGCCTTGCGCCAGCAACTGCTTGATTATCAAAAGGACTTTTATGACTCTGCGCTAACCGAGGCAGCCGGCGACACGGTCAAAGCTTATGTGTTCGCGACCCCGGGCGACGATTCGCGGATGTATCATTTTCTCGATCTTCTGACCTGGCACCGCATACAGGTCTACGATCTTGCCCGTGACATCACTGTAAACGGAAGGGCATTCGCTGCCGGTGAAGCAAAGATCGTGCCGATGGGTCAGCCGCAATACCGGATGATTCGCGTGATCTTCGAGCGTTTTACTGAATTTGCGGACCCCACATTCTATGACGTGTCGACGTGGACCTATCCACTTGCCTATGATCTCGACTACGAAGCACTGTCCGGCAGAAATTTTCAGGAAAGCCTGCTTGCCGAGCAGTCCGCGGTCGCTATGCCGGCGGCGGCAGCTCCGGACGGGCCCGACTACGCTTATGCCTTTGCCTGGTCCGACTACTATGCACCGCGCGCGCTCAATCGGGTTCTGAGCGCGGGCCTGATGGCGCGCGGTGCGCTGCAGCCGTTTTCGGTTCGTACCTCCCAAGGCGATATGTCCTTTGACCGCGGCACCATTGTGGTGCCATTCGACAGGCAGGAGAAGAATCCCGATGAAATAAAAGCCATTATGGAATCGGTCGCCGCGAATGATGGTGTGACTGTGCACTCGTTAACATCGGGTCAGAGCACAATCGGCACGGCCGGTGTCAATGTCGGCGGCCGTTCTTTCGCAGAGCTCCAGCAAGTGAAAGTATTGCTGATCATTGGCCGCGACACTGACCTGTATAACGCTGGCGAGATATGGCACTTACTCGACTACCGTATGCAAATGGCGGTGTCACTGCACGATCGTGACCGGCTTGATGGCATCGACTGGAAGCAATACACGCACCTCGTCTTCCCGGGTGGCGAGTATGAAAACTACATGCCCGATTATGTGGATCGCATTCGACAATGGGTTGCAGAAGGCGGGACGATTATCGGTATTCGGCAGGGCGCTTACTGGGTGCGGGACAACGTGCTTGATTACGTTGAACCGGTAGAGGGTGAGGCACTCGTGCCCGACGAGGACCTGGAAACCGGCACAGGTCACGATGATTTGCTGGACGAGGAAGCAATCGAGACCGAACGGTACGATTACGCCGACAAGCAGGATATTGAAGCAGCAGACCTGATCCGCGGAGCAATTTTTTCCGGCGATCTCGACATCACGCACCCGCTCGGCTTCGGGTATTCGGACAGAAACATTGCATTGCATAAGAACCTGAGCGACATCATGGAACGGCCAGTCAATCCCTTTGCGACGGTGATCAGTTACCAGACGCCGCCTGTCCTGTCCGGATTCGCATCCCAAGAAAATCAGGCGGCTATCGAGGGAACTGCAGCGCTGATCGCCGAACGTAAAGGCAGCGGCAGCGTCATATTATTTGCCGATGATCCGAATTTTCGTGCCACCTGGTTCGGCACCAACAAGCTTTTCCTGAATGCCTTGTTCTATTCCAAAGCGTTTCAGGCACCGGCTGAGTGATTATGAAACGAGTAATGCAATGCGTGATACTCGTCGCCTTTTGCGCAACTGCGGCAGGGCAGGAAACAACGTCCGTGCAGTACCTGGCAAATGAAGGCGTCATGATCACCCATGGCGAGACCAAAATTTTGTTCGATCCGCTTTTTGATAACAGCTATAACAGATACCGCCTGGTTCCAGAGAAAATGCGTGACGCTATATTCGCAGGGCAAGCACCTTATGACGGTGTCGATGCGGTTTTCATCAGTCACAGTCATGGCGATCATTTCTCTGCCAGTGACATGATGCGCCTATTACGGGAACGGCAGGATATTCGCTTGTATGCACCGTTGCAGGCCGTCGCCGCAATGCGCGAGACAGCGACGCCGGATGACGAAGCCATATTTGAACGAGTGACGGCCTTTAACCTCGAGTACGGTGACACACCGGTTTTCGTCCGCCAGGATGGCTTGTTAATCGAAGCACTATGCATACCACACGCCGGTTGGCCTACCGCTCGCACCGACGTGCAGCATATTACCTTCCGGGTAACCCTGGAGGATACAAGCACGGTCCTGCATCTCGGTGACGCCGATGCGCGACTTGTTCATTTCGAACAGGACGAAGCCTACTGGGATGAAAGGCAGATTGATCTCGCGTTACCTCCATACTGGTTTTTTGTCTCGGAAGACGGCCGCGAGATTCTGGACGACCGTGTTCACGCCCGCCATTCGATCGGCATTCATGTACCTGCGCAGTTCAGCGAGGATCCGTCCAGCATGCCGGGTGAACTCCTGGGTGAGGATCTATTTAACCAACCGGGTGAGGGGCGCAGGTTTACTGGCATACAGTAATCTCCCATGAAAAACTTTTTCAGCGAACTCAAGCGCCGACGAGTTATCCGGGTATCGATCGTCTACATCGTCGTCGGCTGGGCGTTGATCGAGGCTGCGGCAACACTTTTTCCGATGTTCGAGGCGCCGGCATGGATGCCACAGGTGTTCACGATCGTCATCGTGCTGGGTTTTCCTGTTGCTGTCGTACTTGCGTGGGCGGTGCAGCTGACGCCCGACGGGTTCACCATTGAAGGAAAGCAATCAGCTGAACAGGGAAAAATTCGTTTTGTCTCCTCACGGGATGGCGTGCGAATAGCGTATGCGTTGTCAGGCAGTGGTCCACCGATAGTCAAAGTCGCGCACTGGCTCACTAATCTTGAGCTTGACTGGCAAAATATCATCTGGCGGCATTGGCTAAGCGGTTTGTCCAATGGCATGCAACTGCTTCGTTACGACGAACGTGGTTGCGGGCTTTCTGACAGAGATGTTGAAGACGTCAGTCTTGATTCGATGGTTAATGACCTGGAATGCGTAGTTGGTGCTGCTGGCTTCGAGCGTTTTGCACTTCTGGGGTCCTCGCAGGGCGGGGCGGTATCGATTTCCTACGCAGTGAGGCATCCCGAAAGGGTCAGAGCGCTGATCCTCTATGGCGCCTATGCAGAAGGCTGGGCGCAGAACGTGACTGACGAAGACCTTGAACGGGGGCAAGCGATGGTTGACCTCGTTCGTCTGGGCTGGGGCCAGGACAATCCGGCTTTTGTGCAGCTGTTCGGATCGCTGTTCATCCCCGACGCCAATGAGGAACAAAGATTGGCATTCGAAGTATTGATGCGCGAGAGCGCGACGCCTGAAATTGCCGCGCGCTTGCTAAGCGCTTTTGGTGATTTCAATGTCTCTGAATTGTTGGCGCAATTGTCAGTGCCGGTCCTGGTGTTGCATGCGCGAGGTGATGCGCGAATCCCCTATGCATCCGGCCGAGAGCTGGCATCCGTGATCCCTGGCGCGGAATTTAAGACCCTTGAAGGCAGGAATCACATTCTCCTGGAGCACGAGCCTGCATTCGAACAGTTCATGTTAGCAATCAGGGAATTTCTTGAGCGCCATCCGGCATAGCTGTTTGAGCGAATATCCTGCGTAGTTAATTGCGCGCTACGGCGTTGCCGGCAATATAAACACTTTGTATGGAATGCAGCGCACTAACGTCGGCCAGAGGATTTTGCGCGATAACGACAAAGTCCGCCCATTTTCCTGGCTCGAGCGTGCCAACATCATCCAGCTGCAGGCAACTGGCAGCCACCGAGGTGGCGCTCAACATGATTTGCCTTGCTGTCATGCCAGCTTCACGCATGAGATCGAATTCCATGTGTTCGAAATAACCAGGGAAACGGCCCGCGGGACCGGAATCGGTACCAAACGCAACCGGGACACCAGATCGCACCATTACGCGCAAGTTTTCCTGTGCCTGTTCCAGTGCCTTTCGATAGACTGCCGCCGAGGGGTTCGCCGCCATTCTTGCCATGAATTCGGGATCGCTGACACGATCGATCTCGCTTTGCTTCGCTGCCTCGAGGAAAAACGGATCATCGAAGAACGCCGGGCGCTCGCCATAGACAAACGTTGATACTTCTCGCACCAGTGTCGGTACATAACACACGCCGGAATCGAGCATGGCCTGCACAAACTCATCGGAAACCTCTTGGTCACGTACCGAGTGCGCGATCAGCCCGCTGCCCATTTCAAGCAGTTTCGCCGCGTCATCCAAATAAAAAATGTGTGTAGCGACGGGGACGTTTGCCTCTTTTGCAACTCGCAATGCTGCTTCCAGGGCATCCCAGGACATTTTTTCGATGGTGCCCAGGTTGTCATCCACGCGCAGCTTGATCCAGTCGACGCCCGCATCAATATTTGCGCGGGTCATCGCCGCAGCTTCGGCCGGGTCCTGGCTGAATACAGGCGGCCCCGCAAGGAGAAGCCGTGCGCGATCCAGAGAAAGGCTGTCTTGTGCCGCGCGAATTCCGAACGCGCCAGCGGGAGCGCCGCCAAGGCTCAATACGGTGGTAACGCCGTAGCGCGCGTAAAGCGCGAGATCAGCTGCTGCCCTGGCAGCATCGCCCTGAATCTCATCTGCAGCCCATCTACCTGATATATGCCCGTGCGCATTGATGAACCCCGGAATTATCCACTGACCATCGAGCACCACGATTTCGGCACCCTCCGGTGCTGGTTCGATGCTGACGCTCTCGATCCGGCCATCGCGAACCACGAGGCTGGCGTTATGCAGGGGAGCAGCACCGGTGCCGCTCCAGATATTGACGTCCGTGTACGCGACCGCTCCTGCCCCGGGCAATGTAACGGCTGCCGACCCGGTCGCTGCACCTGATTCCACCGGCGGCTCGGAGGAATCGCCGCAAGCAGTCAACAACAAGGCAAATGACAACAAGCCAAAAATTCGCATCATGGTCATCTCCAGTATGCCCCTATTGTACTCCTCACTCCGCTGAGCGGGCGGCTGAAACGAGCTTGGACAATTCCTTTCGCGTGAGCAATTTGCCCTTGCTGACAACAGCCGCTATTTGCCGGGTGTTTGCAATGTCCTCTAACGGGTTCGCGTCGAGCAGCACGAGGTCAGCTTTCTTGCCAACATCAACCGTTCCCATCTCGTTCTGTAGCGAGAAAAACTCTGCGGGCCTGACGGTCGCGGACCTGATTGCCTCGAGCGGAGACAGCCCGGCACGAACCAGCATCTCGAGTTCCGAGTGCAGACTGTAACCGGGCACGGATATGAAAATCGGCGTATCGGTACCAGCGCCGATCGGCACGCCGCGTTCATGCATGCGCCCTGTTAGAAAGAGGCTCCACTCGGCAAAAGCAGTGAATTCATTATTGGGGTTTTCAGCCAGCGCCGCCGAAGCTTCGCTCCAGTCTTCCCGGGCATCTGCGGGTATTCGCGACAGTGCATCGGCCCAGTCGTCCCTCCTGTAAGGCGGCGCCAGGTTCAGTGCGCCGAGGCGCAGTGTAGGCACCTGTATTGTCGACATCAGAGCGTCCAGTGTCTGATCGCAGCGCGCCTCGTCATAGTTCGCAATGGCCGGCAACCGTTGCAGGGAGTGAAGCGAAGAACGCAGGTCAGCTCCGGAAAGCCCATCTGGATTCCTGAGAAGCTCGAGCCGCGTTTCATGCAACTCCGGCGCGTTGCTGGCACAGTCCATCTCGATGTTGCGCAGATGTTCAATCGAATCTACTGACGGTCCAGCCATACTTGCCCGCAATGACAGCGGCACATGTGAATCAATCGGCAGTCCAAGTTCCTGCGCTGTCTCGACCATTGCGTCGAAAACGGCCGGGCTGACCATTTCATAGATCTTGATGAAATCGACACCCTGCTCTTGCAGGTTCCTGATCGCCGCCCGCGCATCATCCGGCGTCGCATTGCGCACACCAATCTCGGGACGAGACTCGCCGTCGTAGACGACGAAATTCCCATCGAGCAGAGGCCCGGCGAAGAACACCCGCGGGGCTACTGCACCGGGCGCGCGCATCTTCTCGACCACGGGCAACACCTTGCGCATGAGTCCGCCGGTGTCACGCACGCTGGTAATGCCGTACGAAATGAACAGCGCCGGCATGCTGCTGGTGAACCGGTCGTCGTAAGTCAGGTGAACATGAAAGTCCCACAGCCCGGGAATCAGGAACTTCCCGGTCCCGTCTATGGTCTCGGCAACGGACAGCTCCGCACCGGTTGATCCAACACTGGTGATTTCATCACCATCGAAGACGACAGTCTGATTTTCACGCACACCGTTGACCGCATCAATTACCGTGACGTTCGTGATCGCCGTTCCAGATGACTCCGGCTCCGCGCACGCTATCAGCAGTGCCGGGAAAATCCCCAGCAGAATAAGTTGACGCCTCATTTTTCTATGGCTGCAAATCGATCCGGTAACCTATCGCTACACTCAGAAAATTCGATATCTCGATCATGTCTTTGCCAACGAAGCGGATCGTGTGCGAGTTGACCTTTTCAACGTTCGGCAAATATGACAGCAATTCCACCGGGCGATAATGCTTGAGACTCAGCTCCAGTTCGATCGGCGTTTCCAGCACGTAGGGCTCGAATTCTTCAATCCGGTCGATGGCCGACTTCGTACGCGTGCGGATGACCTCGTACCCTGCCTCCGGCGTCAGCGTTCGCGCCGAATGGAAGCCGCTGGCCCACTTGACCACCGCTCCCTCAATATCGCCAATAATCACCTGGTTCTCGGCCACTGCAACGTCGCCCCCGGAAACCATGATGACCGGTACCCCGAAGTGACCGGCAATCGCGGCATTCATGCTGCCCTCAGTCATGGTCATGCCGTTCAGTCGCACGCTGGTTATATTGGCGCTAGACATCGTGTGTGCCCGAACACCGCGAGTATTGTTCGTACTCGCGTGATAGCCGATGAAAATTACCCCGTCGAATGAATCGTCGATACCGGCCATCATGGCCAGCTCCCGCGGCCAGGAGCGGATCACCGTCACATCGTCGGAAAACTGCTCAATCAGAAGATTCTGGCCGTTGCCGTGTGAGTCACTGATTACAAACTCGGTCGCACCTGCTGCACGAGCAGCGTCGATCGCGGCATTGACCTCGTTCGTCATGAACTCACGGAATCGTTCGTATTCGAAGCCGCCCGGACCAAGTTGCTCGCCGGTAACTACGCCAACGACGCCCTCCATATCAGCGGAGATGTAGATTTTGAGGCCATCCTGCGCATAGGAAATAGCGGAGACCGCTGCCAGCGCCAACAGGCATAGTGTCATTCTGATTTTCATTGTGTCCCCCGAATCTGTTATTCGCGCTTCGAGCAAAGCATAGGCGGCTCATGGGGTGAGGTCAAAACAAGTAATTGGGGTCAGAGCCCGGCTCTGACCCCAATTTCTTGCAGATTCGCCACTCGACGTGGCGCAATGCTGCGATCAGGATCCTTGCATGCCCAGGCCACCAAGAATTTGCATACCAGGAATTCCGCTGCAGATCGTGCAGCGAGGCAATGATCGCCAAGACTGTTTTCGACAGAGGGGTGACTATCTCAGGTACCTCGGTTTTCTCGCCAAGTCAGCCCAAAAATATGAAGCTCGCGTGCATGCCTACGTTTTGATGACGAACCACGTCCACCTGTTGATGACACCAGGGCACAAAGACAGCGCTTCAAAAATGATGCAGAATCTTGGCCGCTGTTATGTTCTGGCATTCAATCGAATTCACGAACGAACCGGCACATTGTGGGAAGGACGATTTCGCTCTTATCCTGTCGCAACAGAAAATTATCTGTTTGCGTGTTACCGGTATATAGAACTTAACCCTGTGCGGGCGGGCATGGTCGAATCACCAGAAGAATATCCGTGGTCCAGTTGTCGAACAAATGCCCTCGGCGCGCCGAACGCCATTGTTCCGCCCAGTGCGGAGTGGATCGGCCTGGGCCAATACCGATGATGAACGGTGCGATCGTTATCAGCAGCTGTTCGACACCGCGCTCGATGAATCCGTGCTTGCCGAGATCAGGGCGAGCATCAAATCGGGGTCAGAGCCGGGCTCTGACCCCGCATAGAATGGGTTAGCGCTTGCCTTTGAGTTTTTGGGCGGCGCGGTAACGGGCGCGCGCCTCGGCCAGTTCCAGCTGGGCGCGTGCAAGATCGGTCTCTGCCGATACGCCTTTCAATGCTTCTTCGGCGTCCTGCTGTGCTTTCA
>SMWE01000061.1 GCA_004357475.1 Gammaproteobacteria bacterium
ACAGCAACTGCAGCAGGATTTTCGGCGTAAACGAATAGGATAGCCTGAGGCGCAGCAGGTTGGCGGTGAAATCTCCACCCGGCACCGGCAGATCGAAGTCATTGTAGTTGAATGCGAGCTCGGAACTGAACTTTTCGCCGATGCGATATCTCACTGTCGGCGCTAACGAAACCCGGTCTCCGCCGAAGCGGCCACCCACTGTTGTACGCAGGCCGAAATTGAGTGGCTTTGACTCATCGCCTCTCCATATGATCTGCACTTCCGCGTGGTCATAGGTACCTGGCTGGATGGTCACCCCGGGGATAATATCGAACGGCGTCTTGACACCCTCTTTCGTAATATTGAATCCCGTGTGTATTTCAGCGCCCGTATCGAACTCCCAGTGGGAATCGACGTGCAGAAATCCTGTCTCCTGAAAGCCGTCAAAATCCCAAAACCCGCGATAGGATATGTGCGGGCGGATCTCGAATAGGTTCCACAGATTATCCGGCCGTATCCGGCGCAGGACCAGCCCACTTACCTTGCGGTAATCACTTCGAGTGAGAAAGCCGACTTCGGGGTTAAATGCCCCGCCGATCTCCGAATAGGCGAAAACCATCGTCCAGTCGGCATTGTTGAAGTTTGCATTAACGGACAAAGCGTCGTCTTTACCTGTCAGCCCCGGGGTCGCGGTCCTGGCTGCCCACGCAGACAGCAACAGGTTTTCGCCAATACCCCAGCGGCCGTCGATCGCATAGGTCTGGTTTTGGTCATCGCTGCCGTTGCCAAGCAGGGAGCCATCGCCATCCCGGTTGACAATCAGAAATCCCACGGATGATCGATTGGCAAGTTCCTGATTGACGCGGACGACCGAAAACTTGTTTCCGGACGCAACTCCTGCGACTGCCTCGGAACTCATGAAAAGCAGGCCGACGTTGGTGGTGCCGCCGAGTTTCCCGGACAAGCGCAGGCCACCATCAATCGGAACCTGCGCTCCGTCTTCGCCAATGCCGATACGCCGGCTGAAAAACAGTTCTACTTCCCGTGGATTGCCGACCGTAAACTGTCCGGAGTTCTCCAGGAAAAACGGGCGCTTCTCGGGAAAGAACAGACTGAAGCGATCGAGATTGACCTGTTGGTCGTCGACCTCGACCTGTGCAAAGTCAGTATTGTAGGTCGCATCCAGCGTCAGGCTCGGCGTAATCGAGTACTTGATATCGAATCCAACGTCCTGTTCAGTTTCAGTACCACTCAGGCTGCCGCCACGCTGAGCTTTGCCTAATACGTAGGGCGTAAATTGAAAATTTCGCTGCCGCGGTACACGGACTCCCGTTATCGAACCGGCTTCAGATACGCGGATTAGACTACGATCCTGCGACATCGGCGCCCAGAACGCGACTTCATTGTTTCGACGGATCCGTCTTTCAATGTTTAAGCCCCACTCCTGCACCTCTCCCTTTCCGAAACGCAACGAAGTGAACGGAATTTCCATCTCCGCGCTCCAGCCTATGTCCGAAACCTCCGTCCGGACCGTCCAGGGGGCATCCCAATTCAGATTGAACCCGCCCTGACCACCAAAAACAAACTGCCCCGCACCTTCCCTGTTGATCTGGCCGTCGTATTCGATGCCGGCTGGGTTGGTGCCAAAGACATAACCGTTTTGCCGGTCCAGCAGGCCGTCGATCATGATCCTTATGCTGTCGGTATTGTCCAGCGATGAATCGCGCCGGCTGTCTGTTGAGATGATCTCCAGTGGCTCGTCGTCGTAAGCGATGATGCCGATATGCAGCGCCGTATCGGTAAATCCGATGTACACCTCGGTTCGCTGGGATGCAGCTTGTCCTGCGTTCGGTTGACTCTGCCAGAAATCAGTGATGGGCTCCGCACCCCGCCAGGCCGGATCATCGATGACGTTGCCATCAATGACCGGCGCCACCTGCAGCTCGAATGCCTGTGCTATCGGACGCGGTGCATTCGAATCAATACTCTGCGCAAACCCCTCAGGGGCGATCAACAGGGCCAAAAGGTTGCTGGCAAGGAAAAGTCGCAAAATATTTCGTTGCGGCGCTATCGTCACGGGTCCCCCGGGTGGTTGCTTTCGCAACTAAAGACGTCAGATGTGGCAGGCAAAACGGCTTGCAAGTTTAATGCAGATCAGACAAGAATCAATAGGTACAGTTCGCGGGACCGGGGCTTAGAACCTCAACTTATGTCAGGACGGATCGGCATGCGCAACAGGCAGGGCGGGCTACGACCCGGTGTGCAACTGGTCCGAGTATCCAAACAGGCCGGCAACGCCACCAGTGTGGATAAAAACGATGTTCCGGGCGCCTGCAAAATAATCTTTGCCGATCAGGTCGATCATGCCGGCAAGACCCTTGCCGCTGTAAACAGGATCAAACAACAAACCTTCCAGCCGCGCCAGCAACATGACGGCATCGTTCATTGCTTTCGTCGGGATGCCGTAGCCTTCACCAACGTAGTCGCAATTAGCGACAATATCCGCACGCTGCACAACGCCTGCTGCACCGACATATTCCGCCGTCTCCACCGCTAGCTTGTAGACCTTCTCCTCCTGCACGTCTTTCGGCGCATTGACGCCGATCCCGAGCAGGGGAATGTTCGCATAGCTGGCTTTGAGTCCGACAATCAGACCCGCCTGCGTGCCTGCACTTCCGGTTGCATGCACCACATGATCGATGACGATGCCTTCGCTGTTTGCCTGCGACATCAATTCAAGCGCGCAATCAACGTAGCCCAGGGCGCCGATACGATTGGATCCGCCACCGGGAATGATGTAGGGCGTCTTGCCTGCACCGCGTAATTCTTCGGCGACATCTTCCATAGCGGCATCCATGTCTGTTCCTTTTTCGACATCCCGTATATTGGCTCCGAATATCCTGTCGAGCAAAACATTGCCGGAGTTAATATAAGGGTCACTCGGATGTTCCACGCGCTTCTCGAAAACAAGCTCGCATTCCATGCCCATCTTGCAGGCCGCGGCCGCGGTCTGCCGCGCATGATTCGATTGCACGGCGCCCTGCGTAATGATCACATCCGCATTATTCGCGGCGGCATCCGCCAGCAGGAATTCAAGCTTACGGGTTTTGTTGCCACCGGTGCCGAGGCCGGTGCAGTCGTCCCGCTTCACATAGATATTCGGCCCGCCGAGGTGCTCGCTCAATCGCGGCATCAGCTCCAACGGGGTTGGCAGGTGCGCGAGGGACACTCGCGGAAAACGGGATAACAGCATACTGGTTCCTTTTCCGGGTAATTATCCTTGCGTCGGCAGAGGGGTCTCGCCCTTGGCCAGTTCCAGCGTTCGTTCCGCAAGCACATTGGTGGACGAAATAACCGGCACCGTGCAATTTTCACCGTCAAACACAATCGGTATCTCGGTACAGCCGGCAATGATGACATCAGCGCCCTGCTTCACAAGTTCGTTTGCCGAAGCCTGCATCGACTGGCGAATATCTTCACCCTGATTGCCGGCCTTGATTGCAGAGATCAGGCACATGAGTTGATCGAGTCCGTCTTTTTCGGGCACTAATGCTTCCCGGCCCGATGCCGTGATCGCGTCCTGGTAAATTCCGGTGTCAAGACAGCCATCGGTGGCCATTACGCCGACTTTCCGGGCATCCGGACAAACGCGATCAATCTCGATGACCGATTCATCAATGATGCTGATGAACGGAATGCTGGTACCTGCGCGCACGCCATCGAGAAACACATGCGCCGTATTGCACACCATCACGAGGAAATCGGCGCCGGCAACCTCGAGCCGTTTCGCCATAGCGCCAAGTGCGTCAGTGACGTCTGCCGATCCTTCGAGAATGGCGCGTTGCCGATTCGGTATGGTCGGGTCCTGGTCGACGATCATGTGGACATGGTCCTGGTCGCTGCCGGATTCCGTCATGGCGATAACCCTGGCCATGAAATCCACCGTGGCGTCCGGACCCATGCCGCCCATTACGCCGACTATTTTTCGTACACTTTCTGTCATTGCCGCTGCAGGCCCTTCTGAATTGCGGGCGAGAATAGCACTGTTTACACAAAGTGGGTGATGGCTGCACGTCGGAGTGCATATCGGTTAACCTGTACCTCCTTTTGGAGAACGGGACCGCTATGAGAATAAGAGCAATATTGGCCGTTGCAACATTCGCGGCCCTGATCGCGGCACCACTTATTGCGCAGGACGATGCGACCATGCCTAAGATAGATCAGCGCTCTTATCAGCTTGGAATCATGGGCGGATTCGCCGAGGTCGTAAAGCTAGGCGTCAAGCAACTGGCATTAAGCGAGGTCATGACACCGCAGGAAATGGACGGGGTTATGGACGACGCAATGGTTATTGCCAAGCGTAACCAGGTACAAATGTGGCGCGAGACAGATTTTCTGGTGACAGACCTGTACCCTGCCGACGTCGCCGAGGGCAAGCACGTGCTACTCATCTATGCTGGCAACACTCTGGACCGCTACCTGACGATCAAAGTGGACAAGGCGAGGCTTGTCGATAAGGGCGAGTACGAGGGAGCAGCGCGGGAGGAGATCGCAAGACGCTTCGGCCGCCTGTTGAGCTACCCTGACGCAGTCATCGACGATCTGCTCGAACGACAAAGCAACGCGAACTGATTCGAATAAACAACAAGAATTAATCAAAGGAACCATCTATTGAAAAACATTGTCGCCATTCTTGGCGCGGCTACTTGCCTTGCGGCCTGCGCAAACATGGGCAGCGATAATTCAGACGTCCCGGCAGAGCCGGGCAGCGCCAAAGTCGCTTTTCAGGAGCCGATTGATTTTATTCCGGCGGCGCTGGGATCCTACGAGTGGACGATAAGCACCGACAACCAACAGGCGCAGGCGTATTTCAAACAAGGCATCCAGTTGCGTTATGCCTACAACGTCAATGAAGCCGCGCGTTCGATGGCCGAGGCGCGACGCCTCGACCCCGAATGTGCGATGTGCTACTGGGGCGAAGCATTCGCGCTCGGCTCATTCCTGAATGGCGTGATGAGTGCCGAAAAAGGGCCGTATGCACATGCAGCGATTGAGAAAGCGGTGGCCCTCGCCAGCAGCGTGTTCGAAGTCGAACGCGACCTGATCATGGCGGCGCGTGTTCGATACCCGGGCGCATGGAATCCCGTGGACCGCCGTCCGGTGGATGAGGCCTTTGCAGCGGAAATGGCAAAGGTCTATGAGAAGTATCCTGACAATCATGATGTTGCCGTGGTTTACGCGGTGTCATTGTTCATGCTCGAGGAACGGCGCGGTTACCGTGACCTCGCGGATCCCGACCTGATCAGGCTGCATGGCGTATTGACGGGCGTGCTGGATGAGGACATCACCCATCCGGGCGCCTGCCATCTGTATATCCATGCCACCGAATCGAGTCAGGATCCAGGCCTCGCGCTGGAATGTGCAGATTATCTCGGCGCTGCCGTGCCTGTTGCCAGCCATATCCAGCACATGCCATCGCACACCTGGAATGAAGTCGGATTGTGGGGCAGGTCGGTACGCGCCAACACTGCGGCCCGAAATTCCGATCTGAAAGCGGCGGAGAACCAGGGGTTCTCATACGCAGATTGGCACAACCTGCACATGCTGCTGTTCGCCGCTTCCTATGACGGCCAGGGCGCTGTCGCCACCCAGGCCGGCAAGGATTACCGCAAGGTAACCGACAACGCGATGTACGAATTGTTGACGCTGCTGCGCTTCGGCCGCTTCGACGAGATCATCGAGAAAGACAACCGGCCGGAGGACGAAGTCGGCGCCGCACTCTGGGACTTCGCCTATGGCTACGCGAGCCTGAAAGAAGGCGACATGCGTACGGCAAAGAGCATGCGCGACCAGACGCTGGCTTTTGCCGCATCGACGGACAAGAAATTCCGTTTTCACCCGGCCGGTCAGGTTGTCGGCACGGTGGCTCACATCCTTGAAGGCGAAATTCTTCGGACCGAGGACGACCATGCAGGTGCAATCGCTGCTTTCGAAAAAGCAGTGGAGATTGAAGACTCAATGACGTATGACGAACCGGAGCCCCTGCCATTTGCGGCTCGCCATTGGCTTGGCGCTGCACTCATCGAAGCTGGCCGCTACGCTGACGCCGAAGAGCATTATCGTGTAGAACTCGCAGACCACCCGCATGACGTCTGGTCACTGCATGGCCTGAAGGCGGCCCTCGTGGCACAGGGTAAAACAGATCCGGATGTAGATGCAGACTTCGAGATAAGTACCGCAAGAATGGATGTGTGGATTACTCAATCCAAGTTCTAGTGTGAAAAAAAGCAGTTTCGACTAGCTGTGGATCATCTGCGCTAAACTTGTCGTGATTTGGTTTTCCGCGTCTGCAACCAGCCGTTCAATAATGCTAGCGGCTGGTGGTAGATCTTTGATCAGGCCTGCATCTTGACCATAGAATAACGGCGCCTCATCGGTGTCCCCAGTCTTGCGCGCTGCCCTTACACTGGCAACAGCCTCAGGCAAATTCTGACGCAGAAGCCATTCCCGACCGGACCATCGTTCCACAAATCTGTTGCGCTTGACCCGCGACATCGCGCCGGGCCAAACCTGGCTCGCGGCGATATCGGGTATCTCGGTCAGGACGGTGTCGTGGCCGTCGCTATCCAGTATCGCCTGCTTGTAATTGGCATCTATTCCGCATTCTTTGCTGGCGAGAAACCGCGTGCCCAGCAGGATCCCTTCGGCACCAAGCGCAAGGGCAGCAGCAAATCCGCGGCCGTCGGCGATGCCGCCGGCGGCCATCACGGGGGTTGGGGTAACCGCATCCACAATCAACGGAATCAATGCGACCGTTCCCATCCAGCCAACGTGCCCGCCACCCTCGGTGCCCTGCGCGACGATGATATCGGCCCCGGCTTCGGCGCCACGTATTGCTTCGGCAACATCACCGGCCATATACGTGACTTTGCAGCCCACGTCGTGAGCACGCTTTATCCAGTCGGCTACATCCTGATCTTTTCTCGGCCATGACAGGGATATGACTGCCGGCTTGGTCTCCAATGACGCTGCAAAACCAGCTTCGTCGGACAAGAACATCAGAGAATTGAAAGCGAAAGGAGCGTTGGTCAGCTTCCTGATCGATTTCGCGCAAGCGTGAATAGCGTCAGCGTCCAAGTGCGTGCTACCAATCATGCCAATCGCGCCTGCATTGCATACGGCGGCGACCAACACCGGAGAATTAAATTTTGAAGGCATACCGCCAAGCGCGATCGGATGCTCTATCCCTAAGATCTCGCAGATTCTTGTATGAATCATGACTGTGTTCTCTTTTATATGTGGTGGCGAGATAATGGGAATCGCCAACCCCGGTGCCGATTCGACCTGCCCATGAGCTGGCTACTCCCTTACCCGGATCCACTGCACCAGGCGCCGGCCCGCGACTTCCCCCACGAGGATGCTGCCATCGGGATGCAATCCAATGAACTCCTGATCGACGCCAAGCGGTTCGCCGTTCCCGGCGAATCCGGAGAGCTGAAGCTCGGGAATGAAGGTCTCGATCAAACCGGTCCTGGCGCTGCCGATCGAGATGCCCCTGGCATACCCATAACTCCCGCCGCCTGAGAACTCGGTGTCCAGTACGCCGGTCAACGATGTCGTGCCATCGACCACATAAATCCTGTCCTGGTCATCTATGGCAATCGAACTCGGTCTCCCGAAATGGGTCCACAGCCCGATGAAAGTTCCGTCCTGGTCGAAGATCTGGATTCGATTATTGCCCCGATCGGAAACGAAGAGCCGGCCTCGGGAATCTATTGCGAGGTGATGAGGATCGTTGAACAGCCCGCGCTCAGCGGTCGCCGCGTCCACCCCACCTCCGATCTGCATTATGAACGTCCCATCCGGCGAAAATTTGACCAGGCGGTTATTGCCACCGCGATGCCCATCCGTGACCCAAATCTCACCATTGGGGGCAACCAGCACATGGGAGGGACCATTGAAATGCGTCTCGTCGTCCCCGGCGACGGCCGCTTCGCCCAAGGTCATCAATACTTCTCCCTCCGGGCTCAACTTGAAGACCTGGTGCCCCTTGCCGAGTTTGAATCCCGCTTCTCCCCGACGTTCTCCTACCGGCGATCCCTCGGTCACCCAGAGATTTCCTTCGTGGTCCACGAAGAAGCCGTGCGGCCACCCGAAGAGCCCCTTGCCAAAGCTCTTCACCAGGTTCCCGTGCAGATCAAATTTGAGGATCGGGTCTACGTCAACGCCAGCGCAGTTGTTCCCGCCGCACCTGTCCATCAGCCACATGTGTTGGCCATCGGGATCCTGGTAAATCCCGGCTACCACCCCCAGAGTCCTCCCCTCCGGGAGTTTTGCCCAGCCGTAGAAAGCGCGATACGGATTGCTGTGCTGGGCGCTTGACACCGCGGCCACCATCACGGCCAGCGCAGCGAAACTTGCAACAAGTGTTGATCTGAATCGGCGTGAATGTGACATCTCGACTACCTCTCCGACAGTCCGGGTTGGGCGCTCAAGGATCAATCCTGCGAATCACATCAATTGATTCGAGCGCCGCCAGGTATTCCTCGACGTAATCGAGCGGTAGCGGGCCGAGTTCGGTCGTCAGCCAGTCGCGAATTTCACTGACGGTACGATTTCCATCGACAAAATTGAGTGCTTCGTAAACATACTGCCCGCTGCTGCCCCATAGTCCGGTGTGATGCCGCAGCTTCAGATCGGAATATTCATCCTCCGGCAACTTGTCCTGCAGATAGGAATAACCGAAGGCGCTCATCGGTCCCATGACATCCGGATTTCTTTGGTAAACAGTCTGGTTCCTGCCCGCGCCGGCGACACCCGCGATTTGCGAAACTGCAACCAGCTTCGCCAGATCGGCAAGATATTGCATTGCTTCGCCATGAGCCTCTTCAGACAGATTTGCGAATGGCTCTACGCTGTGAACCTTGCGGCGCTCCACCGTAAAATGAATATCGGTCACAGCGATCGCGTCGATCGCGTTCAGTTGCGCGCGACGCTCAAGCAAATCCGCCGTTCGGGCCAAAGCATTTCTTTCCAGTAGAGACAGGACAGCAGGCACATCTTCGTCCGACATGTTGGCAAGGAACCACGCGCTGACCGCGCCGATGAAGGCAGCGCGTTTCAGTTTGGTCGGGTCGATGTTTGCTGCGAGATCATAATTCGTGTGGATGTAGCGATCCGGCCAGTCGTGCAAATAGAGTCCCGGGATACGCCAGCTGCCTTCGAAGAACACATCGTGATCGCTGCCCATGTCGAGGCCTTCCATCAGGGCCAGCAATGGCTCTTTCCCGCCCTCCGGCGCATTCAACGGAAAATCGACGGTGTAGCCGCTCGCGAATCCCTCGGTTTGCTCGTTCATGAAGTGTCCGATCTCGTGTCCGAGATCGGCGATAAATGAAGGTACGCTGATCGGCCCGCCGGATATCCTGAAGACCGCCTTCGTCACCGGCCCGCCGCCAACCATGTCCATGTGAATATTGGCTTTGATGCGCGAGACATCCGGGTGCGAGCTCAGGTACATGATGCTGCCTTCTATTTCCGCCGGCCACAGGAAGCGGATGGTCCTCGATGGCCTCGGCAAGATGCCTTCCTGCACCAGTGCATTCAGTGTACGGGCCGTTTCGAGAATGGAGACGCAACCTGATGCATTGTCATTCGCTCCCGGACGCGGATGATCGAGATGGCAGGTGAAATGAATGTCTTCGTTAGCCCTGTCCGTGCCCCGAATTGCCGCCGTCGCAAATCCGTAGACGCCGGTTTGATGGCTGGCATCGACCCGCGCGTGAAGAAGAATTTCTTCGCCGCTCGCCAGGCGTGCTTGCAGTTTCCTCGCTTCACCGAGTGAGATCATGAAGCCGAACGATTCCGTCTCCGGAAAACTGTCCAGGTGTCCCCAGCGAACCAGCCGGTCATCTTCTTTCCACCAGGCCGAGCGCTGGTTGGGCGCGTAGGAAATAATTCCAGCGGCACCAAATTCACCGACTGCCCGCTCCACGACACTTTCAGGCTGACTCGAAGTCAGGACCAGTTTGCCCCTTATTTCCTTGCCCGCGTAATCGGCATTGCTTGTTCCGCTCCCGATGTCAACCAGCGTGGTAGTCGCCTCGCCCGACAAACTGTCCTGCGCCAGCGTAAGCGGCACGGAGTCCCAGTCGCCCAGCCGGCGGCTGCGAACTGTTTCTCCATTGACTTCGGTCAGTTCCCACAGCTCCGCAGACCGAACATCCCAGACCGGACGCGACTTCTGTGTACCGAACATCGTCTGGCCATCAGCCGGGTATTCCAGGAGTTCGACATCATCAAGTCCGTAGTGCCGGAGCTGATTCAAAATATGTTGCGTAGCGGCGTCGAACTGCGAACTCCCGCGCATGCGATGCTGCAACGTAATCGTGTCAAGATTTCTCTTGGCGGCCTCGCCCGATGTTTCCTCGGCAATTTGCTTCAGTACATCTTCGTCTATTAATTCCCGGATATCTGCATGAGCGCTCAATGCAAAGAAGATCAATACAAGTGACAGGATCTGTTTTTTCATCGCTTATTCCCTGCTATTGCACTGGGACAACGCGCGGGATAAGGAGCAACTCCCTCTGCCGCCCATCAATGTAATAAATGTTCTCACCGTCGAAGAAAGCATCTTCTTCGAGTTGGATTCGCACCGGCTTGTCCCAACTGTCGATCTCTGTTTCTGCATACAACTCGATTGAGTACGCCGTGTCTGGATACAACGGGTAATCGCCGCGGCCCGACACCCCGCCCTGCTGGTCCCACAGCCCGATCGTCGGACCTGCGGCATGGCCGTGAAAACCGATCGGGTGCGTGTAAATCGACGCGGTGATGCCTTCATCTTTTGCCACAGCCAACGCGCTCCCAAGAATCTCGTTACCGCTGCGCCCGGTGATGAACTGGCCGGTCAGGATATCCTGCAATCTGTTGCCGCGGCTCAGTGCAAGCCGCAATTCTTCAGGCGCTTCTGTTTCGCCCGGCAGCAATACGTAGGCATGTTGCTGCGTGTCCGTATTCAACCTGAGATAGGTAATGCCAAAATC
Source organism: Gammaproteobacteria bacterium (assembly GCA_004357475.1). GTDB lineage: Bacteria > Pseudomonadota > Gammaproteobacteria > Steroidobacterales > Woeseiaceae > SZUA-117. The sequence continues at coordinate 11,025 of SMWE01000061.1, forward strand.
AACATGCAGCAAATCTCCAGGCATGATGACGTCGTCATCATGCCGCGAGGCAATCGCCGCTTTCATATCGATCGCCGGCTGCTCTGCCCGCTGAATCGAAACCGACGGATGAAACCAGGTCGTCAACTTCAACTCCCTGATGCGGTCGCGATACCACCACGAGACATCGTTGGTGGTGGTGATGCCCGGTTGAATGACCTGGTCGGACAATCCCTCGGCAAGAATTTCATGGGCAATGCGGACGATTTGCTGGTACACGGCCATCTCGTCGGCCGTCCGTGTCTCGAGCCAGCCAATCGCGAGTTTCTCCGCGGATACAACGCGATCATGCAGGCGCTCCGGCAAGGCCTCGTGGAAGAGTTTGTAGTCCGTCTGCGTGATGCCATCCGCAAGCGCAAAAGTGTCGGAAAAATTGAGGCCGATGCGCTGCGGATCACGCTCCACGATCAATGCCGCCAGCCGTGCCCACTGCTCTCCATGCAGCTCTTTGTCCCAGGCCTGTTCGAACATCTCGCCGACTGCATAGCGCGCGACTGCCAGTGTTTCCAGGGGCTCGCGCTCGCCGGGGTCGTAAATCAGCAAAATCGTGCGGCGGCGCGCCGACTGCCATTTTGAGGGCAGGAAAGTTCGAATGACCGGGTCCTCATTGTATTCCCGCGAGATGATGACCCACATATCGATGCCGGTGCGCCGCATCAGCTTCGGCAACACCGTCTGCACGCGGGCAGTCAACCAGCGATCGATCACCGCGGCGCGTTCGCGCATGGGCAGAATTCGCGGATCAGCGAAGGTATTGCAGGGGACTGCAACGAGCGCCATTGCCACGATGAAATTTTTTATCATTGTTTGTATCCTTGCCATATCGCCCGCTGGGACGGGCTCCTGCAGCAAAACGCCTCGCGAACGCCTGCTACTCTGCCAGTTCGGCGTAAGCAGACTCGATCAAAGTTGCCGCACTGCCGATGCGCCGGCCGCTGTCCCAGCGTTCGTCATACTCTGCGGTCAGTCCGGCTGTCTGCGTTTCTTCCAGTGACTTGCCTTCCCTGATCGCCGCGGCAACCCGGTCACGAATGACCAGCATCATGTCGCGGAACGCCCTGACGTCTTCGACGTTCGAAATTACACCGTGGCCCGGCACGATTTTTGTGTCGGCGTCACTGGCCTCTATCAATAAATCGTAAGCCTTGATCGTGCCCAGAAAACTGCCGCCGTTGCTGGTATCGATATAAGGGTAGGAGGTCGTCCGATACACATCGCCGGCGTGAATTACGTTTGATGATTCGAACTTGATGTAAACATCGCCGTTGGTATGCGCGTCGGGTGTTTTGAAAACGTGGACGGTTTCGCCATTGATGTGAAATGACATGTCTTTGCTGAATGTAACCAGTGGTGGTTCCTGCGTGTAACCGGCGAGCGCCATCTGGCTGCGCACATTGTCGTGACCGAAGATCATCGTGCCCATCCTGCCGAAGTTTTCATTGCCGCCCGTATGGTCTGGATGCATGTGCGTGTTGACCAGGAAACGAATCGGCTCCGGCGATACCGTGCGAATTGCGGCGACGATCTTGTCGGTAAGCGGCGCATACTGATCATCGATCAGGAAAACACCGTCATCACCTGTGAACAAGCCGATGTTGCCGCCGCTGCCCTCTATGTAACTCACGTTGCCGGACACCGGGTGCACCGTCATTTCTACCGCATCGAAGTCCTGCTGGGCGATGGCTGTTTGCGCAACTGTCAGCAGCATGGCTGCAAGCGATGTTGTGCCAATATTTCCTGTTCTCATGATTCTTCCTCCTGGATTGCTACTGCAGGCCCGCCTTTGGTAATGCGAGCGCGATAAGTTCCGCCGGTGATTCCCCATCCGCAACCATCATTACGATGTACTGGCGCCCGTTGATCATATAGGTGCTCGGCGGGCCGGCCTGCGTTGCCGGCAATTGGATTTCGGCCAGTATCTCCCCGGTCTGTTTGTCGTGCGCACGAAAAACGGGATCACCCCTGATGTCGCCGACCGTCCCCCAGCCTTCGCCAGCGAATAGCAGCGATTTGGTTACTACGATTCCTGCGCGCGTCGGCTTACCGGTGCGCGGCAGGTCGATACCCTGAAGTGCCGGGTTATCTATGTACGCTTTTGGCGTATCGCCGTTGGCGATCATCCATACGTGATCGCCGGTGGTCAGGTCAATTGCGGTAATGCGGCCCAGTGGTGGTTTGTTCAATAACAGACCAAACACGGTTGGCGCATTTTCCCGTCCGGCGATGAATTGAATGTCGGATTCATCCGGCTCATTGCTGAGCGCGAGCAGGTTCATGTAGCTCGCGGACGGCACATACAGTAATCCTGTCTCCGGGTCGTAGGCCCCGCCTTCCCAGTTCGCACCACCGGTTGCAAATGGCATGCTCAAGGTGCCCCTGGTACCGTCTGGCGCATTAGATTCAGACGGCGGTGTAAAAAGGGGTCCGATCCGGAATGGGGCGATCGCCTCGGCGACTGCATCGCGAATCTCGGGCGTATACGCGATCAGATCGTCGCTGCTGACGCCCTGGCGATCGTACGCTGCCGGCTTCGTGGGAAAGGGCTGTGTCAGCGAAGTCCACTCGCCCGGAACGTCGGTTTGCGTCACACGCCGCTCCTCGATCGGCCAGACCGGCTTGCCTGTTTCCCGATCGAATGCGTAGACAAAATTTTGCTTGGTCAACTGGACGACCAGTTTCCTGCCATCAGGCAAATCAGCGAGGATTGGCGCCGTCGGGTTGTCCCAGTCCCAGATGTCGTGGTGAATGAGCTGAAAATACCAGCGCATTTTCCCGGTCACGACCTCCAGTGCGACCAGGCTGTTGGCATACAGATTCGCACCGTGACGAGGTCCGCCGTAATAGTCCCCGGTCGGCGCCTCCACCGGCAGATAGACCAGCCCCAGTTCAGGATCTGCCGACATCGGTGCCCAGACGCCCGCGTTGCCTGTGTAGTCGGCAGATCCGCCATACCAGGTTTCGTATCCTGGCTCACCGCGCGCCGGAATGGTGTGGAAAGTCCATAGCAATTCGCCGCTACGCGCGTCGAAGCCTCGAATGTCGCCTTTCACATTGCGCATTAACGGTGGACGGGCGCCGATCGCGTGGGCAGCGCCGACGACAATAACATCGCCGACAACCAGCGGCGGCGCATTCAGCCCTATGTCGAGATTGCGGTCTGCAGCGAGTCGAAGACCGTCAGTCAGGTCCACCCAACCCCCGGCGCCGAATTCCGGATCCGGCAAACCGGTCTCTGCATTGAGCGATACGAGGTTGTAGCCGGGAGTTACCGTAATGACGCGTCGCCTGCCGTCGCCGCTTTCCCAGTAAGCAACACCCATGCCGGAACTCTTGCGCGCCGCCTTCTCAAAGCGTTCGCCTTCGTCCGGGCGCCACATCCAGAGTGTCTGACCGGTCTCGGCATCCAGCGACACGATATTGCGCGTGGTTCCCGCACCCAGGAACAAGCGGCCATGATGCATGAGCGGCATCGATACGTTGCGAATTTCGGGTGTCGGGCCGAAATTACCTGCTTTCCACCGCCAGGCGACCTCGAGTTCCTGAGCATTGTCCGCGTTGATCTGATCCAGCGGCGCATAACGATTCGCGTTAATTTCCCCGTGAATACTACGCCACGGAATTTCTTCACCTGCGCCAGCTATCGCGTCGGCTTGCAGGATCAGCGTGCCAAGTGACGCAATCGTCAGGCCCTCAGCCGGGCGCGCCACGCCTGCAATGTCGAGCATGTAAGCAAGGACTTCGAGATAGTCCGCGTCAGACAGGGATCCTGGTGCCGCGGCAGGCATAGTCTGCCGGGTGCGCTCGAACAACTGGCTCGCCGGGCGACCTGACCAGTCGTTGCGAATGCGCCGTTCGATTTCAACGGTGGCGTGACAACGGGCGCAATGCGCGCCAAACAAAGACTCACCGGTCTGCTGGGCGAGCAAGCACACAGGAAACAACAGGGTCGGCAGGACCAACAACGATGCACGTAGCTTCAACGCGTGACTCCGGCTTGTTTTTCTTTGAGCCTAACTGTTTTTCGCTGGCATTTCCCGAGCAGGTTGCGACTACCGTTACAGATCGGGTTTCCCGTCGCCAATTCGGCGCTGGCTGCGGTATGATTCTACTACTCCACAAAAATCGCCAATCATCTTCAGGGGGAGATCATGCAGCATTTCTTCGCGTTAATCGCGTTTGTATTGCTATCCGCCACCTTTCCGGCAAGCGCTCAGGACGAGCCAATAGAGGTCGAAGGACCGCTGCCTCAATTGAGCGGCCTGCAGGCCGAAGTGGCGCAGAGCGTTGGCGACAAACAGAAACTGACGCAGGAAATCGTCGACAGCCTGTTCTCGTTTTCGGAACTCGGCTTCCAGGAATTCGAAACCCAGCGCTATCTGACCGAAATCCTGGAAGACTCAGGCTTCACGATCGAGCGCGGCGTATCCGGAATCCCGAGTTCGTGGTGGGCCACCTGGGGCAGCGGCAAACCGGTCATCGCGCTTGGCTCCGACGTCGACGGAATCCCGAAGTCATCACAGCTGCCGGGCGTTACCTATCGCCAGCCCATGGTCGAGGGGGCGCCGGGACACGGCGAAGGCCACAACTCGGGACAAGCCGTGAATATCACCGCTGCGCTGGCTGTCAAGGAAATCATGGAGCGTGAAAACCTGCCAGGCACGATCGTCCTGTGGCCCGGCATCGCCGAGGAACTCGTGGCAACCAAAGCCTGGTTTGCGCGCGACGGGCGTTACGAGGGCGTCGACGCGGTCCTGTTCACCCACGTGGACGACGAGATGAACGTGAGCTGGGGCCAGCCAACCGGCACCGGGCTAATTTCGGTTGAATACACGTTTCACGGTGTCGCAGCACATGGCGCCGTCGATCCATGGAAAGGCAAAAGCGCACTCGATGCTGTTGAACTAATGAACATCGCGTGGAATTACCGGCGCGAACATTTACATCCCCTGCAACGATCGCACTACGTGATCGTTGACGGCGGAGACCAACCGAACGTGGTCCCATCCGAAGCGACCGTATGGTATTTCATTCGCGAGATGACGGCCGATAAAATTCGCGAGAATTTTGCGAAACTGCAACGCACCGCCGAAGGCGCAGCAATGATGACCGATACCACGATGTCGCGGCGTATCGTTGGTGCGGCTTATCCACGGCATTTCAACAAACCGATTGCGCTGGCTATGTATGACAACATGCGCGCAGTCGGGATGCCGGAATGGTCGGAAGACGACCAGGCTTTCGCCCGCGCGTTCCAGGAATTCATGGAAGCGGAAGAGGTTACCGGCCTGCGGACCGAACTCGAACCGATCAACGAACCGCTTGAGATTCCAGAATCGGGCGGATCGGACGATATTGGTGATGTGTCGTGGAACGTGCCCACAGTGACGATGCGATTTCCATCAAACATCGAGGGCAGGACCGGCCATCATTGGTCGAGCGCGATTGCGATGGCGACACCCGTTGCACACAAAGGTGCGACAGCAGGGGCAAAAGTGCTTGCAGCAACGATGCTCGACCTGATCCAGGATGAATCGCTGGTGGATGACGCCTGGAAGTATTTCCGTGAGGAACAGGCACCTAACGAAACCTATGTGCCATTCATCAGCGACGATGATGACCCGGCGACCGAAAAAAACATCCGGATCATGTCCGAGTACAAGGGACGGTTGCAGAAGTTCTACTACGATCCCGCAAAATACGATACCTATCTTGAGCAACTCGGCATCGACTATCCGCAACTGACAGACCCGGATGCAGAATAATATTTCACTCAGGGGATCAACATGCACTTAGTCAATCGTTTTTCAGTCACCACCATTCTGACGGTATTAACGTTTGCCGCCAACGCCGCCACTCCGATCAAAGTCGACGTGATCAAGAATCCCTATGGCGGTTCGCGCAATACGCCGGAGTTGTCCACCAACCCCGACTATATCCATGCGGCTGGCCTTGAACGGCTTATCGGGGAATGGGGCGGCGAACTGATCCGGCCGGTGCAGGATATTCGCCTCAGCGCTGAGCAGGAACAAGCTTACGGCGAATGGAACCGCATGGCACTGGCCAATTCAAATTTCGCCGCAGTCGTGCGTGAAGGTCTGCAGGACAATCTCATCACGGTTGGGCTAGAAGCCAACTGCAATGATCTTCTGGGCATGCTCGCAGGCCTGAAATACGATGCCGATGGCAATGCCCGGCGCGTCGGGCTGGTATTCTACGATGCCCACGGCGACTTCAACGTTCCTGAAACAACCTTGTCAGGCATGCTCGGCGGCATGCCAGTCGCCGTTGCCGCGGGTCATGCTTTGCATAATCTGCGCCAGACAACCGGTTTGGCAGAACCACTACCGATGAGTGACATCATGTGGGGCGGCGTGCGTGATCTGGATCCGCTGGAAGCCGATCGATTTCGTGAATACGAAGTCCGCCAGGTTTCGGTCCAGGATATTCGCGAGATATCCGACAACTTCAGGAAGCAATTCGATGCGCTCGCAAACGAGGTTGACGTCGTTTACGTGCACGTCGACATGGATGTACTGGATCCCGACGAGGTGCCCGGACACGGCCTGACGGTTCCTGATGGCCCGAGCAGCAAGGCGCTGGCTGCGGCAATTGGCGTGATGTTCGAGAATCCGAAGACTATTGCGCTGGGCATCGCCTCAACCCCTGCATTCAATCGCGATCCCAATGGCGTCAGTCGGCAGGCAGCATTAAACCTGATCGAGGGTGCAATCAGGGGCGCACAGACACGGTAACAGGCGATCATGAATCGCTATTTCAAAGTTGATGGCGGCAAGGCGCTTTGGCTGAGGTGAGGCGTCGATCGGTCGAACGATATTACCGCGAGCAAAAGTGCAACCGATAGCCACTCACTGCTTGATTAACTGGTTGGGGGCAGCAATTTGCAGGTTGAAGTTACCCCCTATTCCGAAAGTCCTGTGCCGGTGGAATTTACTCTTGCGGGTCTAACAGAAGCACTGCAGGTTCGGCGAGCGGAATGTTACCAGGCCGTACCGGCAGCGTTAGATGGAACTACTCCAGGTATTCAAGCAGCACCTGGTTTTCCGGAAGGTCGAGGAAGGTATCCCATTCGAGGAAAATCCCGCTGGGGTCGTAGCCGACAAACACCCTGACGAGCCCGCTTTCGTCGATCACCTCGGGGGTTCGCAACTCGAAACCGGGCCAATCGTACGCCCGATCGAACCAGGCGTCGACATCGCTGGTAACAAACGAAAGGGTCACGCCATTTTCTCCCGGCGAGGAAAGTTTCTGCTCGCTGTATTCTTCAAGCACAACGAAGCCACTGCTGGCCAGTTGATAAATCGGCACGCCGTCCAGCAAGCCTGCTGGTGTAACCTCAAACAATCCCTCGAAAAAGGGACGAACGCTGTCGACGTCGGCGTAGTAAACAGAAAAGGCCGTCGCACGAATACTCATGTCACCCGCTTCGCCCGCCGTACTTAACACCGGGGTGACGTTAGCAAAAGAATCAACAAACGAACTGTGGTCGGGATGCGGGTTATAGCGGGCAAACCTCAGTCGATAGCCCTCCGTATCAAGTATTACGAAACTGTTTGCCAGCATGCCCTCACCGGTGGCGCTGTCATACTCAATCTGCGTGTCCTGTGCCAGGAAATAGGCGTGCCAGCGGTTCAGCTGGTCTGTCACCAGGTGCAGGGTAACGATCTTCGGTTCGTCGGCTGAGTGCATGCCCTCATCGGCCTGCACCACCGTCAGGTATGACGATTCGGCAAGCCGCAGGATTTTTGCAAAACCATAGTCAATCACTGTTTCGAGACCCAGCGTATCCCGATAAAAATTCCAGGCAGCTTCGACATCGTCGTAGTAATAGAATGCATTGGTTGCGATGATATCCGGCCTGTTGCTTTCCAACACCGTTGTCGCCTCTTCATCAGCTTGCCCGCCTGTGCACGCAGCACCAAAGACCAGCATGCTGCAAAGACCGGTGCGTATGAATCGACTGAGACCTTTCAATTTATTCGCTCCCGTGAAGCCGATGCATTGCGACCCATCGTAGGAGCCCGGCCCACCGGGCGATCGAGACCGAACGCGCATCACAAATCTGGATCGCTCGCCGGGGCGAGCTCCTGCAGGCATGCATCAGCTTCATCACGAATACTCCAGCGCTAACGATTTATCCGGCTTCCAGGATCTCGAGAGCTTGCGCGCCAAGGTGACCGTAAAGCGTGAAAAACACCTCGCCGCTACTGCCTTCGTGTCCCAGCATCAGCATCGACCCGTAATCCAGCTCCCTCGCATTATTCGCGAGCAATTCGACTGTGCCGCCCAGCGGCGCAGACACCGGCGCTGCGTTATTGAATCGCATGCGGCTGTAACACGCGGCCAAAAAGATCGGCAGCCTGCCGGCCATCTTCGCGCGCAATTTTTCCGTTGACGATGACAACCTCGAAGCCCTCTGCCAGCTGCAGCGGGTCAGGATAGATCGCATTATCATGCACATTGCGGGGATCAAAGATCAGCAGGTCTGCAATCATGTTTTCCTTAATGATGCCGCGATCCTCCAATCTCAGTAACGCTGCCGGAAATGACGTCATCTTGGCCACAGCTTCGCGTAGCGTCAGCAACCTGGTCTGCATAACGTATTTCTCGATGATCTTTGCGAAGGTGCCGTGGCCGCGCGGATGATATCCGGTCGGGCTGCCATCGGAACATATGCCGACCAGCGGATCTGCAAGCAGGCGCGCCTGCAACTCGTCATTCATTACAAAATACGCACCTGAGGCACCGTCCGGGCCAATGACATCGATAAGTACGTCCTCGAA
>SMWE01000062.1 GCA_004357475.1 Gammaproteobacteria bacterium
GTTGTTGTCAGCCATTAGAGAGCCGTCCGAATCAGAGCTCAGCCGCCAGCTTGCTCAGGATGTCTGCGTGAGCCTTGCCGTCGATCTCGCGCCGCAGAATTTTCTCGGCACTGGCCACCGCGATCGCGGAAACCTGGCCACGCAGTTCTTTGCGCGCCCGGTTGGCTTCCTGCTCGATTTCGGCGCGTGCGGCAGCAACCTGGCGCTCCCGCTCCTTGCTGCCATCGGCCTTGCCCTCGGCAACGATCTCGTTCGCCCGCGCATGTGCCTGATCAAGAATCATAGTCGCCTGCTTGCGCGCATCGCCAACGACGTCGTCGGCTTCGGCCTGCGCCTTGTCGAGACTTTGTTGTCCGCGCTCGGCCGCAGCGAGCCCATCAGCTATTTGCGTCTGACGTTCTTCGATCGCATTCATGATCGGCGGCCAGATGAACTTCATACAGAACCATACGAACACGATCATCGCGATCGTCTGACCGATGAGGGTCAAATTGAGATCCACTGGAGACTCCTCGTTATAGTGTGATAGGAGAGTGTTAGCCCGCTACAGGAGCCAGGGCGTTTCTTAACTGATCGACGAACGGGTTGGCGAATGCGAATAACAGTGCAATACCAACGCCAATCATTGCCACGGCATCAAGTAACGCCACAACGATGAACATTTTGGTCTGCAGCATCGGTGCCAATTCAGGCTGCCTTGCCGCACCTTCGAGAAACCGTCCGCCAAGAAGACCCATGCCAATGCCTACGCCCAGCGCGCCCATACCGATCATAAACGCGACAGCGAGCGCCGTGTAACTAATAACCATTTCCATCAGTGTCTCCTCTTCGAGATCAGGCCAAATTACCGGAATAGTAATTCAACGAATTAATGCTCTTCAGTTGCCAGACTTAAATAAGCTATGGTCAACATCATGAATATAAAGGCCTGTAGGGTGACGATCAGCAGGTGGAAAACCGCCCACCCAAGATGCAGCGGCAACTGCCAGATACCGACTATCGCGATCAGGATAAAAATCAGTTCGCCGGCAAACAGGTTGCCGAACAGCCGCAGCGACATTGACAAGGGCTTTGCCAGTAACGCGACTGATTCAAGGATGAGGTTGAACCCGATGATGAACGGCGCTGCAATGAGGCCCGCACCCCTGGTTGGCGGAGCTATCGGCTGCATTGTCATCTCGCGCAGGAAACCGCCCACGCCTTTAGTCTTGATCGTATAAAAGATGATCAGCGTGAATACCGAGATCGACATGCCAAAGGTTACATTGATGTCGGTGGTCGGCACGACCTTTAGATACGGTATGCCGACAGCCCCTGCTGCCATCGGCAGCCAGTCGACCGGGATCAGGTCCATCAAATTCATCAGAAAAACCCAAACAAATACGGTTAGCGCCAATGGAGCGATTAGTCTGCTCTTACCGTGGAAAGAATCTTTAACGATGCTGTCGACAAAATCCACGATGATCTCGACAAAGGCCTGAAGCTTACCGGGCGTACCGCTGGTCGCCATTCTGGCAGCCTTACCGAACGTCCAGATAAAAAACAGGCCGAGCAGCATAGAAAAAAACATCGAATCGACGTTTATCGTCATCGGGTTGCCGGCGCATTGATTCCACGCCCACTCACCATCCACCTGACAAACCTGAAGGTTCTGAAGGTGGTGTGTGATGTAGTCACCCGGGGTCAGGGGACCGCCGTCACTTGCCATTTTCTGTTCTCTTTAACACTTCCGTCAGTACTTCTTTGTCCCGCATGAGAAAGCCCGCGAGGATCACCTGCTGCGCACCTATGAAGCCTGCGAACAACGGCCAGGCTGCAATGGGTCGCACCAGCATAAAGACCATGCTGAATATGAGCACGGTCAGCACCACCTTTCCGGCCTCCCCAAGGTAAGCTGCGCGAAGCAGCGCTCCAGCCCCGGGATCGCCACGCGGCACTACGAGCCGCAGCGCCAAAAAGGCGTTCGGGATCACGCAGGTCAGCCCACCGAGTAATGCCGAGTAAGCCGCCACGAATCCGTCAACCCCCCAAAACAACATGGCAAGAACCACGCTCAGGCCCAGCTGTGCCAGCAGCACTTTCGAGATGAGACTCAAGCGTGGCGCGCGCTTCTCTGCCCTCGCGTCCATTTCCCGCTTGCCTCCGACATTAAAAACGCCACGTCCATCGGCTAACCGGCGGTTGGTGGCGATACGAAAACGATCTTTCCAGGCGGGCCTGTGTTTAGCCCGCGCATTATAGTGTTGCAGGTGGGTCAAGGCAACAGATGCGAACACTTGAAAATCCTTACTTTTTCAGTGGTTTTATGGGGATTTTTGCTCTATTTTCAACGCCCCCTGGGACAGTTTACTGAATCGATTTTGGCGGGATCTCCGAAAAGTCGGTGATTAAGTCAATTAAGTAAACTGTCTCCTTAATTTCTCATTTGAATCGCTTGCCGTTCTTGATAACGGCCGTGACGCTCTCCAACACCGTGATGTCATCAAGCGGGCTTAAATCCACTGCAATGATGTCGGCCATTTTGCCGGGCTCAATCGTGCCAAGCGTATCCGACATTTCCAGCAACTCTGCCGCCACGACCGTCGCCGAGCGAATGGCGTCCATTTCGGTCATCCCATTCTCGACCATCATGCCGAATTCATCGGCATTTTCCCCGTGTTTGGTAACACCCGTATCGGTACCGAACGCAATTTTGACGCCAGCGTCGTATGCGCTGCCAAAGTTCGCTTTTGAGGCAGCGGCTGCGGCAAGCGCTTTGGCTTTTATTGCCTCGGTGAAAAAAGGATTGCCCTCCATCTGTGCCGGTATTTTGTAGCCAGGTGACAGTGTAGGTACCAGGTAAGCACCCGTTTGCCTGAACAAGCTGATCGATTCTCTATCGAGAAAAGAACCATGATCAATCGTGTCGACACCGGCCCGCAGGGCCGCGTTGATGCCATCGGTGCCGTGGGCGTGTGCGGCAACCCTGACGCCGAGCCCGTGTGCCGTGTCAATGATTTCTTTGAGTTCATCATCCGTCATCTGCTGGTCTGTACCAGTTGCAGTATCCGAGAGCACGCCACCCGTTGCGGTAATCTTGATCCAGTCTGCACCGTACTTAATCGCATAACGTGTCGCACGACGGCAGTCATAGGGCCCGTCACAGATCGTCTCCGGTGTCCACAGCGTCAATAGCTCGGCCTTCACGCCGTCGACATCCCCATGACCGCCGGTTGCCGCTAGCGAACTGCCCGCCGCAAAAATTCTTGGTCCCGGAACGAAGCCGTCATCGATCGCGTCCCTGAGCGCGTAGATCGCCTCGGGTTTGCCGCCAAGATCACGTACAGTCGTAAAACCTGCCTCCAGCGTGCGTTTTGCGTGCATTGCGCCTTTCAACGCCTGCATCGACGTCGTGACGTGTAACGCATCCGTCCGTGAGTTCGGGCCCAGCTCGCCGAGAAGGTGAACGTGCATATCCATCAGGCCTGGCAGAACGAATTTGTCCGAGAGGTCGATGACCGTGACGTCTCCGGACAAATCTGCCGGGTCAACGAATCCATCTTCAACCCGCACAATTTGCCTGCCCTCAATAATAATTGATTGCTTTGTTGCCGGTGCGTTACCGGGCACCGCAAGCAAAGTGCCTGCATGAATGATAGTCGTCTGCTCATCGGCGATTGCATCGTTGGCGAATAATGACGCCAGTATCACGCACATGACAAAACGCATGGCTCCCCCCTTATGCCCTGATGTTTGACTCTACATAGCCCGCTGCGTGATAACCTGTCAAGCACCACCCGGTCGCGAACAAGAATGTAAAGGGACGATAGTGGCCACCTCGATAGACGAATTGCGCGCACATAAATTACAGCAGGCAAGCGTTGCCTATCAGCGCCCCGGCTATCGCAACTTTGTACTTGGCCTGCTCACGGTCGCTTACGTCTTCAATTTTCTCGATCGCCAGGTCGTTAATATTCTCGGTCAGGCAATCATTACCGACCTGGGGTTGAGTGATACTCAGTTCGGCATGCTTTCAGGCATCGCGTTTGCAGCTATCTACGCCACATTGGGCATGCCTATTGCCCGCTGGGCGGATGCGGGCGTACGCAGAAACATCATCGCGCTTGCCGTAGCAATCTGGAGCGCGATGACCGCGCTGTGCGGGACAGCACAGAATTTCTGGCAGTTGTTTTTGATGAGAGCGGGCGTAGGTGTCGGGGAGGCAGGCGGCAGCCCTCCGGCACACTCGATCATTTCCGATATTTTTCCGGCGAACAAACGCGCCACCGCGCTATCGATTTACTCGCTCGGTATCTACGGTGGTTCGCTCATCGGATACGTTGCCGGAGGATACCTGGCATCAGCATTCAGCTGGCGCGTCGCTTTCGTTGTGGTCGGCCTGCCGGGCGTGCTGCTTGCCTTTCTCATCAGATTCCTGATTCACGAGCCTCCGCGAGGGCTGGCTGAATCGAGGGCCGATGTTAAACCGGCGCCTTTCACCGAGGTACTCGGCATACTCCGGACGCGCAGGTCCTTCCGCCATATCGCGATGGGATGCGCATTACACGCTTTTGTTACCTACGGGCTAAGCGCATTCATGCCGATCTTTCTGAGCCGCGTCCATGACATGCCCATCGAGCAGATTGGTACGATCCTGGGACTTGTTGTCGGTATCGGCGGCATGCTCGGTACCTATGGTGGCGGCTACCTCTCGGACAAGCTCGCGAATCGTCACGGTGAATTGCGCTGGCATATCTGGGTACCGCTCATCTCCACCGTCGCCGCCATTCCTTTCTATTTGTTCAGCCTGATGATTGCAGAAACGGGTGTCGCCGCTGCAATTACCTGGTTCGTGCCATCTATAGTCGCTGGCATGTACCTGGGACCTTGCCTGTCGATGACACACAGCCTGGTCGGCTTGCGCATGCGCGCCCAGGCCTCGGCGATTTTGTTTTTTGTGCTCAACCTAATCGGACTCGGCATCGGGCCCATGGCCACCGGTCTGTTGAGCGACTACCTGCGTCCGGAGTTTGGCGACCTGTCGATCCGCTACGCGCTGATCACCATGGTGTTCGTCAATATCTGGTGTGCCATCCATTATTATCTTGCGACGCGCACCTTGCGCGAGGATCTGGCCAGGGCGCCAGCCTGATTCGCCCGCTTAGGAACGGCTCCTGCGGTGGGAGCCCTTCCTAAGCGGGCAATGAATTTATTTGATGTGTTTGAGTATGCCATCGAGCTCGTCGAGGCTGTTGTAGCTGATGACGAGTTTGCCGGCACCTTTCTGCGTATGCGCAATACGGACTTTTGCGCCAAGCTTGCCGGAAATCTCGATTTCAAGCCTGCGAATATCCCCATCGGCAGCGCTACTGGCAGCTTTGGTTTTCCTCCCTCCCTGGTCTGCAAGAATCCGCCGGACCAGCTGTTCCGTTTCGCGAACTGACAATCCTTTCCTGACGACCTCCCGGGCGGCATCGAACTGCTGTGTCTCGCTGGATATCGGCAGCAACGCGCGCGCGTGTCCCATTTCAAGCTGGCGCGACTCAAGCATTTGCTTCACCCTGTCGGAGAGATCGAGCAGGCGCAGCAGGTTACTCACACTTGCACGGGATCGTCCGACAGCATCCGCTCCCTCCTGATGCGTCAGGTCGAATTCGCGAATCAATCGCTCGAGCGCCCGCGCTTCTTCAAGCGGGTTCAGGTTTTCTCTCTGGATATTTTCGATCAGTGCTGTCGCAATGGCCGCATCATCACCGAGATCACGTACCACTGTCGGAATCTCTGCCAGTCCTGCCATTTGCGCGGCGCGCCAGCGCCTTTCTCCGGCAACGATTTCGTAGCGTTGTACTTTACCGGCTTTCTTCTTTAGCGGGCGCGCAACGATTGGTTGCACGATGCCTTGCGCCTTGATCGAGTTCGCAAGATCTTGCAGCGTGTCCTGACGCATATCCACGCGTGGCTGAAACTTCCCGCGTTGTAATAGTTCGAGCGGAATGTGATGCAGGCCCTCCACCTCATGATCTGAAACCGAGACAAAATCAACCACTGGTTTGCTGAGTAGTGCATCGAGGCCACGGCCAAGTCTTTTCTTTTTTGTCATGCCAGTGCCCTGGCCCGCTAACCTATCCGGCTTTCAGCTGGCGGGCATCTTCACGGCGTAGAATCTCGCCCGCAAGTGCAAGGTATGCAATTGCGCCGCGCGACTCTTTGTCGTGATACAGGACCGGCCGCCCGAAACTCGGCGCTTCAGCAAGCCGTACGTTTCTCGGAACAACCGTGCGGAATACTTTATCGTCGAAATGCGCGACGAGTTGCTCGGAAACCTCGTTCGAGAGATTGATGCGTGGATCAACCATCGTCCTCAGCAGCCCAAAAACTTCCAGTTCCGGGTTCACGGTGCTGCGAACCTGTTCGATCATATTCAGCAGGGAACTCAGTCCTTCCAGTGCGTAGTACTCGCATTGCATCGGGATCAACACACCATCTGCGGCGGTCAGTGCATTTACCGTGAGCATGTTTATCGAGGGCGGGCAGTCTATCAGAATGAAATCATAGAGACCGCGGACCGGCTCCAATGCTTTTCGCAGTCGCATTTCGCGGCCGATTTCCTGAAGTAACTGTACTTCGGCGAGTGTCAGGTCCTCGTTGCTCGGGAGTACCGCAAAACCGCCGACCGGCGCCGACACAATTGTGTTTGCCGCAGTTTCTTCGCCAAGCAAGACGTCGCAGGTGGAGCGTTCCAATTCCATCTTGCTGATGCCGCAGCCCATCGTTGCGTTGCCCTGTGGATCAATGTCGATCAACAGGACGCGTCGCTGCGTGGCCGCAAGCGATGCAGCAAGATTAACGCAGGTCGTGGTTTTACCCACTCCTCCTTTCTGGTTCGCGATGGCGATTATGCGTGTCATACAGTATTCACTCTGCGCAGGCATACAACATGACGCGCATGGGATTCAATTCCTGGTACCGTCACATCGGTCACATCATACTTCCAGCCGGATATTTCTTTTACCGGCGAAAGCTCTGCGGCCGGATATTTTCCCTTGAGCGCCAGCAATATTCCTTCCTCTCTGACCAGGTGGCCAGCAAGCTGCAGCAATTTCGGTATGGATGCGAGCGCCCGCGCGATCACGGTATCAAAGCGTTCGGCAGGTGCATAGTCCTCCACACGTGCTTTGATCGCGGATGCGTTCGCAAGCCCAAGCTGGCCGATGACATGCCGGACAAAGCTGATTTTCCTGCCGTTGGCGTCGAGGAGCCTGAACGTGATCTCCGGTTCGGCAATCGCGAGTGGCAGGCCCGGAAACCCGGCGCCGGTCCCGACATCGAGAATCCGGCTACCGCTAAGCATTGGCCGGACAACCAGGCTGTCGAGGATATGGCCGGACACCATGGCCTGCGGATCCCGAATGGCGGTCAGATTGATGCGTGCATTCCAGTGTTCGAGTGCCCTCAGCAGGCACGCCATTTTCGCGTCCGCACCCTCCGGCAGGTCTTGCCGCAGACCCGTTACGCCTGCCTTGATCGATGCAACGAGCTGATCTGTATCCACCGCGAACTATTCAATCTCCGCCAATGAGGTGTTCCTGCAGAAATAACACCGTCACTTGCTGGTAGATATCGCGATTTTCTTTCTTGCGATAGCCGTGACCCTCGTTCAGCGCATTCATGAACCACACGGTTTGACCCTGGCTGCGGAGCGCTTCGACGACCTGTTTCGACTCTGTTACCGGCACCCGCGGGTCGTTCTCACCTTGCACGATCAGCATCGGTATGGCGATCTTCTCCACGTTATTTAACGGGCTGATTTTCTCAAGATGAGCGCGCATTGCCGGGTCTCGTTCGTCACCGTACTCAGCGCGCCGCAAATCACGGCGGTAATCCTGCGTGTTTTCGAGGAAAGTAACGAAGTTGCTGATGCCGACGATGTCGACCGCCGCTTTTAGCTTGTCGCTGTAGTGAAATGCGCTCGCCAACACCATGTATCCACCGTAACTGCCACCGAATACTGCCACCCGATCCTGATCGAGATCTGGCTGCGTCGCAATCCAGTCCAGCAGCGCACCAATGTCTCGCACAGAGTCTTCTCGCCTGAAACCGTTGTCGAGCGACAGGTAACTCTTGCCGTAACCGGAAGAGCCACGAACGTTCGGAATGACCACTGCAATGCCCAGCTTTTCTACCCACATCTGGTAGGTGCTGCTGAAACCTGGCCTAGCCTGGCCTTCAGGTCCGCCGTGAATCGAAATAACCACAGGGAACGGCCCCGCACCACGCGGCTTGTACAGCCAGGCCGGAATTTGCCGTTGGGAATCGCCGTCATTGTCGAACGTTGGATACTCGATCAACTCGGGTGTCTGAAAGATAGACGTGTCGAGTCCGCCAACCTCACTTGTTGTCCAGCGAATCAGCCGACCGTGTTCCAGTGGCCCGTCGCCGAGTTCGAGCACAAAAGTATCGCTCGGCGTTGTCGCAGTATTGAGCGTCATGCCCAGATAGCGGTCGTCAGGACTGAAATCCAGCCCGAATAGGAGACCCGTCGGAATGTTGTCGACACTTCTATACTGTTTCGTTTCGGTATCCAGCAGATACAGCTTGGACCTGCCATTTTCATTGGCCGCAAAGGCGATGCGCCTGCGGTCATGGCTGATCTCACCGTTGTTAACATCCCAGGGGATGTCCGCGGTAACTATCTCCGGCTCCGCATCTGCTTGCAGCCGCTGCCAGGCAAGCTGCTTAAATTCGCCACCGGAATCTGTGACCAACCAGAATCCGCCCTCATCTTTATCAAAACCGAGCGGAATATTCGCGCTGGTCTTTTGCGCGCCACCGGCCATAAGCTTTTTTTCCCGGGAATCGAGATCCAGGATATAAACTCGCGAATCAGCGATGCTGACGTAATTCGAAATCAACAGTTTGCTGCCCGATTCCGAAAACTCTGCAGGGCCCCACCAGGTGCCGTCCGGAGACTCCAGAATCATTTCGCTCGCGGCCGGATCCATTGGGTCCATAAGCCAGACATCGTTTGCAGCGCCATTGCGGCGCGTGCTCTGATAAGCGAACCGTCGTCCCTGGCGATCCCACACTGTCGCGCCGTTTCGGGATTTGCCATCGGTGAGCAATTTCGTACTACCGTCCGCCGGATCCAGCATGAATATCTGCGTAAACTCGCTGCCGCCCGTGTCACGGGTGAAAATCAGCTTGCGGCCGCCCGGTTGCCGGCTTACACCACCCACGGGTTCTTTGTAAAAGGTGATCTGCTGCCGCGCACCTCCGGGCATATCCACCCTGTGTATCTGATTCACGTCACCGAACCGGGTCGTGATGTAGACGCCACGCCCATTTTCGGTCCAGTCCCTGAAACTCGCTGATCGCACATTTTGAAATTGATTGAGGTCGTTCACGATTGCATCGGGAATGACAGGTATGTCCTCCATAATCAGCTTGCCGTTATTCGCTTCAGTGCGCTGAATCGAATCTGCGGCAAGCACCGATACTGCCGTCAGAATAGCGACGCCAAATATTGATTTTCTGAATAATTGCATTTTCGTTCCCCGTCTATTGGGACCTCAGGCAACGAGCAACGCCATGAAGTCGTCCACTGCAGTAACCGCCAGCTGGTCCCGATTTGCACAAAGCTTGTCCAGCTCCTGCCACTGTCCCTGTTGCAGCCTGGGAGAGATGCTGGATGCAAATTTCTTCTTCAACAGAGGTATGCCTTCGACGCGACGTTGCCGGTGACCTGCGGGAAAATCAACAGCCACGCGGTCCGTGCTCGAACCATCGTTGAAGAACGCCTGTATTGCGTTACCAATATAGCGCTTCTCAGGGTCGAAGTAGTCTTGCGTATAGTCCGTGTTTTCCCTGACTACCATTTTGCTCCGCATCTGGTCGATTCGCGGGTCACTGGCAACTTCGTCCTCAAAGTCGGCTGCCGTGAGGCGTCCGAAAATCATCGGCACAGCGACCATGTACTGAATGCAATGGTCCCGATCGGCAGGGTTGTCGAGTGGCCCGGTCTTGTCGATGATCCGCATGGCAGGTTGCTGGGTTTCGATGACGATTTTATCGATGTCATCCAGCCGGTCCTTAACCTGCGGATGCAATGTCATCGCTGCCTCGACCGCCGTTTGTGCATGGAACTCGGCCGGATAGGAAATCTTGAACAGGATATTCTCCATGACATAGCTGGCGTACCCCTGTGGCAATTTGAATGGCTGGCCTTTGAACAACACATCGTAGTAACCCCATGTTTGCGCGGTGAGGGCGGATGGATAACCCATCTCCCCGGTCATCGCGATCAGCGCCAGGCGCACGCCGCGGCTGGTTGCATCACCTGCAGCCCAGCTTTTCCTCGAGCCGGTGTTCGGGGCATGCCGGTACGTGCGGAGCGAGCAGCCGTCGATCCACGCGTGGGAAACTGCGTTAATCACCGTATCCCGGTCGCCACCGAGCATTCGGGTCACAACCGCCGTTGTGGCAACCCGTACCAGCAGGACGTGATCGAGGCCGACCCGATTGTAGCTGTTCTCAAGGGCGAGAACGCCCTGGAGCTCGTGCGCCTTGATCATCGCCGTCAACACATCGTGCATCGTCAATGGATCTTTGCCCCGCGCGCGCCAAATGCGGCTCAGGTAATCTGCGGTCGCGAGAATACCGCCGAGATTGTCGGACGGGTGGCCCCACTCCGCAGCCAGCCAGGTGTCGTTGAAGTCCAGCCAGCGAATCATGATGCCGATATTGAATGCACCGGCCACCGGTTCCAGCTCGTATGAGGTGCCCGGCACGCGTGCGCCACCCGGCAGCGTGGCCCCGGGAACCACCGGGCCCAGCAATTTCGTGCAGGCGGGATAATCGAGCGCCTGAAAACCGCAGGCGAGCGTGTCCATAAGACAGTAATGCGCGGTTTCATAAGCGAGATGGCTATCGATCGTCGTGTTGCAGACGTAGTCCGCAATATCGACCAATACCTGGTCCGGCTCAGGCCGCGCAGCCGAGCATAAGTCGTTGGCAGACATTTTGTCTCCGTAAAACTTTCGTTTGAAAAACCGCAGCGGCCCGCCCCAGCGGGCGATCAAAACTTGACATCTGCGTTCTTGTCAAATCGCCCGGTGGGCCGGGCTCCTGCGAAACCGAACTACAATTTCGGACCGACGAATAATCAACAATCGCCGCTCTTTCAGCGACGCTCCTCGATCGGCACGAATTTTTGCGGGCCCGGACCAATGTAATCCGCCGCCGGGCGAATGAGTTTGTTATCGGCACGCTGCTCCATGATGTGTGCCGACCAGCCGCTTATCCGTGAGCAAACGAAGATCGGCGTAAACAGGTAGGTTGGAATGCCCATGAAGTGATACACAGTTGCCGCAAAAAAATCGGCATTCGCGAAAATTTTCTTTTGGTCCCACATTACTTTCTCGATCGCTTCCGACACCACGTACAGATGCGTGTCACCGGCTTCATCAGCCAGCACCTCCGCCATCTTTTTGTTCACCGAATTGCGCGGATCCGATGTCGTATACACCCGGTGTCCGAAACCCATTATCTTTTCCTTACGCCCGAGCATGCCAAGTACGCCTTCAATCGCTTCTTCGGGAGAAGAGAATTTTTCGATCAGTGCCATCGCTGCTTCGTTCGCACCGCCATGCAGCGCACCACGCAAGGCACCGATCGCGCCACTGACTGCCGAATGAAAATCGGACAAGGTCCCGGCAATGATCCTGGCTGTAAACGTCGAGGCATTGAATTCGTGCTCCGCGTACAGAATCAGCGTGGTATCCAGCGATTTTCTGTGCAGTTCGCTCGGTCGCTTGCCATGCAGCATATGCAGGAAATGCCCTGACACGCTGTCATCGCCGGTTTCGACATCGATGCGTTCGCCGTCGGTCTGAAATCGATGCCAGTAAAGCAGCATCGAGGGCAGACATGCGAGCAGGCGATCGGCAACCAAGACCTGATTGGCGAAATCCCCTTCAGGCTCCAGGTTGCCGAGAATAGAAACGCCAGTGCGTAATACGGCCATCGGGTGCGCGTTCGCAGGAATAATCTCGAGCACCTGTTTCACCGGGTCCGGCAGCCCGCGCAACGACTTCAGCTTCGCGATATATTCGTCAAGCTCACCGCGGTTCGGCAGGTGTCCAGCTATGAGGAGATAGGCTACCTCCTCAAAACTGGCATTATCGCTGAGGTCGTCAATGTCATAACCGCGGTAGCTCAGGCCAGCACCCTCTCCTCCAACTGCGCACAGCGCTGTCTGTCCGGCTATTACACCGGCCAGTCCGCCTGTTTTCTTAATTGCTGTCATTCCGCTCTCCGATTCTCTATTAGTCTTTCTTGTCTATCAGGCCCTGCGCGGCGAACAATTGATCAAGTTTGGCCTCATATATGTGATAACCGAGTACGTCGTAGAGTTCGTCGCGTGTCTGCATGTCCTCGATGACCGATTTTTGGGTCCCATCCCTGCGTAGTGTTACGTACACTTTTTCCGCAGCTTTGGACATTGCCCGATAAGCTGACAACGGATAAAGCGCGAGGCTTACGCCGGCTTTCTTCAGCTCGGCGGTTGTGAACATCGGCGTTTTACCGAATTCTGTCAGGTTCGCGAGCACAGGGACGCTGATCGCTGCAGTGAATTGCTGGTATTCGTCCAGGGTCATCAGTGCTTCGGCAAAAATCATGTCCGCGCCAGCCTCGACATAGGCCGCCGATCTGTCGAGTGCTGCCTTGAGTCCTTCAACGGCGTGTGCATCGGTGCGTGCCATGACCGCGAATTTGTCATCGCTGCGGCTGTCGACCGCAGCCTTGATGCGGTCAACCATTTCCGCGGTCTCGACCAGTGCCTTGCCCGGGCGATGCCCGCACCGCTTGACGCCAACCTGGTCCTCGATGTGGCAAGCGGCCGCGCCCGCACGAATCATTTCACGGACGGTGCGGCCGATCATGAATGCGCCACCCCAGCCGGTATCCGCGTCCACCAGCAGGGGTAGCTCGGTCGCATAGCTGATGCGGCGAATGTCCTCGCACACATCGCCCAGCGTGGTCATCGCCAGGTCGGGAAGACCGAACGACGCATTGGCGACGCCGGCGCCGGACAGGTAAATCGCCCGGAATCCGGCTTTGCCGGCGAGCAGCGCCGAGTAGGCATTGATGGTGCCCGCCACCTGCAGCGGTTTTTCTGCCTCCAGGGCCTGCCAGAAGCGAACGCCTGCGCTCATATCGAGTCCTCATAACAGTTTCGAATGAAAATTCTAATGCGGATTAAAATTTCCGGGAGCGCGATTTTAAACCACCGAAGGGCCCATTCCCAAATTGAGCGAAATGGAAACAACGACAATTCGGGAATCGCTCGCTGGGGCGAGCTCCTACGTTAGTGGAGCGCACGAATTTTGCTGTAGGCGCTCGCTGGAGCGATTCCCTAGTTCGAACTTATTTCCACTACCGTGCGGCCGGTCACCGTCCCGTCGATATATGCCTGAAACGCAGCCGGTAATTCATCCAAGCTGATGGTGCGGCTGCCGATGATATCGAGGTGCTCAGGTTTAAGGTCCGTGCCGATACGCTCCCACACCTTGAGCCGCAGCTCGCGCGGCGTGTCGACCGAATTGATGCCGAGCAGGCACACTGCCCTGAGTATGAAGGGAATTACCGTCGTGTTGAGTTCATGGCTCGCAGCCAGGCCGATGCTTGCGATGTTGCCACCGTAATTCATGGTTCGTGTAAGCCAGGTCAGGTAATCGCCGCCAAGGTTGTCGATCGCGCCACCCCACCGGGCTTTCTCGAGCGGGCGTTGCCCCAGATCAATGTCGTCGCGAATGAGTATCTCCCCGGCGCCGATACTTTTTAGATAATCGCATTGGTCCGACTTGCCGGTAACCGCGACCACTTCGTAGCCGCGCCCGTGCAACATATCGACAGCGATGGAACCGACGCCGCCGGTCGCGCCGGTCACCACAACAGGACCACCATCCGGCGACTGCCCGTTTTGCTCCATGCGGTGAATGGCCAGCGCCGCAGTGTATCCCGCAGTGCCTATCTGCATGACTTGCGCAGCGTTCATGCCATCGGGTATCCGCACGATTGAATCGGCGGCTACGCGGGCGTATTCGGCATATCCGCCGTCGCGGGTTTCGCTGAGTCCGCAACCGTTTACCAGGACCAGGTCACCCTCAGACCAGTGATCGTCCTGCGAGCTCACAACCGAACCGGCGAGGTCAATGCCGCCGACGAGTGGAAATGTCCGGAGAATTTTACCGGCGCCGGTTGCCGCTAACGCATCTTTGTAGTTGATGGTCGAGTGGCTGACCCTGATAACAACATCGCCTGTCGAAAGGTCGTCAATGTTGAGCAGTGTAACGCCGGCTACAATCTTGCCGCCTTGCTGGTCAATGCGATATGCACGAAAGTCTGCCACTTCATTGCCTTGATAATTTCTACCGCTCGCCGGGGGTGAGCTCCTACAGTTTTATTAGTCACGCTCATTTCTTGCACTAAAGATCAATCCGCACCCATCATTGCGCATGCATTCCATTGTGAGGGCGGATTGGGAGCGGTCATGCTAGCATCCGCTGACCCAATGCCCTAAAAAAAGGGAATGCTGTGAAACGGTGGATTGTGTTTTTTCTGGTAGTACTTGCGGTCGTGGTCCTGGTGTCCCCAGGCATCGTTGGCCGGATGGCTGAGAAAAACCTGGAGGAACATATTGCGTGGGCCGAAAGCAAAAGTGGTGGCATCGAGTTTCTCACGGAAAGCTTCGATCGCGGCTGGTTTACGTCGGAGGGCCACCATCGCCTGGTCTTGAGTGGTGGCTCGCTCCGCGAAGTGGTGGAAAGCTATCTGCAGGAAACCGCTAACGATAAGTTACCCTCGCTGATCATCGACACGCGCCTCGATCACGGCCTGGTGCCGATCGGCTCGCTGGGCAGGGAATTCGGCTCCCTGATGCCGGTTCTCGCCAGCACGGTATCCACGTTCCAGATTGATCCCGGCAACGGCGAACTGGTGCCACTGCCGGGCTCACTGTACAGCAATGTAAGCCTGACCGGCGCGACTGACTCGCATTACCTGCTCGAGACCGGCAATTTCCAGAACGAGGAACTGCGCATCGAATGGGGGGGCGCAGACGTCGCGCTGCATACAAACAGTTCGGCTGGCTCGTTCGTGGTCGAGGGCCGGATCGAGCCCGTCACAATTTATAATAACGGTGAGGCCATTCACATCGGCGCAATATCCATCTCCGTGCATCAGGTCAGGAGCGATTTTGGCTTCAATGTAGGATCGGCGGAGTTCATCCTGGAGTCATTCGTGGTTGACCGCCCGGCCGCACCCGTAACGGTTGGCCATATCTCCTTGTCTGCCGATGCCAATGTTGATGATGCGCGACTGAACATCAGTTCGAAAATCGCGGTCGATGAGATCAACGTGCCCGGCATGGGAAACATGAATTTTGTCCTCAATATGGCGTTGAGCCGCCTGGATGCGGCGTCGATGCAAGTTATCGCCGGGGCAGTCAGCGATGCGCAGCGCTCGGCCGATCCTGAAGCAGCATTGGCTGATCTGTTGCCCCTGATCGAGGAAGATTTGCAAAAGATTTTTACTTCCGGAGCTGAATTCCGCATCGATCAGCTTGACGTGACATTACCACAGGGCAAAGTCACCAGCAGGATCATTATCGACATTCCCGAGGGGGATTCCTCTGCAGATTTCGCGTGGTCAAGCGTGTTGCTTGCCACCACTGCGTCAGCTGATATTCGCATGCCAACGGCTCTTTTCGAGTTTTTGCGAATGATGAACCCGCAGGCAGGCGCGCTGGTGGCCATGGGCATTTTGCTGAAAGACGGCGACGACTATGTCATGAACGCCGAGTACGCACAGGGGCTTCTCAACGTCAACGGCGCACCGATGCCAATCCCGATGCCGGGGATGTAGCAGCGCAGATCAATAGCTCAAGTCCAGCTCATTTGCCCGGTGGCACGCGACACTGCCACCGACTACTGATTGCAGCGCAGGAACCTGCTCACTGCAGCGCGCGACAGCGTACTCGCACCGCGGGTGAAACGGGCAGCCCGCAGGCGGGTTCAGTATCGACGACACCTCGCCTGCGAGCGGCACATCATCCGGCTTTGCATTCGGATCTGGCACTGGAACGGATTGGATCAGCGCCTTTGTATAGGGGTGCAGCGGCCGTTTGAAGATCTGTTCGTTGGTCGCTATCTCGCACACCCGCCCCATGTACAAAACCAGGACCCGGTGACTTATTTGCCGCACCACCGACAGATCGTGCGTAATAAAAATCAGTGAGAGGCCGGAATCTGCTTGTTCTGCCTGCAGCAACTGCAGAATATCGCCTTGAATGGTGCCATCCAGCGCCGCAACCGCCTCATCACAAATCAGCACCTTTGGCCTGATGACAAGTGCTCGTGCAATCGCCACCCGTTGCGCCTGACCTCCGGATAACTCGTGTGGAAACCGCTCACGCAACTCCATGCCAAGCCCGACATGTCGCAGCATTTTGCTTACATCCTGTTCGCGCTCAGCCTTCTTCTTTTTGGGTTCATGAATGATGATCGGCTCCGCAACAATATCGGCAACGCGCATTGCCGGATTCAGCGAGGCCACCGGATCCTGGAACACCATTTGCAGTTGACGACGAATGTTATTCGGTCGCGATTGCACGAGCCCGGGCAGTTTTTTACCGGCGTAACTGACCGTACCACTGCGCATCGGAATCAGCCCCAGGATAGCCTTGACCAGGCTGGTCTTACCGGATCCGGATTCGCCAACGATCGCTAATGTCTCACGCGGCGCTACCTTGAAGCTTAAGGGCCAAACCGCATGCAGCTGTCTTTTACCGCTCCCGTAGCGCTCCCTGAAACTGACCGATAAATTATCGACCTCTACGATCGGCGCCTCGCCGTCGGGCAAAGGTGACGTTTTGGTCGGCATATCAATGCGCCGTGCGGCAGCGATCAATTTCGCGGTACGTTCATTCGACGGGGCCGCGAAAATTTCCTTCGCCGGCCCCTCCTCAAGCAGCCGGCCGTTGTCCATCATGAGTATCCGATCGCAGTTTCCGGCAACCACACCAAGATCATGTGTAATCAGGAACAGGGCAGAATTCGACTGCGATCGCAGCTCGCGTAACAAGCCCAGGATCTGTGCCTGCACCGTAACATCGAGCGCGGTCGTCGGCTCATCGGCCACGAGTAAATCGGGTTCGCCGAGCAAGGCCGCGCCGATCATGGCACGCTGCCGCATGCCACCGGAAAGCTCGTGTGGAAATACCCCGTACTGACGTTCCGCGTCCGGTAATCCGACCCTTTGCAGCATCACCAGGGTTCGTTCGCGTGCCTCAGGCGGTTTGCAGATCTTGTGTTCCAGCAAAATACGTCGCAGCTGATCACCAATTCTTACGTATGGATTTAGCGCAGTCAGTGGATCCTGAAATACCATCGCGATACGGCACGCACGATAGCGATTCAAAACATCCGGTGCAGCACCCAGGAACTCCTGTCCATCGAAACGAATACTTCCGCTGGTGATTGCATTGGCCGGCAACAAACCCATCACCGCCATTGCCGTTTGTGTCTTTCCGGCACCGGACTCACCGACCATGCCGAGTGACTGACCCGCCTCGATCGAAAAACTTAAGTTTTGCACAACCGGCTTCGCGGAGTCCGCGTATCGAATGCTGAGATCCTTTACCTCCAGCAGACTCATCAGGTCTTCTTTTTCGGATCTGTGACGTCTCTTAGCCCGTCACCCAGAAAATTGAAACAAAGCAGGATTACCGCAAGCACGATGGACGGAATCAGCAACAACCATGGTGCCCCCTCCATGTTGCTTACGCCACCATTCACCAGCGCGCCCAGTGAAGTCTGCGGTTCCTGTACGCCCAGGCCGAGAAAACTCAGGAACGACTCGACCAGGATCGCCTGCGGAATCGTCAGCGTCATGTAAACGACAACGACGCCCAGCAAGTTAGGCGTGATGTGGCGCAAAATAATTCCAGGCGTTGATACGCCAATGAGTCGTGCCGCATCGACGAACTCTCGCTGCTTCAGGCTCAGTGTTTGCCCGCGGACAATTCTGGCCATATCCAGCCAGTTGATGGCGCCGATCGCTACGAAGATGAGCAGGAAGTTGCGCTCGAACACAACCATCAGGAGGATGACAAAAAATATGAACGGCATAGCATAAAGCGCATCGACTGCCCGCATCATGACCGCGTCGACTGTGCCGCCGACGTAGCCGGCAATAGCGCCATATGCAACGCCGATACCGAGGCTCACACAACTTGCAATAATGGCCACGAACAGCGTTATCTTCACACCGAGCAATGTTCTTACGAAAAGATCTCTGCCAAGGTCATCCGTTCCAAAGAGATGCCAGCCGCTTGCCGATGGCAACATGAGGGGATTCTCGAAGTCCGTGCTCGCATAATGGTGTGGGCTGAGCAGTGGTCCGATCAATGCAACTGCAGCAATCAGTAGCAGTATGCTGCTGCACACCACGATCGTCTTGTTGTCCCGGCTTTTGCGGATGAGCGGTTTGATTGCGGCGAGATAATTCATCGGCCACGAATCCTCGGGTCCAGGATGCCGTATAGCAAATCAACAACCAGGTTCAGCAAAATAAGCAGCGTCGCGTAGAAAATAACAATCCCCAGAACCAGGGTGTAATCGCGATTCAATGCGCCGCGTATGAAAAACTGCCCGATTCCCGGTATGCCGAAAATTTCCTCAACGACAACGGAACCTGTAAGTATCCCTGCAATTGCCGGGCCCATGTAGGAAAGTAACGGCAACATCGCCGGCTTCAGCGCGTGGTAACGAATAATCGAGATGGTTCTGAGTCCCTGTGACCTGGCCGTGCGCACGTAATCGCTGCTGAGTACACCGATCATGCTCGCCCGGGTAAGCCGCGCGATGTACGCAATCTGTGGCAACGCCAGCGCCACGACCGGCAAAATAAGCCGCGATATGCTGGTGCCACCGGTCCAGCTTGCCGGCAACCACTGCAGGTACACCGCAAACACCAGTACCATCACCGGCGCTACTACAAATACCGGCACCGAGATACCGGTCATTGCAATTCCGGTAACCAGCCTGTCTATGAATGAATTTTTGCTAAGCGCGGCGGTTAGCCCAGCCGCAACACCGGCGACAATCGCGAGCAACATTGCCAGCACCCCCAGCTGCATTGACACCGGCAGTGCATTGCCGATTAATTCAGAAACGCTGTAGTCACGATACCGGTAAGAAGGCCCAAAATCACCGCGGACTAAACCGCCAAGATAGCGGATAAATTGCTGCGGCAGTGATTCGTCGAGGTGATAAGCCCGGGCGATATTCTCCTCTATCTCCGGCGGTAGCACGCGTTCCGCGTCAAAAGGTCCGCCCGGCGCCGCATGCACCATAAGAAAGGCGAGCGCAATAACCAGCAACAATGTTGGTATTGCC
Organism: Gammaproteobacteria bacterium; assembly: GCA_004357475.1. Classification (GTDB taxonomy): domain Bacteria; phylum Pseudomonadota; class Gammaproteobacteria; order Steroidobacterales; family Woeseiaceae; genus SZUA-117. Next base: position 19,437 of record SMWE01000062.1, read on the forward strand.
CCGAAGATACGCAGAAGCGCGTAGCGCAGCACAATAATCAGTCGGTATCAGAAAGGCTCAGGTGCTGACTGTAATGGTAATTCAGCACATTGTCTTCCCAGCCGCGAACGCGCGGCCTCACCATGTTTTTATTGACATAAAAGTACAGGGGGATCACCGGGTGCTGCGCCAGTAACAATTTCTCCGCCTCCTCGAGGTAAACCTGGCGAACTCGCAAATCCGTCTGTACTGCAGCCTTGTCCATCAGTCCATCGTATTCGTCGTTGTGGAATCCGATCAGGTTGGAGGGATTGTCACTTTCCATGATACTCAGAAACGTGTGCGCATCATTATAATCGCCGGTCCAGCTCAAACGAAAAACCTCCGTGACATCCTGCATTCGAATATTTTCGAGCAACACCTGACTCTCTTCGTTAATCAAAGTCGACTCAACGCCGAGCACCTCCTGCCACATCGATTGCACGGCCAGTGCGATGCGCCGGTGCCCCTGCGACGTGTTATAGCGAATTTCTACGCTGAACGGCTTGTCCTCGCTGAATCCGGCCTCCCGGTACAACTCGCGCGCCTTCCTGTGCCGCTCGTCCTTCGACAAGGTCGCATAAAGAAATTGACGAGGTTCGTAATTGTTGATACCCGGCGGCACCCAGCCATAAGCCGGCACTTCGCCACGTGCAGTGACCTTTTCCGTCAGGATTTCACGGTCGATCGCCATCGACAGCGACTGCCTCAGTTTCGGATTGTCCCTGAAGGGCGGCCTGGTCAGATTGAAACCGTAGTAATAGACCGCCAGATATGGCGACACCCGCAGTTCGTGCGGGCGCTGCTTACGCATCTGCTGAAACGCCTCGGACGGTACACTAAACGTGATATCGAGCTCCCCGGCCCGGTAGCGATTCAGCTCCGTTGCGTCTTCCGGCGTTATATGATGTCGCACGCGGTCGATCGCCGTCTTGTCGTTATTCCGGTAATGCTCGTTACGAACGATCTCGATATAGGATCCAACTTCCCATGCCTGAAGTTTATAGGCGCCATTTGATACCAGGTTCCCGGGACGCGCGTGTGCATCGCCGTACAATTCGACCGACGGGCGGTGCATCGGAAATGTGCTTGGGTGGGTAAGCAGAGCGAGAAAATACGGTACCGCGTTGTTGAGCGTTATCTTTAATTGCAAATCATCGATGGCCTCAACGGCAAGATCCTCGGCGGGTCTCTTCCCCGCGACTATTTCCGTCGCGTTGACAACATCACCGAGAGACTGTTGCGCATAAAAGGCGGCGGTGGCTGGATTAACCAGGCGTCGAAAACTGAACACAAAGTCGTGTGCGGTGACACGGTCACCGTTGGACCACTTGCTCTCCGGTCGCAACCAGAATGTGTATTGCAGCCCGTCGTCTGACACTTCCACACGTTCTGCAGCAGCCAGCTCGAGCTGACCATCGGCGGTATATCCGCTAAGCCCCTCGCCAAGATCCCGTTGCACGTCTCCCGCCTGGTTGGTCCTTGCTTTGTGAGTGTCCAGTGACTCGGGCTCGGCGCCGAGACCACGATTCAGGACAGATTCCCGTCGCGCGTCCTCCACGCCACCGCAGGCAGACAGGAGAATTGCGATACAGGCGAAAATCCCCAGGCGCTGCCGGGAGAGGCACTTGAAAAAAGGAATCCCGTGGTTCATGCGTCTCGCAAGTTCGTCCATAGCCCTGGGGAGGGTCAGGATACCGCATCAGCCTTAAGAAACTGTCTACCCGTTCAATATTTAGAAATGGGCATTTATATCCGGACGCAAGAAAATTGTAGTAACGATTCATAGGAGCCCGCCCTGGCGGGCGATCTATTCGCGGCTGAAGCCGCTCCTACGCAGTTCGCTGCAAATTCCGTTTCTTGAGATGAATCAGCAACAGCGATACGGTCGATGGGGTAACTCCCTCGAGCCGCGATGCATGGCCGAGCGTTAGCGGACGTGCCCCTGCCAGCCGCTGGCGTGCTTCAGTCGACAGGCCGGTGACACTCCCGTAGTCGATGTCCTCGGGAAGCACCAGTGATTCCTGCCTGGCATGTTTGTCGATTTCGCGTTGTTGTCGCTCGATATAACCTTCGTACCTTGCCTGCACCTCGAGTTGCTGCACAACCTGTCCAGCCTGTTCGTCAGACATGTGCTGTTGCCAGCGACCACTGCCTACCGATGACAGCGCAGTGATGTCCGCGTAACCGAGATCCGGCCGGCGTAACAATTCTGCTGCGCGGCATTCTCTCTGCAGCGCGCCAAGAATGCGCCGGTCGCTGTCGTTAAAGCGCTCCGGACGCACGAAAATTCCCTGCAAGCGGTCCTGTTCCTGCACCAGCGCATCGCGTTTTTGGTTGAACACCTGCCAGCGATGATCATCAACCAGACCGAGATCGCGGCCGACCGGTGTCAGGCGAAGATCTGCATTGTCTTCCCGGAGTAGCAACCGATACTCGGCGCGGCTGGTAAACATGCGGTAGGGTTCGCTGACACCGCGAGTAATCAGATCGTCTACGAGTACGCCGATATACGCATCGCTGCGTGCCGGATACCAGCCATCCCGACCCATGGCCTGACAGGCCGCATTGATACCCGCCAGTATCCCCTGCGCGCCGGCTTCTTCGTACCCCGTCGTACCGTTTATCTGGCCCGCAAAATAAAGTCCGGAGACGAAGCGTGTTTCCAGGGTCGGTTGCAGGTCGCGCGGATCGAAATAGTCATACTCGATCGCGTAACCAGCTTGCGTAATATGCGCGCGCTCGAATCCAATGACAGACCGCACGAAACGAACCTGCGTGTCGTAAGGCAGGCTCGTTGAGATACCGTTTGGATAGACTTCGTGCGTGTTGAGCCCTTCGGGCTCGACAAAAATCTGGTGTGAATTCTTGTCTGCGAAGCGCACGATCTTGTCTTCGATCGAAGGACAATAACGCGGCCCGACACCTTCGATGACGCCTGTGTACATCGGCGACTCGGACAGGGAACCGCGGATGATATCGTGCGTCTCCTGCGTTGTGTGCGTGATGTGGCAGCTCACCTGTTCAGGATGGTCGCTGCGCTTGCCGAGGAAAGAAAACACCGGAGTCGGTTCATCACCCGGTTGCTCGCTCATCACATCGTAATTCAGTGTCTTGCCATCGAGTCGTGGCGGGGTGCCGGTTTTCAGGCGCGCGACGCGAAACGGCATTTCCCGCAGACGATCTGCAAGCCTGATCGAGGCAGGGTCTCCCGCGCGTCCGCCAGCCTTTTCCGTATCGCCAATAAGGATGCGGCCGCCAAGGAACGTTCCCACCGTCAGCACCACAGCTGTGGCAAAAAACTTCACGCCAGCTCCGGTGACGACGCCGGTAACGCGATCGTTTTTGATCATGAGATCGTCGACCGACTGCTGAAAAATCGACAGTCCTGCCTGACCCTCGAGAATATTGCGAATCGCCCGGCGGTAAAGTTGGCGGTCCGCCTGGGCACGCGTCGCGCGGACGGCCGGCCCCTTGCTAGCATTCAGGGTACGAAACTGGATGCCAGCCTGGTCTATTGCCTGCGCCATCGCGCCGCCCAGTGCATCGATTTCTTTTGTCAGATGACCCTTGCCAATGCCACCGATGGCCGGGTTACAACTCATCTGGCCGAGCGTCGCCATGTTTTGCGTAATGAGCAGTGTCCGCGCACCGGCGCGCGCGGCAGCAAGGGACGCTTCGGTGCCAGCGTGGCCGCCGCCGATAACGATGACATCGTATTTCGTGTCTGCAGGCATTGAGCAAAAAATAGTCAGTTTTCCGGGGCCGCTATTCTAATCGCGGCTACGGGGAAGTGCCATAACGCTTTACACGGTATGAGCATATCGGGAATATAGCGCCGCTATTGCTATTGCAAACGGAAGCCGAATTGAGACATTTAGTCATTATCGCGGCCGCGCTGCTGGTGGCCATGCCGGCCGGTGCCCGGCAAACAGGCAATGAGCCAACGCTGGCACTGGAAGACTGCCGCATCCGGGCAGGGCGGGGCTTTCCGGGCATCAAGGCCCGCTGCGGCCGGCTTGCGCGCAACGAGGACCCTGCCAATCCGGAGTCCCCGCTGCTCGAGCTGTTTGTTGCCGTGGTGCCGGCGCTGACCCTCGAGCCGGAGCCCGATCCGTTTGTGCCCATTGCCGGCGGACCTGGACAAGCCTCATCCGATTTCTACGCGGCATACAGCGCCGCGTTCGAAATGATCCGGCGGAATCGCGATATTGTCCTGCTCGATCAGCGCGGTACCGGCCAGTCCGCAGCGATGAATTGCGAGGAAGATGAGGAAATTCTCGAGGGGCGTTTCTCCCGTGAGCAAACCATCGCCGATACCAAAGCGTGTCTCGATCAATTGCCTCATGATCCGCGGTTTTTTACGACCAGTGTTGCGGTACGTGACCTCGAGGCGTTGCGTGTGGCGCTTGGCTACACGAAATTCAACCTGTACGGCATTTCCTATGGCTCGCGTGTTGCGCAACATTTTGCGCGCCGGTATCCGGAATCGACGCGCACCGTTATCCTGGATGGGGTAGTGCCGCCGCAGATCGCGCTCGGCCCCGGCATTGCCGTCGACGCACAAAACGCGCTCGACGCGATATTTGACCGCTGCGCGAAGAACGAGGATTGTGCACAGGCGTTTCCGGACATACGCGAGGACTTCGGCAGGCTGCGTGACGCGCTGGAGGATGAGCCCGTAACGATCACCCTGCCAAATCCTGTCAGCGGCAGGCCCGAAGAGATTAATTTTGGCCGCCCGGAAATGGCTGCCGTGCTGCGCTTGCTCAGTTACCACCCAAACTCGGTGGCTATCATGCCGATGCTCATTAATGAGGCGATCCAGGGAAACTATGCGCCGCTCGCGGCGCAATTCATTATGATTGCCGACAGCATGTCGGACGCGCTGAGTCTCGGCATGCACAACACCGTTGTCTGCACCGAAGATGCTCCCTATTTTGCAGGTGAGAACGTCGGGCGCGATGCGCTGGATGCAACTTATATCGGCCCGGTGCAACTCGACGCCCTCGAGGCTATCTGTTCGGTCTGGCCCGTGGGCCTTATCGACGATCAATTCAAAATGCCGCTGGCCAGCGACGTGCCGGTCCTCCTGCTCTCCGGCGAGGCCGATCCGGTCACGCCGCCGCGCTATGCCGAGCTTGCGGCTATTGATCTCGGCAACGCACGATTACTGATCGGCCATAAGCAGGGCCACGGCCAGGCGCCACGCGGCTGCATGCCGGACGTGATCGCGGATTTTGTCGAAACAGCGGACCCGCAGACACTTGAAACCGATTGCCTGGAGCGCCTGTTTGCGATGCCGTTCTTCCTCGATTTCTCGGGGCCGTCCGAATGATCCGTGTCAATGGTCTACACAAGTCATTCGGTGAGGTGCGTGCCATACGCGGCATCAGTTTTGAGGCAAAGGACGGTCGCGTCACCGGTCTTCTTGGACCAAACGGCGCCGGCAAGTCCACGACGCTGCGCATCCTGTACACGGTCCTGAAGCCCGATTCCGGCACGGCAACCATCGATGGCGTGGATGTCGTTGGCGATGCCCTTGCGGCGCGCGGCCGAATCGGAACATTGCCGCACGGATCCGGTTTATATCCGCACCTGACAGCGCGTGAGAACATCGCCTACTACGCAATGCTCTGTGACATGTCGCCGGAGATCATCGATGCGCGCGTACAGACGGTGATCGATCAGCTTGATATCAATGACTTCGCCGACCGGCGCACGAAAGGTTTTTCGCAGGGTCAGCGTACCAAGGTATCGCTGGCTCGCTCCCTCGTGCACGAACCGCAGAACATCATCCTCGACGAGCCGAGCAACGGCCTGGACGTCATGGCGACGAGGTCTCTGCGTGAGCTGATTCGTCAGCTTAAGGCCGCCGGAAGGTGTGTTCTCTTTTCAAGTCATGTGATGCAGGAAGTGGCGGCGCTGTGTGACGAAATCGTCATCATTGCGGAGGGCAAGGTTGCAATGCATGACAGTCCGGACGGCATTCGCAACGCGACCGGCTGCGCCGATCTCGAAGAGGCGTTCGTTAAGGCGATCCTTACGGTGGAGCCGGCAGAATGAAAACCATTCACACCGTGTTCTTCAAAGAGATCACCGAGAACTTCCGCGATCGCCGCACCTTGCTGACCGCACTACTGATGGGGCCGCTGTTTGGCCCGATCCTTTTCGCATTCGTTATCAACCTGTCCGTCAAGCAATCGCTGAGCAACGAGAGTGAGGCGCTCGACCTGCCGGTAATCGGCCAGGAACATGCGCCGAACCTTATTGCCTTCCTGCAAAGCAGCAACATCAACATCATGGATGGCCCGGCCACGCGTGCAGCGGCGATCGAGGCGGTGACGAACGGCGAGCACGATGTCATCATCGTAATTCCGGACACCTTTGCTCAGGATTTGGCCGCGCTGATTCCGGCGACTGTCGAGGTGATTACAGACCAGGCAAACACCCAGGCCGAGCGTGAGAGCCGCCGGGCACGGCGCGCGCTGCAGGCGTACAACCAGGAACTCGCCGCATTGCGGCTGACGATCCGCGGTGTCAGCCCACAGGTAATGCGTCCACTGAACATCGATGAGGTCGATGTTTCCACGCCGAGCGGCCGTTCCGCGATACTGCTCGGGATGTTGAGCTACTTTTTCATTTTTGCGCTGCTGACCGGTGGCATGAATCTCGCCATCGACGCCACCGCCGGTGAGCGCGAGCGCGGCTCGCTCGAACCACTGCTGTGTCTCCCGGTGAAACGCGATCACCTCATATTCGGCAAAATTTTCGCAGCCTGCCTGTTCATGGCCATCTCCCTGAGCCTGAGCCTTACCTGCTTTTACTTCACACTGAAGTTCATGCCGCTGGTGGAACTCGGCATGACGCCGAATTTCGGTCCGCTGGTTGTCTTGACCGCTTTTTTGTTGCTGGTGCCCTTTGCACTCGTCGGTGCCTCGCTGATGACGATGGTTGCGTCGTTCACCAAGAGCTTCAAGGAAGCACAGACCTGGGTAAGCGTGGTATTGCTCGCGCCGACCTTGCCCATACTTCTCGTTTCGATCCTGATGGTGCGGCCGACTACGGCATTGATGTTCATCCCCAGCTTAAGCCAGCACCTGTTGCTGGTTGGCCTGATCAGGAACGAGCCGGTTAACATTTTGCATGTTGTCGTTTCCGTCGGCGGCACATTGTTAATCGGTGCACTTCTGACCTGGATTTGTGCGCGCCTATACCGGCGAGAGGGACTGCTTGGCTGATCGCGGCGGCTCAAATGCGGGCCGCACGGCAAAACGAACTAGACACTGCGTACATAAAAGGCCGCCAAAGCGGGGTGCGCGGTGCACCTTGCCGGGCACTTGTTTGAGAGTGAGGTCAGATCAGGAGATTGCGTCACTTGCCGATGCAAAACTCCGAGAAGATCCGGCCGAGCAGGTCGTCACTGGTCAATGAACCGGTGACCTCGCCAAGCGCCTCGTGGGACAACCTGAGATCTTCAGCCAGCAACTCGCCCGCCGCGTTTTTTTCGAGCGCCTCCAGCCCACGCTGGAAATGATCTGCAGCCATGACGATCGCATCTACATGCCGGCGGCGCGCCGTAAAGGCGCCCTCGCCAAGGTCCTGGTAACCGGCCAGCTGGCGAATAGTTTCGCGAAGATCGTCGATACCGGCACCGGTCCTCGCGGACACATTCAGGGTTGTCGGATTTTCCTTCAGTGGTCCCGGCGTATCGCCCGTAACATCGATTTTGTTGCGCAGAATAATGACCGGTATTTCACCTGGAATCTCTTCGTCCAGTTCCCCGGCCTCGGGGGCACTCGCATCCTGAATCCACAAGACGCCGTCGGCATGCTTCAGCGCTTCGCGCGCGCGGCGTATACCCTCTGCCTCGATTCTGTCCGGGTCGTCCCTGAGTCCGGCAGTGTCAACGAGCTCTACCGCCAGCCCATCGATTTCAATTCGTTCTCTTATGATATCCCGCGTTGTGCCCGCAACTTCCGTAACGATTGCGGTTTCCTGCCCGCTCAACAAATTCAACAGGCTCGACTTGCCGACGTTAGGTTTACCGACAATGACGAGTTGCAGCCCGTCGCGCAGCACGCGGCCGATATTTACCTCGCGCCGAAGCTTCGCAAAGGCCTCCGCACATGCTTCGATTTTTCGCAGCAAATCCTGATCTGACAGAAAATCGATTTCCTCTTCCGGAAAATCGATCGCTGCCTCAACATGCAGCCGCAGGTTAACGAGTTGTTGCTGCAGATTTTCAACCGCGTGAGAGAACGAACCGCTTAACGACCGTAGCGCCGCCCTTGCCGCTTGTGAGGTGCCGCTATCGATCAGGTCTGCTATGGCCTCCGCCTGAACCAGGTCGAGTTTGCCGTTCAGGAACGCACGCTTCGAGAATTCTCCCGGCTCGGCGCGTCGCGCCCCAAGTTCAACCGCGGCATCAATGACAGATGCTACGACGACCGGCCCGCCATGCCCGTGAAATTCGAACACGGATTCGCCGGTGTATGACGCGGGTCCGGGGAAGTAGAGCGCGATACCGCTGTCCAGCTCATCGCCGTTCCTGTTGCGTATTGTCGCGCACGTCGCCAGGCGCGGTTGCGGCACCTTGCCGAGCATCGCCAGCGCCAGCCAACTCGCGTCGTCACCGGACATACGCACGATGCCGATTCCCCCCTTACCCGGCGGGGTCGCTGCCGCAACAATTGTGTCCCTTGCATATTCCGGCATATCGGTCTCCGGATTCCCGGCCTGGTTCAGGACTTTGGTTTGTCCTTGCTTTTCTTACCGCTGCGCGCAGCGGCTTCTTCGTGCACGATTTTGTTGATGTACCACTGCTGCGAGATAGAGAGCAGCGTATTCGTAACCCAATAAAGCACGAGCCCAGATGGGAAGAACGCGAAAAATCCGGTGAACATGATCGGCATCACCTGCATGACTTTTGCCTGCACCGGATCGGCCGGTGCCGGGTTGAGTCGCTGCTGGAAGAGCATTGCGCCACCCATAATGAGTGGCAGAATAAAAAACGGGTCGCGCGAGGACAGATCAGTGATCCACAGGGCGAACGGCGCCTGGCGCATTTCCACGCTTTCCAGCAACACCCAGTAAAACGCCAGGAAAAACGGCATCTGAATCAGGATCGGCAGGCAACCGGCAGCCGGATTTACCTTTTCTCTCTTATAGAGCTCCATCATCGCCTGGCTCAGCGCCTGGCGATCGTCCTTGTACCGGTCCTGAAGGGCCTTCATGCGCGGCTGAATTTCACGCATCTTCGCCATTGACCGTCCACTGGCTTCGGTCAGCTTGTAGAACGTCATCTTGATAAGGATGGTCACCAGGATGATTGCCAGGCCCCAGTTGCCAACGAAAGAATGAACCTTGTTCAGCAGCCAGAACAGCGGCTGCGAAATTATCGTGAGCCAGCCGTAATCGACGGTCAGTTTCAGGCTCTCGTCCAGCTGCTCCAGCTGATCCTGAAGTTTCGGCCCGACAAAAACAGCGGTTTCGAAAGTGAATTCTGAACCGGAGCGCACGTAAATCGACGGGCTCCTGATAAGGCTCGCCACTGAGGTGTCACCAGTAACGGAAACCTTGTATCGATATTCAGCATCTTTTGCGGGCACAACCGCGCTCAGAAAGTGGTGCTCTATAGATCCAACCCAACCATTCGCCGCCTTGATCTCGTACGGTCCATCGGATAACAGGTCATCACGATCAAGCTTTTCAGATTTGTCACCGTCGTAAATGATCGGTCCGTCAAATGAATAGGTATCGACATTGAACATCGAGCGTTCGACTTCGCGGGAGCGTCTCTCGATCTGCGCATACTCTGCGCCGCGCCAGTCTGCACCACTCCTGTTGACGAGCCGCTGCGTTATGTCGATGCGATAGCTGCCGCGCGTGAAACGAATTTCTTTTGCAACGCTGATGCCCTGCCCGTCGGTCCAGGTAAACGGCACTACGATTTCATCGGCGCCACGCAACTCGTACTCTGTCCTGGGCGATTCGAACACCGCGAGATGATTCGGTTCGGCGCCGTCGCCCTCCGCGATCAGGCCCGTCTGAATCATTCCGCGAGCGGGTCCTGCCGGGCTCAAAAGCTCGACCAGTGTGTCCGGTTCGTCCTTGTTAACAGGGTAATGTCGAATGACAGCGCGCTGCAAAGTCGCGCCCGTGGTGTTGATTTCAACCTCGAGTACATCCGTCGTTACGCGGACGATGCGGCTATCAGCTTGGCGGATTACCTCGCGCTCGACATCCAGGCTCGGTGTTTGCTGGCTCGCTGGTGTCGAATCGGCAGCCGCAGCCGGCAATGAAGGTAATACACCAGCGCCACCCTGGGGGCCGCCGGTCTCTTGCGCAGCGGGCTGGGTCTCGAGTGCGGGTACCAATGCATAATCCGCTTGCCAGGCCTGGTACGTCAGCCACGCCAGCATGCCGAACGATGCCCAGACCAGCAATCTTTGATTGTCCATTACGCGTTTATCCCACTTCACTTGCTTGGGTTGAACGACATCTTTGCCAATGTTGATGCAAACTGTCAAAAAGCGCTTGATTACCGGCTCGCATTGCTCCCAGTTGGTTCAGGACCACCACGTCAAGACCCTTAAGGTCCGCACAGTGGTGCCGAAAAGATTCCCTAACGACCCGCTTTAGCCGGTTGCGTCGAACTGCAAGCCGACAGTGTTTTTTGGAAATTGCCATACCGAGCCGTGCTTCCTGCTCGCCGTTTTCTTTGTAAAGAACCGTAAACATCCTGTCGCGGCTGCGTTTTGCTTCCTTGAAGACGCGGCTGTAAGCAGAAGCATCAAGAAGCCGGCTACGCCGTTTGAAGAGGCGCTTCGCCATCGTGCCTGCTATTGGAATTTTTTCCGTTGGATGCGTGGTCGCGGATACTTAGTGCTGCGGCGAGAGCTGCGCTCGTCCCTTCGCGCGCCGCCGCTTCAACACAAGGCGCCCCGCCTTAGTCGCCATTCGTGCTCTAAAACCATGCGTGCGTGCCCGCTTCAGATTACTGGGCTGGAAAGTGCGTTTCATGTCACTGATACCTGCATGTCATTTTGCGCCGTTTCAGCGGCTTATGATATCTCTTAACGAACCGAAGACCGTTGGAAAGAAGGGCGGCAAGGGTACGCATAAGGTCCAATTCTGTCAATAGAATAAGACCTTATGCAGCATATTAATAATCGCTCCAAATGCAGCTGCAGTGCACAATATGCGCAAATTCAGATCGTCTGGCGAAGCCTCAATAGACGTTATAGACTGCGCGGTCTCCAATCCAATTAAAAACACCTTCCGTGCCCCGGGGAAATTTTTTGCAGGCCGAAACAACACTATGGAATCGCTGTGTCCGCGACCTTCAAGCTGAACTGCCGGAGCAGCAGTTCAATACCTGGATCAGGCCATTGCAGGCAGTGGAAGATGGCAGTGTTCTGAAACTGCTGGCTCCCAACCGGTTTGTGGTCGACTGGCTGCAGCAGCATTACATTGAAAGAATCCTTGAGCTGATTGACGGCGCCAGCGAGGTAGTGGTTGAAGTTGGCTCGCGGCAGCCAGCGACACCGATGGTTACGACTTTGTCATCACCGGTCAGGAGCAATGCCACCACTACAATCACCTCGCGGCTCAACCCGGAGTTTACGTTTCAAAATTTTGTCGAAGGCAAAAGCAACCAGCTCGCCCGGGCTGCCGCAATCCAGATCAGTGAGAATCCCGGCAAATCGTATAATCCGCTGTTTATTTACGGTGGCGTCGGACTGGGCAAGACACACCTCATGCACGCAATTGGCATTGCCATGCTCGCCCGCAATCCTGACGACCGCGTTTGCTATCTGCACTCGGAGCGATTTGTCGGTGACATGGTTAAAGGACTGCAACACAACACGATTTCAGAATTCAAGCGGTTCTACCGCTCGCTCGATACCTTGCTCATAGACGACATACAGTTCTTTGCAGGAAAAGAACGGTCGCAGGAAGAGTTTTTTCACACATTTAATGCCCTGCTCGAAGGTCAGCGGCAAATTGTGCTGACTTGTGATCGTTACCCCAAAGAAGTAAATGGTCTTGAAGAACGGCTCAAATCACGATTTGGCTGGGGACTTACGGTTGCAATCGAGCCACCGGAGCTTGAGACATCGGTGGCGATTTTGATGAGTAAAGCCGCCGGTGAAGGCGAGATGCTCCCTGAAGAAGTCGCTTTTTTCATTGCTAAGCGCATTCGATCGAACGTTCGTGAGCTCGAGGGTGCCTTACGTCGAGTCATCGCCAACTCCCGTTTCACCGGTCGGCCGATCAGCGTGGATTTTGCCAAAGAGGCGCTCAAGGATTTACTTGCTTTGCAGGACCGACTTGTTTCTATTGAAAATATCCAGAAAACAGTCGCGGATTACTTCAAAATTCGTGTTGCGGAGCTGCTGTCAAAACGGCGCAGCCGATCTATCGCGCGGCCAAGACAAATTGCGATGACGCTAGCCAAGGAACTGACAAACCACAGCTTATCGGAGATTGGAGATGCTTTTGGCGGCCGTGACCACACAACAGTTCTGCACGGTTGCCGCAGAATAGCGGCTTTGCGCGAAACCGAAAACCGGGTAGAGGAGGATTATGTGAATCTGTTGAGAACCCTGACCACTTGATGTGGATAAACCGTGAACAAAAATCACGGCTTTATTTACGCACAGCTAATACATACCACCCAAGCATCGAATACCGTGGTTTTCGCTTGCTAAATTCATATGTAACATATTGATTTTAATAAATAAAATAAAGTTATCCACAGGGCCAGGTACACCTAATAATAATAATAATAGCCGACTTATTTTTAATATTTATTAACAGGTGGCATCAATGAAGTTAACCGCAAGTCGCGAGGCCTTACTTAAACCATTACAGGCTGTGATTGGTGTTGTTGAGCGTCGGCAAACCATGCCAATCCTCGCGAACGTGTTGCTGATTGCCAGGGATGGACAAGTTGGGATGACAGCAACGGATCTTGAGGTAGAACTCGTTGCGACGACAGAGGTCGAGGTTGAGACCGCCGGAGAAGTGACAGTACCTGGGCGTAAGCTGCTGGACATATGCCGGGCGTTGCCGGCCGACGCTAAAGTGTCGATGAATCTCAGCGGCGAGAAGCTGACTGTAAAATCGGGCCGAAGTAAGTTTACCCTCATGACATTGCCGGCAGCGGAATTTCCGACGATTGAGGATATTAATGCAGGGGAAAGTCTGCTGGTGTCGCAGGTCACATTGTCGAAGCTGCTCGATAAGACACATTTTTCCATGGCGCAACAGGATGTGCGCTATTACCTTAACGGGTTGTTGCTGGAGACCGGGCAGAAGTATTTGCGGGCGGTGGCGACAGATGGGCACAGGCTGGCGTTGTGCGAAGTAGAGTTGGACGATAAGAAAATGCCAGAGCAGCAAGTGATTGTCCCGCGGAAAGGTGTGCTGGAGTTACAGCGTCTATTGGGGAGCGAGGGAGAACTGGAGATTGAGCTTGGCAGCAATCACATTCGTATTCAGCTTGAGGGAATACGTTTTACCTCAAAGCTGATCGATGGGCGGTTTCCCGAGTATGAACGCGTGATTCCGCAGGATACGAGTAACGAGCTAACAGTAGACAGGGAAGCCTTGCGTGGGGCGCTGCAGAGGACAGCGATCCTGTCGAATGAGAAATACCGGGGAATCCGGTTAATCATCAAGAAAGACGGGTTGTTGCTCCAGGCGCATAATCCTGAGCAGGAAGAAGCCGAGGAAGAGGTGGAAATATCTTATGCCGGTGATGACATTGAAATTGGCTTTAATGTGAATTACCTGCTCGAGGCCCTGGCGGCGATCGATTCAGAGGAGGTAGCGCTCGCAGTGGTAGATGGTAATTCGAGCTGCCTGCTTCGGGAGCCCGGTAACGCCAAATGCAAATACGTCGTGATGCCGATGCGGCTCTGATGATGAAGTGGTCGGTTGCCACTCAATAAATTTACATGCACTGACTTCCGCTGCCTGGCCTCTGCAGAGCTTGAGTTTGATGCCCACTACAACCTGATATTCGGCCCTAATGCTTCGGGTAAGACCAGCCTGCTGGAAGCTATTGCTTACCTGGGTCGCGGCAGGTCTTTTCGCGGGGCGCCAACACAGAATCTGGTTCGGCATGGCGCTAGTGAATTCGTGCTTTTTGGCAAGGCAGATACTGGGACGCGGGAAACGGTGATCGGTGTCAGAAACAGCCGTGAAGGTCTGGAAATCCACATTGACGGCGAAACCGTGGCTGGCGCCGCTGGCCTCGCTGAAGTGCTGCCGCTGCAAATCGTGGACCCGGATATTCATAATCTGATTGCCGGCGGCCCGGCGGAGCGTAGACGCTACATCGATTGGATAGCGTTCCACGTGGAACGGGGCTATCTTGATCAATGGCGGCGGTTTCGCCGCGCGTTGAAACAAAGAAACGCGGCGCTCAAGGAGAACGCGAGTCATGATGCGCTCGCTGGCTGGGACAAAGAGTTCGTGGAAACCGGGTATGAGGTCCATGAAGCACGCCGTCGGGTGCTGGCTATCACCCGGCCAGCACTCAGAGACATTGGGGCGGCACTCCTCGGCAGCACGGTTGATATCGAATACCAGCAGGGCTGGAGCACTGAGAAATCGCTTGCACAAGTGCTCACGGCCGGAATGGATCGGGACAGGCAATTGTGCGCCACTCAGGCTGGCCCGCAGCGCGCAGACTTGAAACTTGTTTATGACGAGCGCCAGGCCAGGCGGCTGGTGTCGAGGGGACAGCAGAAATTACTGGCCTGTGCCCTGATTCTTGCCGCCACGGCGGTGGTGCAGTCGCATCTCGGGCGCGCGCTTCTTTTATTGCTCGATGACCCTGCCGCGGAGCTCGACAGTGATTCGCTGACGCGGCTGATGGCGGCTGTGGTTGAACTCGACTGCCAGGTAATTGCCA
>SMWE01000063.1 GCA_004357475.1 Gammaproteobacteria bacterium
ATCGTAACCGGAGGCTTCTCCGTCGGTAAGCATCCCAAGACAAACTGTTTTGACATCCATCAGATTTATTCCCGCCAGTTGTTGCCCCGGCATATATCGGGGCGATGCATACTATCAATTCGATATATATTGTCCAGCTATAGGGTAGAAGTATTTTTTATATAGAGAAAATCAACTATGAATCAATGTATTAAGCATCCTGCCCGGATACACCGGCGCGCGGGAATGCGCTCGGCGCACCTCAGGGTGCGCCAAAAATGGTGAATTGGCGGTCGATTCAGGTGCTGCCGAACTTGGTGGCGACGACGACAATCATGCCCTTCTCGGTCATTTGCTGACTGATATCGAGGCCGTTGGCCTGCAAACGCTTATTGATCTCTGCTGTGTCGAGCCTGAGTTTCAGGTAATCGCTGATGTGCATTTTCCAGGCACCGTCCTCTTTCCGGTACAGCACATCATGTACGTGCACGACGTTTTCCTTGTAATCTAGAAAGCAGGTGAAAATCTGCTGATCGTCGGCCCTGATCAGTACAAAGCGATCAGCGCCGGCTGGCTCGCTCGATACATAGTCGCGAATTGAATAGACAAACGTGCCACCGGGCTTTATTGCGGAAGATACCCGGTCGATAAATTTCTCGACCGCAGCCGTATCCGGAAGATGTACCAGCGTATCGCCCATGCAAACAATCAGGCCGGGCGGCCCGTCGATGTGCTGGTCGAATTCCCTCAGATCAGCGCAAACCGTCGTGATCTGCAAATCGCCTGCGCGCTCCTTTAATTCGTCAAGCAATTCCTGACAGAAATCAATTGCGATAACGCTGAATCCGCGTTCGGCAAGCGGCAACGACTGACAACCCGGCCCGCAGCCAAGGTCGAGCGCAAGATCACCGTGTTCGGGAGAAAGTTCCAGGCTGGCGAACAATTCCACGTTGGCCTGATACGCGTTCTCGAAGTCACCGAGGATCCATGAATAGACCGGAGCCAAGAATTCGTCGTAATGATTCCTGACGGATTTCAAGCCGTTCCCCTTTCACCTTTCGCGAACGCATGCCAATGCCAGCGTATTTATTTACAGAAAGTACTGTGACAAAAACGGATTCATCATACGGTTTTCAGGATCGAATTGCCGACGGATTTTACGGAAGAATGTAAGCCGGCTGCCGAACACTTGTTGCGGGTAGTCTGCGGGAATATCACGTGTCTGATTGAATATCGGTACTCCGCCCCAGTGACGGGCGAAGTCACCAAAGTCAATGGCAAAGTTTTCCCAGCCCTGCGCCTGGGTAGAAATCGCGCGCAGCGCCACCATCGGTTCGTCAAAACTGGGTGACAGCATTGCAGAGGTGTCTCTGCCGACGCGAAACCCCACCGTTGGCATGTCGCAGCGGTAATGACTGCTCTCGTGAATTCTCAAACAGAAGTCGCGATACGCCTGTACGACAATTGCGAAATCCGCGGCAGGAAAGAACCAGGTCGAGTAATACAAGCTGTTCGAGGCGTCATGCTTCCTGGTGCTGCTCAGTTGTGCTGTCGAGTTACTGCCCGATGAGACCAGGCGGTTGTTGACCAGTCCCTGTGTTACCTGGCTGATATCGTCAATCAGGCGATACCGTAGTCCTGCAACCGGAACAATCCGGTTTATCGACTTGAACACCTTTGGCAATACGGTGCTCTCACCCCAGTCCTTGATCTTCCAGGGGATGCGGTGAGTTGAACGAGCGGCCCGACTGTATCGTCTCAGGTCAAGGTATACGCGATCGCGAAACGGCAACAGGTAAAACTTCAGTCCAACGTCTACGTTTCTAAGTTTTTCCGCAACGCCGGCAAACTGATCGAAACTACAGCGCCGGTGTGTGACGGCAAATGGTTTGATCGGCCGGACTTGAGTGTGATCTCATCAATGACGCCGAGCATGCCGAAACTCATACGATATGCATTCAGGAGATTGTGCTGGCTCTGCCGTATTTCGATAGGCTTGCCGTTAGGTGTTATGACTCGGATGCTTTTGACTTGCGATGCAAAAAAGGCGCCATCGTCGCCGAAAGCCGGACCGATGCAGGCTCCTGCTACTGCGCCGCCGACGGTGCGACTCATAAGGTCGTGGCTGCCGCCGAGTTCGAGGCCTTGTGCCGCGAGTTCGCGGGCCAGGTCACCGATGCGTACACCGGGTTGCACAGTAACAGTGTCACCGTACGCATCTATGTTTTTAATCTGATCCAGGCCAGTCAGATCGATGACGGTGCCGGCGCTGGAGGACGTGCAATCCGTCGCGGAACTGTTAGCGCCCATTGGGCGAAATGGTGGCAAAAATCTGGAATCCGGATTCAGCGCATCGCGAATTACTCTGCTGCTAACAGGTTTTATGATGGCGGGACCGGACAATCTGTGCAGGCGAAAACGGCTTGAGCGCCGAAGGTGAATCGGGTTTGCTGACATTTGTGGCTCCAAAATCGAAAGGGACGAAATTCGATGTTTGAATTAAGGCTTCAAAAACCGCCGGACCACCGGTACACATATGCTGAGATTGCCGGGCGAATGCCACCAGAAGCGGGCCGCCCGCGAGGACTTCCGGCGACCAGGTCGGTTTGGCAACCCCGCTGTCATAGGTTTCCCCTTAGACCGGTGGTTTTGCGACCCTTTCCTTTCGAAAGGTGTGCCTTTGTCAAACGAGTGAGAATCGTGGCATATGGGCAATCGGGTTGTCAATTTTCCCGCCCAGGTAAATCACAGATAATGTTAAATTGGCGCTGTATGGTGTTCTCCTGCCATCATTGCGTACAATTATGTTGACTGGTATCCGACCAACCGACCTTGAGGAATTGCCGTGATGTTCTATCGATGTGTTGCAGTCTGCCTGCTCGGCTTCGTGGCAGGCGCCCCATCTTTTGCCGACTCGATTCTCGAATTTCAGTCGACAGAATTCGGCCAGGGACAGCCGATCGTCGGCACCGTCCAGATCTCGACTTCAGGCGCCAACACCAGGCTCGAGATTAATTCCGTCAGCAGCGCTGAGGCCGGTGGCATGATCTTTCATGGTGAACGCGGCGAAATGATCATCCTGGATCATGCGCAGGGAAGCTACATGATCATTGATCAGGCTCGCATGAACGCGATGGCCTCACAGCTAAGCCAGGCCATGACGCAAATGCAGGAAGCGTTGGCGGCGATGCCACCGGAACAACGGGCTCTGGCGGAGCAGATGATGCAACGGCAGTTTCCTACCGCGGCGCCAAAACAAACGTCAAAACAATCACCAGATATCATCAATGACCTCGGCAGTCACGGCGCGGTAGCAGGCATCAAGTGCCGGAACTATGAAGTAATGCGTGACGGCCGGAAGGTCCGTGAGCTTTGTATGAGCGACTGGGATGATATTGCGGGCGGGCAGGAGACTGCTCAGGCCCTTAGAGATGTTGCCGGTTTTTTTGAGAGTATGAGACAGGCATTCCCGGGCGCGGGCGCGATGGAAGCGTTCGATCGGCAGCAGGAGTTATTCGGGCACATGAATGAACTGGATGGATATCCCATTCTCTATCGCGATTTTTCTGCCAGCGGCGCGCTCGAACGCCAGGTAATACTGACTTCGGCCAGGCAAGAAGACGTGAGCCCCGGTTTTTTCGAGCCACCGGAGGGCTACAAGTTGCAGGAGTTGCCGCAGGGCATGAACTAGGAAATTCCCGCGAATTGTTCATATCTGACGGCAGCTCTCTGCGGTACAGTTAAGAAATGAACAAGGAATTACTGCCTGCGCAGGCTGTCCTCGCCGCCAATCGGATCGCTTCGTATATTCGCGAGACGCCGCTCGATTATTCGCCATACTTCAGCGAGCTGACCGGCGCAAACGTCTACCTCAAACTCGAGAATCTGCAGCATACTGGCTCTTTCAAACTTCGTGGTGCATTCAACAAATTGCTGTCTCTGTCCAAAGAAGATCGGGAAGCGGGTGGGGTCGCGGCATCCAGTGGCAACCACGGTGCAGCGATTGCCTATGCGATGAATGAGCTCGGTATCTCGGGCACGATATTCGTGCCCGAGCAAACGTCGCCAACGAAAGTGGACGCAATCAAACGAGCGGGTGGCGATGTCCGATTCTTTGGCTCTGATGGTCTCGATACGGAAACGCACGCTCGCGAGTATGCCAGTCAGAACGGGATGGTTTATCTGTCCCCATACAATGATCTGGATGTCATAGCAGGACAGGGGACTTGCGGGGTTGAGATTGCGAAACAGTTATCAAATGTGGACGCGATATTTATCGCGGTTGGTGGCGGAGGTCTGATCAGCGGTGTCGGCGCGTTCTTAAAGTCAGTGAATCCCTCGCTAACGGTCGTAGCCTGTCAGCCTGCCGCATCGGCGGTAATGACCGAATCGGTCAGGGCAGGAAAGATTCTCGACCTGCCAAGTGGTCCCACATTATCTGACGGCACCGCGGGCGGTATCGAGGCCGACGCGATCACCTTTGATATCTGCCGTGAAGTTACGGACGAATTCGTGGTCGTTTCCGAGGAGCAGATAGCGGACGCTATGCGAGGGTTCATCGATTCCCACCACATGCTGATCGAGGGCGCCGCGGGAGTCGCGATTGCCGGCCTGCTGGCCAGCGGCCACAAATACAAGGGCAAGAACGTTGTTGTCGTCGTTTGTGGTGCCAATATCAGCCGGGCAACCCTGAAGCAAGTCATCTAGGCCAAACCCAGGCGCAGAACTGATTCAATGAAAGCTCTCACAAACCTAATGCCGGCCTTGCTGCTTGCCGCGTCACCGACAGTCGCCGAGTCGATCGTCATTATCAACGTTAACGTGATTCCGATGACGTCGGAAACGGTGCTGAGTGCCCGCACTGTCATCGTTACCGATGGTGAAATCGTAGCAGTCGGCAATGTTGACGATACGCCGGTGCCAGAGGATGCATTTGTCGTCGATGGTACGGACCGCTTCCTGATGCCGGGATTATTCGAAATGCACGGACATGTGCCGGGCCTCAATTCGCGCGATCTCGATCGGGTTTTGCAGTTGTTCGTCGCGAACGGAATTACCACAGTGCGCGGCATGCTCGGACAACAGTCTCACCTTGAATTGAGAAGTGCATTACAAAAAGGGGAAAGGTTGGGTCCGCAATTGTACACCTCCGGACCATCCCTGAATGGGCGCAGTGTTAGCAGCCCTGAAAGGGCGATTAGCATGGTCGAGGAGCAACATGCAGCCGGTTACGATTTTCTGAAGATTCACCCCGGTCTCACGCGAGAGGAATTCGACGCGATGGCGGCGGCGGCCAATCGCGTGGGCATTAGATTTGCCGGTCATGTGCCGGAGGATGTTGGGATCAGGCGGGCGCTGGCAGCGGGTATTGCGACGGTTGACCACCTCGACGGTTATATGGAGGCATTACTCAGGCCGAATGATGATCCTTCAGGCGGTCTCAGTGGGTTTTTCGGTGTCTTTATTGCCGATCAGGCGGACGAGACCAAGATCGCCGAAATTGCTGCGGCAACTGCCGAAGCCGGTGTCTGGAATGTCCCCACGGAGTCCCTTTTCAGGCACGCAACCTCGTCCGAATTAGATCCTGACGACATGGTGGACTGGCCGGAGATGAAATATATGCCGGCAGATACTGTAGCGCGGTGGCACCGCGCCAAACGCGACATACTTGACGATGTAAATTACAGGCCGGATACGGCAGCCCGCGCCGTCGCGTTACGGCAGCAACTGATACTGGCATTGCATCGCAGCGGGGCAGGATTGTTGCTGGGCTCGGACTCACCGCAGATATTTAACGTCCCCGGCTTTGCCATACATCGTGAACTCGAGTACCTGGTCGATGTCGGCCTCACGCCATATGAAGCTTTGCAAACCGGGACTAGCAATCCTGCAGAGTTCTTTGGGCGACCCGGTGTGTCCGGCGTCGTGAAGACTGGCGCTGTGGCTGATCTCATCCTGCTTGATGCGAACCCGCTTGATGACATTACGAACACGCGCCGCATCCACGGAGTGATGGTTCGCGGGCGCTGGCTCCCCCGTAGCGAACTGGACGGCCTTCTTAAAAGATTGGCGCGATAACAGGTTCGATGGATTGCGTCCTACGAAGATGCATCACGATTGCGGGCCGCCCTTGCCAATTCGCGATGCAAATGATCGCGTTGTTTGACGGCAGCGTATTTTGCCGGGTTAGTTTCACTGATGAAGTCCTCCAGTGGGTAGATTATCTCGTCATCGTCAACGGCAAAGAACATGACGATGCTGTAACGCTGTTCACCTGTGTTCCGAACCCGATGACCGGTCGCCCTGAAGAAACCATTGGTCCATCGTTCCATCATGTCGTCGAGCATCACTAGCAGCCGGCCATCGTGTCCGGGCACGTCGTACCATTCACCGTCGGTGGCCAATAGCTCCAGCCCGGGTGCAGTCTGATAGATCAGCGTCATGCACTCAAAGTCCGTGTGCGCTGATATGCCGACATCGGTATCTGTCGCCGGCATATCGTTCTCAGGATAATTGAGCAAACGCATCGTATTGAATTGCTGAGAACTGCAGCGATCGGCAAAAAACCTGCGTTCCAGACCTGCGGCGAGGGACAGGCCCTCGAGGACTGCAGTTCCGGCGCTTGTCAGCGCATCCCAGCAGGCACGCACATCGCGCCGAAAATCCACCAGCTCGGGCCAGACATTCGGTAGTTCATCGCTGCCCTCCTGCGGGCGCCGTCCGCAATCAAAGGATTCGACATGCGCAATCGTCCCGGGCTGGTATGGGAGTTCCCCGAAAAGCGGTGTCCATCCCTGGCTGGTTTTAGTCACAGCTACATTGACGGCCTGCTTCAGCGGGTCAGAATCGTCAAGTACGAAAAAGGCATGCATCTGCCCAAGGACACGGCTGATCGTGACCCCGCTGTCGAACGCGTGGTCGAGGAAAAAGAAGCCGGTATTGAGACAGGCATCGCGGATCGTTGCGATGACCGCAGCGCCATTGCCGGCAAGTTCGTGCGCATCGATGCAGGGCACCGACCCGCATTTTTGTCCCCGGATCGGGTCGGTCTGCTTTAATTCACTGGTCAGGGGCATAGCGCCTGTTGTTTCGTTTTCGTGGCTGAGGCCGCTCCTACATTATCATTCGATAGCGGTAGCGCCAATGTAAACGAGGTCGAACGGGACCTGATCATCGTGGACGATGGCAGCGGCGGATTGAATTTATCCGCAAAAATCGGGTCTTATAAATAGCCGATCCGCATGGACGTTGCTCCCGGCGGTGATGGCGGTTTGATTTGGCCATCTGAGATGCCTGTTTGTGCTTTAGAGGGCCAAAATGGTCTAAAATTGCGGCTAACATCGGAGTTTCAAAACATGGGCAGCCGATTTGCTCTTCTTACCGTGCTTGTTCTTGCCGCGCCGCTTTGCTGGGGGCAGGGGGCTGAAAGGATAATGCGTGATCAGAATGCGACGACCGTCATCGGTCCGCGCAATATCCCCTTGTACGATGGAGCGAAGGCGTTGCTTGCCGGCAACGATGCGGAGGGCGTTCGCCTGACGCTCCAGGGACTGAAAATGGCGCTGGGGCGGCGCGAAGAAGAAGCGGCGCTGTCAAATCTCTGCGCCGGATATATCATGCTCGCTCTTTATGATAATGCACTCAAATATTGTGAGCTGCTAATCGCGCGCAACGACAAGAACTGGCGCGGTTTTAACAACAGGGCAGTTATTTATATCAAGACCAAACAGTGGGATAAGGCGGAGAAGGACCTGATACGAGGTGAAGAACTGCATCCAAACGCAAGGACGCTGAAGATTGCGCGTTCGATGTATATGGATGCGGTACATCCTGTTGCGCCTGAAATTGAAATCGATGACCGTCAACGGCAATTCAGTGCAGAATCCAATCCACAATAAGACGCACACTGTTTTCGTCAGTGCAGGGCTGGCAGCAGGTCTGTTGCTGGGGTCGGCGCTGGCATTTGGACAACTGGAAACGACCTCGGTAACTCATTTCCTGGATTCGAATACCGACCGGGTACCGTTACTGACCACGTTTCCAACTTATCCATCCATCGCACGGCGGGACAGAATTCAGGGCCAGGCGGTAGTGTGCTTCATGATCAGGCAGGACGGACATATATCGCGAGTAAAGCTGAAAGAATCCACTCACAGGATCTTCAGAAAGCCGGTACTCAGGGCAATGAAGAGGTCGACATTCGAACCACTGGCGCCCAACCAGATTCTCGCAATCGGGAGGACATGTCGTACCTATCGTTTCAGACTGGAACCGATCCTGGTTGATAACAACGCGAACTGATGTTACCTGACAGGCTGCGGGCGCTCTCCTGTCATCTTTTGAATTTTGCGTCGATTGCCAAAATTCGCTCAGCTGCTTCCTGCAGGTTGCTGCCGGTACTGACAAGGCCTGAATCGTGTCCGGCCATGACCGCCATCCCGGTCTTTTGAAAATCGGTTTCCTTGAACAGACGGCGAAATTCCTGCGCCATCTCAGGCGTGCCGAACGCGACTTCGGCATCGGTGGTTGCGGCTGACCCCTTCAATCCTGCCCACAATTCCTCGCTATGAACATGGACAACTGCGCCAATTTCCGGATCCAGCTCGTAGATGGCTGCATGCGTCATGGACTCTGATGAGGCTTCGCGAGCGCCGATCGAATACACCCGGTTCCGGTCGATGTCATAATCTTCAACCAAAGCGTAGTGCTCGGCACCAAGATCGGGAAGATGCCCGGTCTGCGAGCCACTGATGATGAACTGGCGCTGCGCCGCTGTGCGAACGCTCAGGTTGCCGAATCCGATCCCGTGTTCTTCGTAGTGCCCTATCAATCCCGCATCATAAAGTGGCCGGCGCCAGCGATTCAGTGATTCAATTTCAGCGTTATCCAGCGGACCGGTTTGGCGCCAGTGCGAATCGAATTTGATGTATCCCTCGTCAATCATGAGGCCAGCCCGGACTGCTCCGGAAACAGTGTGGTCAGGCCATCTTCGCTGGCCGCACAAATACCACGCTCGGTAATCAGTCCGGTCACCAATCTGGCTGGCGTGACGTCGAACGCATAGTTGCTGATTGCAGTATTACTTCCCACAGTCTGCACAGTGCAAAATTTGTCACCTGCTTTGCCATAAATTTTTGCGACTTCGTCCGGATTTCGTTCCTCTATCGGAATCTCGGTCAGCCCGTCCCTGATCGTCCAGTCGATGGTGGTCGAGGGGAGCGCCACATAAAATGGAATGTTGTTGTCGTTGGCGGCCAGTGCCTTGAGATACGTGCCGATCTTGTTGGCAACATCGCCGCTCCGGGTCGTGCGATCCGTGCCGGTAATGCAAATATCGACGAGACCATGCTGCATCAGGTGCCCGCCGGCATTGTCGACAATCAGTGTATGCGGCACCTTGTTTTCGGCCAGTTCCCAGGTGGTGAGTTGCGAGCCCTGATTTCTTGGCCGCGTCTCGTCCACCCAGACGTGCACATCGATGCCTTTGTCTCTGGCGAAATAGACTGGCGCAGTGGCAGTGCCCCAGTTAATCGTGGCAAGTGAACCGGCATTGCAGTGAGTAAGAATATTGACGGTGTCACCCGATTTCCTGGCAGAAATTTCCTCGATAAGTTTCAGGCCCTGTTCGCCGATGGCGCGACAGATTTCAATGTCTTCGTCACAAATCTTGCGGGCTTCCTGTTCCAGCGTATCTTCGATTTCATCGATATGTTCCGTGCGCCCGAGCACGCCAAGAACCCTGTCGATTGCCCACCTGAGATTCACCGCAGTTGGCCGGGTCGCGGCAAGTGCTTTGGCAGCATGCCGGATGAATTTGTTACGGTCGGGTTGGCCACGGCTCTCGAGCGCTGCGAGGTAAAGACTCCATGCGGCAGTTGCGCCGATCAACGGGGCTCCACGCACCAGCATTTCACTGATTGCGTGGACGCCGTCCCGCCACGACATTAAATCCGCGACAACGTATTCGTGGGGCAGGCGGCGCTGATCGATTATCTGCACTACAGTGGGGTCATCCGGTTTTTGCCAGATGGTCCGAAAATCCTCACCCGATCGCCTCACTATGCCACGCTCCATCATGCTCACACGACACCCATTCTAACGCCCGACGGCGGGCCAGGTCCGGATTACGGGGATTGAACCACGCTAATTCTCCTGCACAGTGGTAATGTCGATTTGTGAATGGCTTGGGCAAATCGCCGAACATTCTTGCGTGCCTGATCCTGGTCGCGCACGGAATGCTGCTGCCATTAAAGGCCGGGGCTCAGGCGGATGACCAGGACGCGGATGCAGATGCCGCACCAGGTATTCCATCTGCGGCAGAGCTCGAGGCTGCAGGCGCGACCATCGGTCGCATCGTCATCGAGACGCAAAATGTTTTCGACACCACCAAGCCGGGTGAGAGCAAGTCGATCTTCCGGCTGGCGAATCGCTGGCACATGGTCACGCGTGGCTCAGTCATTGAACAGCAATTGTTGTTCCGTTCCGGGGACCGGTTTTCCCAGCGCGTGCTCGAGGAGTCGGAACGACTTTTGCGAGTCAATAACTACCTGTATGACGCGAAAGTCACACCGATCCGGTATGCGGATGGCGTGGTCGATATCCGCGTCTGGACGCGCGATCTCTGGACGCTCATGCCCGGGATTTCCGTTTCCCGGTCCGGCGGTGAAAACCGCAGCCGGGTGGAACTCTCCGAGCAGAACCTGCTGGGTCTTGGCGTGAAACTTCGTGTGACCTATGTTGAGAATGTTGAGCGGAACTCGACCAGCTTCGAGTACTTTGACAAGAATCTCGGCGAGAGCTGGACCTCGGCATTCTTCAAATACTCGGACAGTTCGGACGGTGGCACGACGCAATTCAGGCTGATGCGGCCTTTCTATGCGATGGATACACGCTGGAGTGCAGGCGCAACATTGTTTGATGATGAAAGAGAAGAGTCTTTTTACGATCTCGGCAACGAGGCAGCCGAGTACAGGTCGGAGACCAAACTGTACACCGCGTTCCGAGGGTGGTCGGCCGGACTTATCAACAGCTGGACCAGGCGCTGGACTGCGGGGGTCGTGCACGACGATCGTGATTTCAGCGCTGTACCTGACGGTCAGCTTCCGTCTCTGGTTCCTGAAGACCGGCGACTGATCTACCCGTTCCTTGGCTTTGAATTGTTGGAAGACAAATTTCAAACGGCCAGCAATCGCGACCAAATTGAACGGACCGAAGATTTTTTCCTGGGAACCAGGCTCACCGCCAGTCTCGGGTGGGCCGCTGAGAGCTTCGGCTCGGATCGCGATGCATTCATCTATCGGCTGGGCGCGAGCAAGGGCTACGGTTCGATCAAGCGCAAGGCACTGTTCCTGTCTTCGTGGGCTAGCGGGCGAGTTGAGCACGGAGAATCGGCAAACACCCAGGTCGGTGTCAACAGCCGCTACTACAACCAGATTACCGAAAAGCGCCTCTTCTTCATGACGTTCGATGCCAGCTGGGGCAACCACCTGGACCTGGACAACCTCGCCACTCTCGGGGGTGATACCGGCCTGCGGGGTTATCCACTCCGCTATCAGACCGGTGATTCGAGAGTCCTGCTGACGGCGGAACAACGGTACTTCACCGATTGGTACCCATTTCGCCTGTTTCGGGTTGGTGGTGCATTATTTGCAGATATTGGCCGCACCTGGGGAGACAACCCGGCCGGTGGGCCATCACTCGGCTGGCTGAAAAACGTAGGGTTCGGGCTCAGGCTCGGGCGAACTCGCAGTAGTGGCAGAGGTGTGGTTCACATCGATATCGCCTTTCCGCTGGATGGCGACCCGTCGATCGACAGTGTTCAGTTGCTGATCGAATCAAAGCGCGGCTTCTGAACAAGAGGGCGCCGTGCGCATGGCGCCGTATCCTGTAATTACCGGCGCATCCAAGGCTGGCACGGGAGTAAACTGGAGCCGCTACCTGTGGCACCGGTAAGGGGCCTGCGCAGACCCCTGATTCACGACCGAAATCACGCGCCGGCGAGGTCTAATAGGCAGGCAAATGCTATGGACGAGTTGTGGATAACTACCCGGACGACAAACGCCTTGTAAAACAGTTGCTTGCAAAAGACGAGCAGGCGTTCGATCGCTTTTTTAAAGAGAATTTTGCAAGGCTGTACCGATTCGCCATGACGCGCCTGCCGGACGATCCGGAGGGTACCCGGGAGGTGGTGCAAATTGCGCTGAGCAGGGCTATCGCCAAGTTGCACACCTATCGCGGTGAATCGGCGTTGTTTACCTGGCTATGCGCCATAACCCGGAATGAAATGAGCGACTGGCTCGCCAGGCAGGGACGCTATCGGCAGGTCATCGTGCTGACCGACGACTACCCTGAAATACAGGCGGCCGTCGATTCCTTCCAGGCACCACGATCCGATGACCCGGAGCAAAATTATCAACGGGCTGAGCTCGTGCGCTTGATCCAGGTGGCGCTCGATCAACTGCCGCCGAAATACGGCAATGTTCTCGAATGGAAATACATCGAGGGTTATTCGGTCAGCGAGATTGCCGGGAAACTTGATTTGGGCACCGAGGCAACACAGTCGCTGCTTGCCCGGGCAAAGCGTGCATTCAGTGATGTGTATGGTTCGCTAACCGGTCCTGCGAGATCGGCAATGACTGGAATGATAGTGTGATGGACAGGAACAAGGAACTCAAAGAGCTGCGCTCTGATGATGCATTTGCCGAACTTCTCGGCAAAGCACCACCGCGGCCGGCTCCGCCGGCGGCGGACGAGGCGCTGATTCGTGAAGCAGTGCACGAGGAGTGGCAGAAAGTAAGCAGCAGGCATGTCCGGCGACGTCACGTCACATCATTCGCATTAGCTGCGTCAGTACTGCTTGCAGTCTTTGCCACATTAAACCTGTTGCGTGACCCGGATGGTGATATCAAACATCAGCAGATGGCCACAATTGAAAAGCAGTTTGGCGAAATCAGTGTCAATTTCCGGATCTCTGACGCCGCTTCTGTGGCGGCGTTCAAGGGTGGCGATTTCATAGAGACAGGGTCCGCATCCGGACTCGCGCTCGGCTGGCATGATGGTGGCTCGTTGCGCATCGATGAAAATACGGTTGTCTTATTCGAGGCAGCAAATCAGATCTATCTGCGTGAGGGCCGGGTTTATTTCGATTCGGAAACAGGCCCCTTGTCGTCACAGCCGGCGAGAGATGATGCCGTGGAGTTTTCGATACGAACTGACTACGGCGTGGTACGGCACCTGGGCACCCAGTACATGACCCAGGTCGGCGCCGGCGAACTCGTCATTTCAGTACGTGAAGGCATTGTATCGATCGATGGCAATGTGACGGCGAGGGCGTCGGCTGGGCAGAAATTTGCGATTTCCGCATCCGGCACGTTGTCGATTAACGATACCAATGGTGTAGACGACTGGGAGTGGATCGAGAATTCCACGCCAGACATCAGCCTGGATGGCCGTTCCGTTGCCGAAGCCCTTGCATGGGTAAGCAGGGAATCCGGCCGCAGCATTAGCTACGCAAGCGAAAGCGCCGAGATGGTGGCAAGACAAACACAGTTGCGCGGCAACATGCAGCTCCCACCAACTCGCGCGCTCGAAATTTTCATGATGACGGTAGATCTCAATGCCCGTATAGAGGGTGACGTAATTGTAATCAGTGAAGACTGATCCGCCGCAAGGTATTCGTTAGACCGGTCAGGGACGATAATTCGCTGTCCCATGTTGGGAAAGAGGTGAACGTGCGCTCACTCCTGTTCTTGATTTTGCTGACGGTCTGCTCTTTGCCTGTTGCAGCACAAGTGCAACGAGAGGCTTATGAGGGTCGGACCGTGGTCTCTGTGATCGAAGAATTTCGGTCGCAGGAATGGCCGTTTGCCTATAGCACCAATCTTGTTAGCGACGATCTCCTGGTCATTGCCGAACCACAGGGCTCTGAAACACTCGAAATTGTCCGTGAGATACTCGACCCGCACGGGCTGACGCTGCGATCCGAAGAAGGCTTGTGGCTCATTGTTCGCAACGACACTGCTGCTGCCAGGCTGGGCAGTTTGCTTATTATTGTCAGGGACCGGCGCGACTATATGCCGCTGGACGACCTGGAGATAAGCGCGTTACCTGAACTTGACCCCGGCATCTTGCTGACGCAGGGCATACAACAATTCCCGGAAGTAACCGCGGACACGTACCGGGTCAGAATCGGTGCTGCGGGCTACCAGGCAGTCGAACGAGAGGTCAGGGTGCGGCCCGGCCGGAACGCTGAACTCAAAGTAGATCTGGACCCGGCGCGCCGGGAAATAGAAAACATTACGGTATCGGCGAGCCGCTACGAAATTTCGCGAGACATCAGCACGTCTCGATTCGATCTCGGTCAGCGTTCGATCGAGACACTTCCGGATTTTGGCGATGATCCGCTGCGTGCGACGCATCGACTACCTGGTGCAGCCGCCAGTGGTGCATCCGCCCGCTCGCATTTTCGCGGCGGTGAAGAAGCCGAGACTGGCATCATTCTCAATGGCCAGAGATTATTCGATCCATTCCACGTCCGGGACTACCAAAACATCTTCAGTACGGTCGACTCGCGAGCCATCGATGGCGTCGAGGTTTACACCGGTGGATTCCCGGTGCAGTACGGAGACCGTCTAAGCGGTGTCGTTCTCATGGAATCGCGGGAGCTGACGCGACCACGGCACACCGAAGTTGGTCTCAGCGTTTTCAACACGTCGTTCCTCACCGCTGGCAGAAACGCCGGCGGCACCACCGACTGGTTGTTCTCCGCCAGGCGCGGCAACCTGGATCTCGTTATCGACAAAAAGCTGGGCCAGCCCAGGTATTACGACGTCTTCGGCAAGTTTTCGACCTGGCTTACGCCAGATACCCGCTTGTCCATCAACGTATTGTTCGCAGACGATCAGATTGTAATCGTTACCGAAAGCGATCCGGATGAAATTGAGATGGCGACGAGTCAGACGCGGAATGCACAGTGGTGGCTGGTGCTTGAAAACCGCTGGAGCGACACGTTGAGCAGTTCTACCGTGCTTTCATTCAGTTCGTTCAGCAACCGCCGAATCGGCTTCACCGAAGATATGGAAAAAGTGGTGTCCGATGTCAGCGATGATCGGGATGTAGATCAGGTCGGTATTCGCCAGGACTGGTCGATGCACGGTTCGGACAGCCATTTGTTGCAGTGGGGCTTCTCGCTTGAACACAACAAGGCTCGCTACGCTTACCGGGGCAACGCGGAGTTTTTCGGATTGCGGGCAATCTTCGAGAATGTGCCAACGACCATCAACCGGGATCTGACCGCTGCGCCCAGTGGACCGAGCTATGCGCTTTACGTGTCGGACAAGTGGAAAGTGGCTGCCAGAACCATATTGCAATTCGGTTTGCGTTGGGATGATCAGACCTACACAGAGTTTCCCTCCGGGTCCCAGCTGAGTCCCAGGTTCAGCGTACTTCACGCATTGAGACCAGGAACGGAGTTGCGTTTCAGCTGGGGTCGTTATTACCAGTCACAGGGAATCCACGAGTTGCAGATTGAAGATGGTGTGACGGATTTTTTTCCGGCACAACAGGCCGATCACATTATTGCAGGCATCAATCAAAAGCTTGGGGCGCATCATTCGGTCAGGCTGGAGATATTTCAAAAGGACATGAGCGATCTGCGGCCGCGATTCGAGAATCTGTACGACCCGCTGGCGTTGATACCCGAACTGCAGGCTGACCGGGTGCGAATCGCACCGACCGGTGCGCTGGCAAGGGGTGTGGAACTTTCCATCACGCGGACCGGACAGGCGCTGTCCTGGTGGGCCAGCTACTCACTGGCCAAGGTTACCGATACCGTGGACGGGATCGAGGTTCCACGAAGCTGGGACCAACGGCACGCGCTGCAGCTTGGTCTGGCCTGGCAGGTGAATAACTGGGATTTATCCCTTGCCGCACATATTCGCAGCGGCTGGCCGACGACCTCGCTGGCGCTGGAGGAAACTATCGACCCCGGCGGAGAGCCTGAGTTCATTGCGGTACCTGGCCCGCGCAACGCCGAACAGCTTGCGTATTTCGCCAGCCTCGACGCCAGAATCAGCCGTAAGTTCGACCTTGGCAGTGGCACGATATCGGTATTCCTCGAAGTTTCGAATTTGCTCGACCGAAACAATGTCTGCTGCTTCGATTACGACCTCGAGACCGGCGACAACGGCGAGGAGTTTCTGGAATACAGCCTGGATTACTGGTTGCCGTTACTGCCCGCCATCGGCTTTCTCTGGGAGTTTTAAAGCTGCCTTGCAGGCATGCACCGACCGTCGAGTGTTCTGCGATAAACGCGCAGGTATTCTGCCGCCATTCCCTTGGCGCTAATTCGGCCGTTCTCTGGATCGATCGCATTGTCGGCGTTGCATGCGTCACCGATCGTATCCACCGGCTTATCGGATACATAGTCGAGCATTACACTGCTGATATGCTCGGACGGGCAAACAATTCCATCGCAACGGCGATACTTTAAACGATGGATAGGGCTATTGCCGGGCGTTATGAACTGACGATGTGTCAGGATGTAGGGGACAGACCGAGTCAGGTTCAGTAACATTCCGGCGCTGACTGCTTTAGGTTCATGCGAGTGTACAAGATCGACCGTGGGCATCAGGATGCAGGCTGTCACGGATGACTTTACGATCGGGCCGACAGAAACTCCCGGGCAGACAGACAGGCGTTTGGCGAGAAACGGGTTCCTGACCAGGACATGTTGTTCAACACCGCGCATGGTCAGTGCTTCGATCAAGACCACCAACTGCTCTTCGGCGGCGGCAATGTGCCGGGACAAATCAATATGACCGATTCGCATGCAGGTTCCTGTGAGCGAGTACTGGAAAGTATTCGTGAACTCCTGCCTGTTAGACGCCCGGTCAAGGACGAATCGGTTGGTTTTGCGCCTGATCGATAGCGCGTTGTGCGGATTGCAGAGTATTCGACATAAGCATTGCGATCGTCATCGGGCCGACGCCACCGGGGACCGGTGTTATCGCGCCGGCAACTTCAACAGCCTCAGCGAAGTCGACATCGCCGGTGAGTTTGTTTTTCTTTTCGCCATCCACTTCAACGTCGATGCGGTTCATGCCGACGTCAATAACGACGGCTCCCGGTTTGATCCAGTCGCCCTTCACCATGCGCGGGCGTCCGACCGCGACAACCAGGATGTCGGCGTTGCGAGCGACTTCAGACAGATCTTTGGTCCGGCTGTGGCAAATCGTTACCGTGGCGTTGGCCTGCAGCAACAGGCTTGCCATGGGTTTACCCACAATGTTGGAGCGTCCGATGATGACGGCATTCAAACCGGACAGATCGCTGCCCAGTTGTTCCTCGATCATCAGCATGCAGCCGGCAGGCGTGCAGGGCACAAAACCGGATGCAGTGTTTCCGGAGGTCAGCTTGCCGATGTTCTGGAAATGAAATCCGTCGACGTCCTTCTCGGGAACGATCGATTGAGTGATGACCAGTGCGTCCAGCTGCTTCGGCAGCGGTAGTTGTACAAGGATGCCGTGAATCGCCGGGTCGGCGTTAAGCTCATCGAATAATGCCAGCACTACATCCTGAGATGCGTCGGCGGGAAGTGTGTGCTGCACGGAATGAAATCCACAAGATTCGGCCGACCGCCTTTTGTTTCTGACATAAACCTGGCTGGCCGGGTCTTCCCCGACGATTACAACCGCGAGGCCCGGGCGGAGCTTATTATTGTCGGCAAGATCAGCCGTAGTCTGTGTAATTGTGGCGGACAAGTCAGCGGCCATCGCCCTGCCGTCAATCAGAGTCGCTTTTGCCATAATTTTTTACGCCTGAACATAAGGGACCACCAGCATTGCCGGCCATCAGTAAGTTGGAGCCGAAGATTGCAGCGCGCAGATGGTACCGATAAGGTATCCACAGGTAAATACACGCGGGTGGGGCGGCAGGTCTATATTTGCCGGCCCTTTGGGGCGGCGACACCAGCGCTAACATCAGGTTGATTGTTGGCGGATAAATAGACCACGGTGCTCAGGAGGGCAAAGTATGGTTGATCGCCTCGATTCAAGGCCACATGCTGCGGTGAAGCACTGGCCGATCGTCGTGCTCCGTGTCTATACGGGCCTGTTTTTCGCCTGGAGTGGCTTAGGCAAAATCAGCCGGGACAATTTTGCGGACGGGATGGAAGGTTTTCTCAATGCCCAGCTCGCAAACAGCTTTGCTTTTTATCGGCCATTCATCGAATCGGTGGTATTGCCGAACAAATCGATGTTCGCAGCCATGGTTGCCTGGGGCGAGCTGGTCGTGGGGCTGGCGATGATAGTCGGTCTTGCAACCCGTTATGCTGCAGGCGTTGGCGTCATTCTTGTGTTAAATTTCTGGTTTGCGAAAGGCATGCCTGTTCTTGCCGGTACGAATCACGATGTCGTCTGGTTTATAATTTTCGTTGTGCTGGGCATGGTGCCCGCAGGCAAGATTGCCGGACTCGATGACGGCTTATCCGACAAGCTACCGTTTCTCAGGTAGGAATCAATTTCTGTGAGTGAAGACTGGCTGGGGCGCTGGGACCGGGGACGGACTGGTTGGCATGAACTCTCTGGCAACGAGGGCCTGAAATCATTCTGGCCGGATACTGTGAATCCAGGCAGTGTTCTCGTTCCGCTTTGTGGCAAGACACCCGATTTACTCTGGTTGGCGCAGCGCGGCCATGCTGTCGTTGGTGTGGAATTGTCCAAAATCGCGATCGAGGGCTTCTTCGCGGATCACGATCTGGAATTCGAACTCGAATCAGCCGGGCCGCTCAGCCGGTATACCGCAACGCATCATTCACTCGCGCTTTACTGTGGCGATTATTTCGACTTTCAGTCACAGCCTTTTGATGCCTTATACGATCGCGGCGCACTGGTCGCACTTGCCCAGGACCTGCGGCCGCGATATGTGGAACATACCAGGCAGCTCCTCAAGCCTGGCGCGATACGCCTGGTGATCACGCTGGAATATGATCAGCGTATCGTTAATGGACCACCTTTCTCCGTATCAGCCGATGAATTGGTCACTTACTGGGATGACCTGATCAGGGTCGGCGAAAAGGACGATATCGACCATTGTCCGCC
>SMWE01000064.1 GCA_004357475.1 Gammaproteobacteria bacterium
GATGCCGAGGCCGCCATGGGGCATATCGAGCTTGCCCGCTGGGCGGACCTGGTCCTCATCGCACCTGCAACCGCGGAAATCATGTCCCGGCTCGCGTCAGGCGCTGCTCCCGATCTCCTCACGACGCTTTGCCTGGCAACGAATGCGCCGTTGGTTATCGCGCCGGCAATGAACCATGTGATGTGGTCGAATCCTGCAGTCCAGGCGAACCGGCAGGTACTTGAGGCACGGGGCGTGCGCATCCTGGGTCCTGACCGCGGTGATCAGGCCTGCGGCGAAACCGGCGAGGGCCGGATGCTGGAACCTGACGCGATTGCTGCCGCGGTGACAGGCCCGACGATCGTGGCCGATGTCGAGCGGCCACCGCTTATTGGCCGTAAAATCATGATTACCGCCGGACCGACACGAGAAGCAATCGACCCGGTGCGATATATCAGCAATCGAAGTTCCGGGAAGATGGCTTACGCGATGGCGCGTGCCGCGGCTGCCGCCGGGGCAGAAGTCGTGCTCATTAGTGGCCCGGTTGAACTGACGACACCGGACGGTATTCAGCGCGTCGATGTCGAAAGCGCCAGGGAGATGTTTGCTGCTACCCATGAGCGTATCGATAACATCGATATCTTCATCGCGGCGGCGGCCGTCGCGGATTACTGTGCCGAAAGCGTGCAAGAGAACAAGATCAAGAAAACCGAGGCGAGGATGTCGATCGAGCTCGTGCGAACGCCCGACATCCTTGCATCGGTTGCGGAGCTGGAAAACGGTCCATTCACGGTCGGCTTCGCTGCGGAAACTGAAAAACTGCGGGAATACGCGACCTCCAAGCTCGAGAAAAAGAATCTCGATATGATCGTCGCCAACCAGGTCGGCGAGAACCGCGGCTTCGACAGTGATGACAATACGGTCGACGTTTTCTGGGCGGCCGGAGAGCAGTCATTTCCGATGATGGCCAAAACAGAGTTGTCATTGGCGCTGATAAAACTGATTGGCGAACGATACCTCGAGAGGTCTGGA
Organism: Gammaproteobacteria bacterium; assembly: GCA_004357475.1. Classification (GTDB taxonomy): domain Bacteria; phylum Pseudomonadota; class Gammaproteobacteria; order Steroidobacterales; family Woeseiaceae; genus SZUA-117. The sequence goes on from SMWE01000064.1 coordinate 1,012, forward strand.
GCCGGAACACAAAGCGAATTGCCTGACATGGCGGTCAGGGATTGACGAGCGAAATCATTGAGATCAATTCCACTCAAGATACTGGATTCACGTGTAGGTGACTCCATACCACTTCCCCATTATGCGACCGGCGGCGCTGCCGGCCTTGATATACGCGCCTGCATCGATGATGCGCTGACCGTGGAACCGGGGGAGACCGTGTTGGTGCCCTCAGGCCTCGCAATACACATTGAGGACACTCAGCTTGCGGCCGTGCTGTTGCCGCGATCAGGGCTTGGCCACAAACACGGACTCGTGCTGGGTAACCTGACCGGACTGATCGATTCCGACTATCAGGGCCAGATCTTTATTTCCTGCTGGAATCGCAGCCAAAAACCCTACGAAATTCAGCCGGGCGAGCGTATCGCACAGATGGTATTCGTGCTGGTCGAGCAGGTGACATTCGAGATCGTCGAGGCGTTCAATGACTCCGGCCGCGGCGAGGGCGGTTTCGGCCATTCCGGAACCGCATAAAAAAGCCGCGCTGGAAGCGCGGCGTATTTAAGATTCTGTTTGCTTAATTCAGACCTTTCAGCCTCCTGAATCGATCGACGTCGCCATCGAAACGGGCAACAATATTTTGCTCGTCCTTATGAAACCGTTCGAGATTTGCCTGGTGGCGCTCGACCGTGTCCTTGGTCGTTGCAATATCACTGGCCAGGTCAGGATCGATCATTTCGGCGTCGGGATCAGCACTGTACGGCTGGTAATTTGACGCCTCGTCCTGCAATGTAACCAACCGGCGTTTGAGATTGTTCAGGTACAGCTCTGTTACGCGGGCCTGAGCCTGGAACAGCTCCACACGCCGATCACGGTGGAGAAGGATTTCGTCGACTGTCAGATAGGTTGCGAGCAGGGCCTGATCCTGACGGCGCTGAAGGTCTCGCTTGAGCCGTAGCTCGTCCTGGCGTTTATCCTCTGCGATTTCTTCCGCGGTCCTCTTGGCGCGCATTATGCTAATGGTGATGCCATGATTATTGACGACGTGCCGCTCGAGATCGGTGTACTCCGCCGGAATGCTGTCACCGTAATGCACGATCCCCTCAACATCGACCCAGCGATAGAGTTTCTGCGTTTTCTCTGCAGCCGAGGCTGCCAGCGGCAGAAGCGCAAGTAAAGCGATGGATGTGAGCAAAATTCTCATTGGCCAAATATCACACAAAAAACAAGCCGTGAAGAGGGACCAGTTCAAGAAATGACAGCCTGATCAGCGCCCTGTGTTCCGTAAATATTCTATGCTTCTGTAAAAAAATCAATAACTTAGCTTAAACTCTGCTGATTGTACCGTATTTCTTCTTATATTTTAGAACAGGCTTAAGGTATTCCGCATATTCGCTTGATTCTTCCAGCATATCGATCAGATTCTCGAGCTTTAAGATGCTGATTACCGGCATTTTCAGGCTTTGTTCAAGCTCCTGCACAGCGGATCTGGAGTCGTGCCCGATTTCCTGGCGATCCAGCGAAATGACCAGCCCTGCTACGTCTGCACCGGCGGCGGTAATAATTTGATGCGCCTCCCTGGCCGCAGTTCCTGCAGTAATGACATCGTCGACGATCAGGATCTTGCCGGCCAGCGGTGCGCCGACGATGCTGCCGCCCTCGCCATGACCCTTGGATTCCTTGCGGTTGAATGCGTAGGGCACGTCGACATCGTGATGCTCCGCCAGTGCCGACGCGGCAAGCGCAACCAGCGGGATGCCCTTGTATGCTGGCCCAAAAAGCATATCGAATTCCACTTCCGATGCGGCGATCGCAGACGCGTAATAGCGGCTGATCTTGGCGGCCGCGTAGCCGCTGGAAAACAAACCGGCGTTAAAAAAGTAGGGGCTCTGGCGACCGGACTTGAGTGTGAACTCGCCAAATCGTAATGCGCCTAGCTCAAGGGCAAGATCGAGAAATTCCCGTTTGAATGCGCGCATTTTTTTGACTTTGTCTCTGCTTCTGTATGATGGCCCGCTTTGGCGTCGTTGTAATCGCAGCTGGCCCGGACTCAATGAGTATGCCACACAGATTCACCCAATACCGTACTTGCAATACTCTGAGCCTGCAAAATAGTGCTATCGAACACCAGGGAGAAAACGTTTGTTTCGAGTAGTCAGCCTGAACGCCAACGGCATTCGTGCGGCGGCGCGAAAAGGATTCTTCGACTGGATGAAAAGCCAGGATCCCGACGTCGTATGCATTCAGGAGACGAAAGCCCAGGTTCAACAGTTGACTGACGACTGCTTTTCCCCGGCCGGTTATCACTGTTTCTACGAAGATGCTGTCAGGAAGGGCTATAGCGGCGTCGCAATTTATTCGAAACAAAAACCGGAAAAGGTAATCCACGGCTTCGGCATAAAGGAGTTCGACGACGAAGGACGTTACCTCGAAGCTCGCTTTGGCAAACTCAGCGTTGTGTCGGTCTATTTGCCATCGGGATCGTCGGGAGAGGAGCGGCAGAAGGTGAAGTTTCGATTTATGGATGCGTTCGCGCCGCATCTGCAGAAGTTGCGGCGTCGCCGCTCGGAGTACATTCTCTGCGGTGACTGGAACATTGCTCACAAGCAGGTTGACCTCAAGAACTGGCGAGCCAACCAGAAGAGTTCAGGCTTCCTGCCGGAGGAACGTGCGTGGATGGATGATCTGTTCGGATCGCACCAGTATGTTGACGCGTTTCGCACTATAAATGAGGAAGAGCATCAGTACACATGGTGGTCAACCCGGGGACGGGCCTGGGATAACAACGTCGGATGGCGGCTTGACTACCAGGTCGTCACGCCCGGGCTGAAGGACAAAGTCATTCGAACCGATATCTATAAAGTGGAACGATTCTCGGACCATGCTCCGCTGATCATGGACTACCAGTGGTGATCACAGAACCGGCGGCAGTCGCACCCGTCAAAGACCCGGGCTGGCGGTATTACCTGCAGGAGAAGATCCTCGTCATATTTTTCCTCGGCTTTTCCGCCGGGCTGCCGCTACCGCTGGTGTATGCCACGCTTACCGCATGGCTCTTCGAGGCTGGCATGCCGACGAGCACGATCAGCATGTTTGCTTACCTGATGCTTGCTTACAGCTTGAAGTTCGTCTGGTCACCGCTGGTTGACGCCGTCGCTTTGCCTGTATTGACCCGTTGGCTCGGTCGCCGCCGGGCATGGTTGATCGCATCTCAAGTCGGTCTGGGGGCCACGCTGTACTTAATGTCCCGGGTCGATCCTTCTGTAGCTCTGACGATGTTTATTGTGATAGCAGCTTGCGTTGCCATCTTGTCGGCTACCCAGGACATTGTGCTGGATGCATACCGGATCGAGATTGCCGGCGTGGAAATGCAAGGGGTGCTCGCCGCATCCTACCAATATGGTTATCGCGTGGCGATCGTCGTCAGCGGCGCCGGTGCCTTGTACCTGGCGGACTTTATATCGTGGTCGGTCAGCTACGCGGTGATGGCGGGGTGCATGGTAGTTGGCATTGCCACGACGCTCTTCTGCAAGGAACCGGAAAATGTTACGCCACCGGAGTACCAATTCACAGGCACCATTGCCGAGAAAATTGCCAAATGGTTTCTCGCAGCCGTCGCCGGTCCGTTTGCTGATTTTTTCCGGCGCTACGGCTGGTTTGCACTATTGATGCTGAGTTTCATCGTTGTGTACAGGCTCAGCGATTATGTATTGGGAATCCTTGCGAACCCATTTTATCTCGATATCGGGTATACGAAGTCACAAGTTGCCAGTGTCGCCAAATTATACGGTCTTGGCGTGGCATTACTTGGTATAGGCGCAGGCGGATGGGCGATATTGAAATTTGGTCTGTCAAGGTGCCTGATTTCGGCGACCGTCCTGATCGCCTCAACTAATCTCTTTTTCGCGTTGATTGTCGTTACAGGTCCCGAGATCTGGGTTCTTGCGCTGACGATCAGTTTCGATAATTTCGCGCAGGGATATTCGGGAACGATATTTATTGCGTACCTGTCCAGCATTACCAACCTGTCATTTACAGCAACCCAGTACGCACTGTTTAGCTCGCTGTCTGTTCTGATCGCGAAAATTTCTGCAAGTTTCTCCGGCGCCGTACAAGAATCAATAGGCTGGTTCGGTTTTTTCCTTTATGCAGCAGCGCTCGGCATCCCATCGATCATACTCTCGATTTTTGTGGTCCGATATACGAAGACGGAGCGGGCGAATTGATCGACACGCCTGTGCAGGAAGTCGTCGTCTGCTCTCTGGAAGAGCTTGATGATCCGGGCAGCATGGAATTTCGGATTGGCGAGGGCGCCTGGCCTTTCAAGGGATTTATCGTGCGCCGGCGTGACAAGGTGTATGCCTACCAGAATTTCTGCATGCACGCCGGTCATCCGCTCAACTGGAAACCGGACGGCTTTTTGACCGGGGATGGCAGCCAGATTATTTGCTCATCACACGGCGCGATCTATGAAATAGAGAGTGGCGAATGCATCGCGGGCCCCTGCCCGGGCAAAAAACTGTGGCCCGTGGACGTAGAAGTCCGTGATAATGAGGTAATTGTTCGGCGCGAATCAACCACGACCGACCAACAAAGATCGCCCGGTGGGCCGGGCTTCTACTCTTGTCTATCGAGAAAACTCAAAGGGTCGTGATAACCCATTGGGATTTCGCCGCTGTCTTCGCCGAAAAAATCTTCCGGATCCATATCCACTGAACCGGACCAGTCCTCCGGCGCACCCACGCGCTCAAGCAGCATGCTATTCCAGGAATCGAGATCAACCTCATCAATTGTTCCGTCGAAGAACTGCACTTCAATCGTCGCGTCTTCGTCGTCGACCGCGACAATCTTGAGGAGATTCCCGTTGGTCCGCCGGTACCAATGCCCAATGACCGGGTATGCGATTGCCATGCTTCTATCCTTCCTGTGACTCCATCCCCGTTGTCGAATTTCCTATATCCCAATTTACAGAGCAATAAGGGAATTGCGCAAGTCGGCGCCTGGCGGCCTGGCGAAACACTATGTTTTTCAACAGACTGCTAATTCCTGATCAGCATCCAGTCCCAGATGCTGTGACCTTTGCGCAATCCGCGTTTCTCGAACCTGGTTGTTTGCCGCTCCAGTGACTCGAATCCGCCCTTATGCATGCAGCGCTCAGCCAGCGTGAATTCGGACGACTGAGCAATGACCTCGTCAATATGCTCCGCGTAATTTTCCCAGTCGGTCGCAATATGCAACGTTCCGGCCGGCGAGAGCCTGCTGGCGGCCAGTTTCAGGAAGGAAATCTGCACCATGCGGCGCTTGTGGTGCCGTTTTTTGGGCCAGGGGTCGGGGAAAAAAAGAGTGATCCGGGCAAGTACCGCATCCCCGACCTGCTGTTGCAATACCTCGATTGCGTCGTGTTTGATAACGCGGAGATTTTTCAGACCGGCATCCTGCGCATCGATCAGGCAATGACCAATACCGGGTTCGTGTACCTCGACGCCGAGAAAGTCGATTTCCGGCTTCTCGCTGGCCTCGTGTACCAGGGTTTCACCGTTACCAAAACCGATTTCAAGAACCCGTTCGGCTGAACGGCCGAAGACTTCGTCAAGATTCAGGGTCTGTGCTGAAAAAGCGATGCCATATTGTGGCCAGAGTTCGCTGAGTGCCCGGTGCTGGGCGGGCGTGATGCGCCCGGTCCGGCGCACGAAACTGCGGATCGTGCGCCTGCCTGATGGTCTCCCGGTCATGCCTGCATTGTATCCAAGGCGGCCCTGCGCTTATGCACCGGCATCCAACAGATGCGCTTCAGTGGCGGGGCCGGCCGGCGAATGTCGCGAACACGCCGGCGGCAATTAGCGTCCATGCGAGTTGCGGGAGAAATCCCGCGGTGAGGATCAGCGTCCCCGTAATAATCGTGGTGGCGCCCACTGCCAGCCAATACCGTTGCTTTTGCTGCTTTTTGAGTTGATCGCGAATTTCCCTCAGCTCGGGCGCCTGCACCCTGACCTGAAGATTGCCGCGTGAGATTTGCGCCGACAGGTAGCGAATGACTCCCGGTAATTCTCTGAGTGCTTCCCTGATCTGCGGCAGGTCCTCGCGAAGATTCCTCAGCATGGCACGTCCACCAACCTGCTCATCCATCCAGCGTCGCAAAATCGGGTGTGCTGTCTTCCAGAGATCGAGCTCGGGATAGAGCTCCCGGCCAAGGCCTTCAATATTAAACAGCGTTTTTTGCAAAAGGATGAGCTGCGGCTGAATTTCCATGTTGAAGCGGCGCGCTGTATCAAACAGGCGCAGCATTACCTGTGCGAACGAGATTTCCGCTAACGGTTTGTTGAATATTGGTTCGCAGACAGAACGCACCGCAGATTCCAGCTCATCGATGCGGGTATCCGCCGGCACCCACCCCGAATCCAGGTGCAGTTTTGCGATCTTGTGATAGTCACGATCGAAAAACGCGAGAAAATTTCCGGCGAGGTACTGTTGATCGTCCGGACTAAGCGTGCCGACAATGCCGAAATCGACGGCCGCGTACCTGGGTTTCTCCGGATCGTCGACCTGCACGAAAATATTCCCGGGATGCATATCGGCGTGAAAGAAGTTGTGGCGAAAAACCTGGGTGAAAAAGATCTCCACGCCATTTTCTGCGAGAACCTGGATGTTGGCGCCGGATTTTCGCAAGGCCGTCATGTCACTGATCGGGATGCCGTAAATTCTCTCCTGGACCAGAACTTCCGTCCGGCAGTAATCCCAGTACACCTCCGGTACGTACAAAAGATCCGAGCCCTCGAAATTTCGCTTCAGCTGCGCCGTATTGGCACCTTCTCGCATAAGGTCCAGTTCATTGATGACGGTCTTTTCGTACTCGGCGACGACCTCTAGTGGCCGTAGTCGTTTGCCATGCTCCCAGTACTTGTCTGCAAGTGCGGCGATCGCATACAGCACGTCCAGATCCCGCTCTATCAAATGACGTACTCCCGGTCGCAGCACTTTGACGATTACCTCGGTGCCATCCTGCAGCGCGGCCGTATGCACCTGCGCGATTGACGCCGCAGCGAAGGGTTCCTTATCGAAGCGCGAGAAGACATCATGGACTGATTTGCCGTAGGCCTGTTCCATGATCTCGATGGCCTGCTCCGCGGGAAACGGCGGTACCCGGTCCTGCAGCATTGCGAGTTCGTCGGCTATGTCCGCCGGTAGTAAGTCGCGCCGCGTAGAGACTGCCTGCCCGAATTTGACGAAGATCGGGCCGAGTTCCTGCAGGGCAAGCCTGATCCGTTTGCCGAGGGGCTCCGAGCGATCGGCGCTACGCGGAAAAAAATAAAAGAAAAACCGCAGCGGCCGCAGGAAGTGCGTTTTGCTGATGAGGTCATCCAGCCCGTGCCGCACGAGAATCCGCTGAATCCCTATCATTCTCGCTATCGTTTTAGCCCGCCACATGACTCAGTTTCCACGCTCCGCTTCGAGGCGCTTCACGCGCGCCTCAAACCTGGCGACGTCGTCCCGCAGTAATTCGACTTGCTTCCGAAACCCGTCTGTTTCGTAGTGGCTCGGCACTGCGCGACTTTCCTCCTGCAGGTATTCAGTGACATTCTGTCGCAGTGTGCTGCGGACGTCCTTCCCCCAGCGCCCAACGTTGCGTGCAAATTCGCCGATCGTGTGCGCGACAACGTCACCGACAGCGCCAGACAGCTCCTCTTCGAGATCAGGGCGCCCGTAGCGCAGTAAATTTTGAAATTGCGCCGCAAGCTCCACATCGCCCGTCAAATCTACCGCACCATCCCGAATCACGGCGTCGCCGTCACGGCCTGCGAGCCGGGCCAGTGACAGCAAGGATCCCGATACGACAATGTCGGGATCGTCGCTATACTCGGTGGTAAGAAATATTTCGCCGGGCCCGACGATGATAAACATCGCCAGCGAAGTATCTTTTACACGAACTGCAAACACGCGGTCCTGCAGCGCGGCACACAATTCGCGCGCCGGCGTTTTCGCCTGAATCTGCCGGTTGAGCAATGCCGCGAGCGGCCGTAGCAGTGTCTCAAGCGGATTCATTCAGATCTTGTATCCGACGTGCAGGGCAACTATACCGCCCGCCAGATTGTGATACCGGCAACGCTCGAACCCCGCGTCGCGCAGCATGTCTATCAGTGCGTCCTGGTCAGGGTGCATGCGAATCGATTCGGCCAGGTATTGATAACTCGCCTCATCGTTGGCCACGAGCTTGCCAAGAAATGGCAGTATCTTAAAAGAATACAGATCGTATGCGGGTTTGATCGCAGCGGACGGTTTGGAAAATTCAAGAATCAGCAATTTGCCGCCCGGCTTCAGGACGCGCAGCATGGAAGCAAGGGCCTTTTCCTTTTCTGTGACGTTGCGGAGGCCGAACGCGACCGTAATGCAGTCGAAACTCGAACAAGCGAATGGCAGGATCTCGGCGTCGACCTGAACGATCGAAAGGTTTCCGGCAACCCCGGCATCGATCAGCCTGCTGCGGCCCAGTTGCAGCATGCTGGCATTGATGTCGGCAAGGACGACATGCCCGCTGCTGCCGACCTGTGACGCGAATTTGCGGGCAAGATCACCGGTACCGCCGGCAAGATCGAGTACAGCCTGACCGCGCCGGATGGCCGCCTGCCCGATAGTGAAGCTTTTCCACAGCCTGTGCAGGCCGCCTGACATCAGGTCGTTCATCAGGTCATAACGGCCTGCTACGGAATCGAAGACACCTTTGACACGCCGCGCCTTGTCTTCGACGGGCACGGTTTCAAAGCCGAAATGAGTCGTATCCTTGCTCATCGCGTCAGCCGTTCGTAGTGGGTCGCCGAGCATACCCTGCTGCCTTCAGGCGGTCGAGATAAGCCTGCCATTTGCTGTCCCGCTCTGCGCCGAGGTCGTAAAGATATTTCCAGGTGTAGAGCCCGGTATCGTGACCATCGTCGAAGACCAGGCGTACCGCATAATGTCCAATCGGCTCGATGGCCGTGACCTGAACTTGTTCCTTGCCGGTCTGCAGGAATTCCTGTCCGGGGCCATGGCCTTGGACCTCCGCCGATGGTGAATGAACGCGCAGGAACTCGAATGACAGTTCAAAACGATTGCCATCGTCGAAGGCAATTACGATTTGCCGCGATTTTGTTTGCAGTCTTATTTCTGTCGGTGTGTAGTCCACGACCTGATTCTTGTATCAAATACCGAGCATGCTGCTAGAGAATATATCTGCTCAGGTCCTCGTCTTTGGATAGCTCGGCCAGGTGGTCATCAACGTAGCCGGCATTAATCTGCACGTGCGATCCGCTCTTGTCGGCAGCCTCGAAGGAAACGGTTTCGAGCAGGCGCTCCATCACGGTATGCAGGCGACGGGCACCGATGTTCTCGGTGTTCTCATTGACGGTGTAAGCAATCTCGGCCAGGCGGCGTACACCGCTCTCGACAAATTCCAGGCCGACTTCCTCGGTCGCAAGCAAGGCAATGTATTGCGAGGTCAGCGATGCATCCGGCTCAGTAAGAATGCGGACGAAATCTTCGGTAGTCAGTGACTTCAGCTCGACCCTTATCGGGAACCGTCCCTGTAGCTCCGGAATCAGATCGGACGGTTTGGATACATTGAACGCACCGGACGCGATGAACAATATGTGATCGGTTTTGACCATGCCGTACTTGGTGTTGACAGTCGAGCCTTCAACCAGTGGCAGCAAATCCCGTTGTACGCCCTCGCCTGACACATCGATGCCAACCGTCTCCGAACGCCGCGCGACTTTGTCGAGTTCATCGAGAAACACGATGCCCTGTTGCTCGACTGCTTCGAGTGCGCGTGACTTCAACTCCTCTTCGTCGATCATCTTGGCCGCTTCTTCGTCGCTCAGCAGCTTCAGCGCTTCTTTGACTTTCAGCTTTCTGGCCTTCTGGCGATTGCCGCCCAGATTCTGGAACATGCCCTGCAACTGGCTTGTCATTTCCTCCATGCCGGGTGGTGCCATGATCTCGATACCCACCGGAATCGCCTGAACGTTTATCTCGATTTCCTTATCGTCGAGCTTACCTTCGCGCAGCATCTTTCGAAATTTCTGGCGCGTATCGTTTTCCTGAGGTTCCGGCTCACCGTCGGCGGTAAAGCCAACGCCTCTCGGTGGCGGGGGAAGCAAGGCGTCGAGGATTCGTTCTTCCGCGGCGTCCTCGGCCCGGTGACTGACTTTCGCCATTTCCTCTTCCCGGGTCATTTTGACTGCGATGTCCATCAGGTCACGAATAATGCTGTCGACTTCGCGGCCGACGTAACCGACCTCAGTAAACTTGGTCGCTTCCACTTTTATAAAAGGTGCCTTCGCCAGCTTCGCCAGTCGCCTCGAAATTTCAGTCTTACCGACGCCGGTCGGTCCGATCATCAGAATATTCTTCGGCGTTATTTCGCTGCGGAGCGGTTCATCAACCTGCACCCGGCGCCAGCGATTGCGCAGCGCTATGGCGACCGCTCTCTTCGCCTCTTCCTGTCCGACAATATGTTTGTCCAGCTCCTGGACGATTTCTCTTGGTGTCATTTGTGACATGAGTGATATCCGTTACGAATCTGCGCGGGGCAGCTCTTCGACCGCGATGTTCTGGTTTGTGAAGACGCAGATGTCGGCCGCTATATTGAGTGCTTTCTCAACAATTTCCCGTGCACCCAGATCGGTGTTATTAAACAGCGCCAATGCCGCAGCCTGTGCATACGGGCCTCCGGAGCCGATAGCCATTAAATCGTGTTCCGGCTCGATCACGTCACCGTTACCGGATATTATGAATGAACTCTCTTCATCTGCAACGCACAAAAGTGCCTCAAGTCGTCGCAAGCGCCGATCGGTACGCCAGTCCTTCGCCAGCTCAATCGCGGCGCGGGTAAGATTACCGTATTGCTCAAGCTTGCTTTCGAAAAGCTCGAACAGGGTGAAGGCATCGGCCGTACCACCGGCGAATCCGGCAATCACGCGGCCGCCGGCCAGGGTCCTGACTTTGCGGGCATTACCTTTCACGACGGTATTGCCCATACTGACCTGACCATCACCGGCGATCGCAACCTTGCCGTCACGGCGCACCGAGATAATTGTTGTCCCTCGAAATTGTTCCATTTGGTTGATCCTTCAGTAGCAGAGACGGCAGGAGCCCACTCCCAATCCGCCTGCATCGATAAACACCGCCCCAATGGACAGTGCGGATTGATCTTTAGCGCATTCGTTTGAAGATGTGCTATCGCCCGCCGGGGCGGGCTCCTACGGGGCTTTTCCACAATATTTAACAGCCGAATAATCGGAAGTTCCCATCCATTCGAATCATTCGGACGTTTTTTTGATTCGTGCCCGTGGGTGGGTTTTGTCGTATATCTGGGCCAGGTGCTGGAAGTCAAGGTGTGTATACACCTGGGTGGTGCTGATATTGGTGTGGCCGAGGAGCTCCTGGACGGCGCGCAGGTCATGACTCGATTCCAGCAGGTGGGTGGCAAATGAGTGCCTGAACATGTGCGGATAGACTTTGGTGCTGATGCCCTGCTTTTTTGCCCAGTAATCAACACGGGCCTGCACCGAGCGCGGGCTTATGCGGGTTCCTTGCCTGCTGACAAAAAGGGCGCTTTCATCGTTGGCGGCCAGCGTCACCCGTTCCTTCAGCCAGGCGGCCAGCGCCTTGAGGGCATATCGCCCCACTGGAAGAATACGATCCTTGTTGCCTTTGCCGGTCACGCGGGCAGTCGCGTCGGCAAGATCAACGTCGCCAAGATTGAGATCCGTCAATTCGGCCAGCCGCAATCCGGACGAATACATGAGCTCGAGCATCGCCCGGTCGCGTGCCACTAACGGCCCTTTGCCGGAAAAGTTCAGGAGACGCGCCATCCGGTCGGCATCGAGGTTCTCCGGCAGCCGTTTGCCTGCTTTTGGTGCGCTGATCGACTCTACCGGATTCTTTTTGACGTGTTTCTCCCTCAGCAAGTAGCGGAAAAACGTTCTGGTGGCGGAAAGCCGGCGCTGGATGCTCCTGGGGGAAAGACCCTTTCGAAATGACGAAGCCGCATACGATCTCACGGTCTCGTGATCGAGCTGTGGCCACCGTTCAATATCGATCTGCTCGCAGTAGTTTTGCAGCGAAATCAGGTCACGCCGGTAGTGTTTGCAGGTAAGTGTCGAGAGCCGGCGCTCGTATTCCAGGTGCCGGATAAACCTGTCGATCCAGTCTCGCTCGCTTTCGATCACAGTGTGGTTCTGCTAGTAGCGCTTTAAGGCCCCTGCTACCAATTCGCCCAGGCGAGTCAGAAAATCGACACTCATTCCCGGATGAAAATGATTCGCGTCAACGCTGCCAATGGCAAGAAAGCCGACTTCGGACTTGTTCCCCAGGGGAATCAACGCAGCCGAACCGACCTCATCAGTCTCTTTGCCAAACAGGAAGTCCCGTTGTGCATCCCGAACCTGACCGCAACGTGGTCCGCTACCATTTAAAAACGTGTCGAAAGCCTTCAGAGACTCGTCGTCACGTGCTACGGCCACGAAAAACCGGCCAACTTCAATGTCTTTGAACATTTCGGGGTTACCGAACAGCACCAGGATCGACTGGTCTGCGCCGAATCCGGCTCGAAGCGATTCCTCGATGCATCTGAGTGTTCCGCCGAGGTCCGAAGCTGCAAGCATTTGCAGCGCCAGGTTGTGAATTTTGACCGCCAGCGTGTCGTTTGCTTTCGCGACCTCGATCAGGTCCTTCAGCTTCCGCTCAAGTTTCAGGTCTTTTTGCCGCAGGACCGAAACCTGGCGTTCAACCAGCGAAACTGTGCCACCGGTGACGTGCGGCAGCCGGAGCGAGCCAAGAAGTGCACTGTGTCGTTCGAAAAAATCCGGGTTCTTCCGGAGAAAGTCATGGACTGCATTCTCCGACAATTCTTCCTCGATAAAGTCCGGATTGCGCTGCGTGCTCATAGGCCTGAATTTCCCCTGGTATGACGATTTTCTGCAGATCCATGACCGTTCGCCCTGGCCCCGGTGCAGCTTAACACGACTTAGCGATTCGACTGCGCCTCACAAATGGGCCGATGGACTTTTGCGGTGGACGACGGTAGTTTACATAAACTAATTATCACAGCAAAAAATATTCTGCCAAGGAATACCGATGCGGCACATTATGGTCATGAATGCCAAGGGCGGCTGTGGCAAAAGCACCCTTGCAACAAATATCGCTTCCTATTTTGCTGATGCGGGATATGGAGTCGCGCTGGCCGATTATGACCCGCAGCGCTCCAGCATCGACTGGCTCGAACGGCGCCCGTCCAATCGGCCGGAAATTGCAGGTCTGGAGGCTTACAAGGATGGCCTGAAGCATGCGCCGCGCAGTGCGGATATTCTCGTCATCGATGCGCCGGCCCGATCACACGGCAAGGAACTGACAGACCTGGTCAGGCATGCCGAGACGATCGTTGTTCCCGTGCTGCCCTCGACCATCGATATGCAGGCGTCGGAACGTTTTATCAAAGAACTGAAGGCTGTCGGTAAGGTTGATCGCAATGAGGCCAAGATCGGCGTGGTAGCAAACCGGGTTCGCGAATATACACTCATCTTCGAAGAGCTGGACGAGTACCTGACAACGGCGAGAGTGCCCTACATTGCGGCCTTACGCGAAGCGCAGAATTACATCAGGGCATACACCCGCGGACTTGGAATTTTCGAGTTGCCGGAATATCTCGCATGGCCCGACTGGGAGCAGTGGGAACCACTGACAAAGTGGTTGCGGAGTGTTCGTAGCCAGCCGTAGCAGCCCGCCCAAGCAGGCGATGTTCTTTGATTGGAAGCGGTTGATTAACGCTTGGCAAACATTGAAGGCCATGTCAGTGAACATGCCCTTCAATGTTTGTCGCTCGCCAGGGCGAGCTCCTGCGAGACGTTGCCGCAGTTTTTTTCGTTGCCGTTAGTCGTTGCCGGTATGAGGATCGAGATGCGGTATCGCGGGCAGCGGCGACCGTGCGACGAGGTCTAAACCGGTCCGATAGGCCTCAGCTGCCGCATCGCCCTCGCCGAGCCGGTTCAGGAGACGACCGTAATCCTGGTATGCCTCCGGAGTCGGGCGCATCGAGATGACCGTCTCAAGATAACTGCGGGCCTTACCCCAGAGTTCATTGCGCAGACAAAGCCGCGCTGCCGCGAGCAACAAGTCAGCGTCGTCGCTGTGGTTCCTGAGCCAGTTCTCGGCTTTCTTTAGCTGCCGGGGAGCATCGCTGCCCTCGACAATGCCGAACAATCTCACGAGTTCAGGTCGCCACTCACGGCGGAGGTCGGCGGCGAGATCCTTCTCTGCCTTGTCATACAAGCCGGTGCGGATCAGGCTGCTGTAATAGGTTTCAAGCAGACCTAAGTTCTTTCTCTGGTCTTTCGAAACATTCTTCCAGGCGGCCAGGACAGCTTCTCCGTCGGCGCACAATTCAAGATGTTCCTGATGCGCCCTGAGCGACCACTTGGTCAGTGTCGCACCGTCAAGCCGTCCGTATCTTTTTAATTTGGGCAGGATCTCCGACAGATGAGGCCAATCCTCGAGCCGGTAGTAAAGCCTGCCGAGCAAAGCCAGTGCATGGCTGTGATTCGGCGAGTTCTCTTCGATCTGCCGAAGCGTGGCAAGCGCCGGTTCATACTGTGCCTGGTCGAGCTGTAATTCAGCCTGCGTCAACAATACCGCGTTGGCGGCCTCGGGTAGATTCTCGTATGCCTCACGCAGCCATCGATCGCGCCGCTCATCTTTTCCGAGCAAGTGAGCGGCGCGCGCCGCCTGCAAATAGTTAAGAAGTGGCGCGTCGCTGACATCTGCAGACCGTGCAAGCAGGCGTTCACCTTTCGCGAAATTACCTTCTGCAACTTCTATGACACCGCGGGTCAATTTCTGGCCGGCACGACCGGCTCGATAACGACCCGCCGCCTCGCCAAGTTTTCGCGGAGCGCGAAAGAGTTTCACAATCAACCAGGCAGATACGATGGTCAGGAAATACAGAGCCAAAAGAACCGGCACCGACATCTCGATCAGGTAGCCTCGAAAACTGATGACGACATAGCCGGGGTCGGCCAGCAACAGGTTGGCGGCGAGCGCGCTGACTACCAGCGCAATGATGACGAGCAAGCCGAGTTTCATTGCTCAGGCCCATCTGCCGGTTCCACGACTGGCGTAGCAATTGCGTTGGCTAGTGCATTGAATTGCCGCAAAAGGCGCAGTGACTCCGAGATATCCGGCACCGCAACAGAAAACACGCTGCCACGGATGTCGGTGATTGTTTGCAGCGCACTCTGCACCGGCGTGCTCCCGGCGTCGTAGTACTCGGTGAGCCAGGCGGCGGCGTCCTCCAGGCTTTGTTGAAAAATGGTCTCTTCGCCACGCAACATGGCGAGCCTGGCTGCCTGTAACTGCAACGCCAGGTTTGCGCGCAAAAAGTACTGTGCTTCCGGCGCGATTAGCGGTTTCAGCGTCTCATCTGCACGCCGCACTGAAACGATGCCCTCGAACGCGCTCCTGAGAGACGCAAACGCCCGTTCAGTGCCGGTCAACTCCGGGTCAACCACAGCTTTTTCGTCCCCGGGCAGGGCAATGTCGTGTCTCAGCGGCAGTGAATCGACGATAGCCGAAAGACTGGCAAGCGTTAGCGTTACACCCTCGGTGTCGGACTCGTTCATGGCGCCCAGCGCGCGCAATTCGTTGGCAAGCACCCGTCGGACATCGGTGAGTGCAGGGTTGGCAAGCTGCAATATGCGCTCATCGGCGAGACCGAGAGCGAGACTGGCCAGCTGAGGATTGCCGGCAAGCTGCAATTGCGCATTGGCGATCTGCATATAGTATTCGGCCTCCGCCAACAGCCAGGCGTTTTTTGCGCCGGTTGAAATGCCTTGCAGCGAGGAAACGGTACCCTCGATCGCGGACATGCGGCCGGGGAGAGATTCTATCTGCGCTAACCGGTCGCCAAAGCGGCGCTCGATCGCCGCAATTTCGTCGTCCCGCGTAGCGAGTTGACCAGACATCGCTGCCAGGTTTTGCTCTAAAGAGGCTACTGATTCCCGCATGGCACGGACTGACGAGGTAATCGCAGCGGCATCTTCACGGTTATCACCAGCAGCGCCCCGATCGCCGAGAAAATCGACGCCGAACGCCGCCAGCGCGAGAAGCGCCGCGAACAGGGCCAGCCAGGCAACAAAGCCACCGCTTTTCTTCTGCTGAGCCGCCTCGGGTGCCGTTACCGGTATTGAAAGTTCGGGACCGGCTGATTCCATGCTTGAGCTTATTTTCTCAACGGACTCTGAAGCGGCGGGCTGATCCTCTCTGTTCTCGAAAGTTGCGTCTTCGGTAGTGGTTTTAGCCTGACCGGTTTTTTTCGTCGAGGTTGTTTTCTTTTTGCTCATGAACTCTATCCGGTTTGCCACAGCCTGATCAGCGTGTTGATCATGGTCGGTGCTTGCGGGCCCGGGGCGAGCACGGTCGCGATTCCGGGAATCAGCTCGCTAGCTGTTTGTAACACACGAGTACCGGGTGCCACCAGTGTTGATTGGCGCAACAGGCTCAAGGCCTGCGAAGGCATTATCTGTACCAGGCATTCGAGAGTTTCCACACTCATAACGGTCACAAACCGGATCCTGCCCTCGCCCAGTGCGGACTCGAGATGTTCCAGTTCGGCTGGCGTGGGTTCATACGGTGTGCGTTCGTAAACGCAAACATAATCCACGTTAGCCCCGCGTTCTCTCAATGTTTCCGCCAGCAGCTCGCGGCCGCTTTGTCCGCGCACGATCATTACGTTCCTGCCGTCTACATCCTGCAGTGCAGCATGAGTTAAAAGATGCTCGCTGTCGAAACCACTCTCAGGAAAAATATCGACGGTCTCGCCATCGGACTCGATGGCATGCCGGGTCGCCGGGCCGACGGCGGCGATCTTTGCATTGAATTCTTTTACAGCCGCCAATCCGTGAGCGACCGCATTCCTGCTCACGAATACGACGATGTCCGGTTCAGGAAGCGCTGTCAGCTTCCGGCGAATTTCATCCATGTCACGGCCGATGATGTCAAACGCCGGAAAATGAAAAACCGTGCCACCTGCCGCTTTTACGCCGGCCGCCAGTTCCTGCGATTGATGCTCTGGCCGTGTAATCAGTACGCCGCACCCGGTCAGACCGGTTTCGCTCACGATTGTGCCTCGTCGAGGATATCGGCCGCGCCCTGCTCCAGCAAGCGCTGTGCGACCTGCGTGCCAATCGATTCAGCCTCGCTCGCGGAACCGGTCGCGCGCTCGCGAAGAATCCTGCGGCCGTTAGTCGATGCAACCAATGCATCGATCGTTAGTATCCCCTCAGCGATCGCGGCGAAACTTGCGACCGGCGACTGGCAATTCGCGTTAAGGGTCAATGCGACGGCCCTTTCGGCCAAGGTCGTCATTTTCGTCTCTGCATGTCCGAGCGGGGCCAGCAAATCGCGAAGGTTGTGCCGTGTCTCGGCACACTCGATCCCGATCACACCCTGGGCGGCCGCCGGCAACATTTGTTGCGGCGCGAATTCTTCACTGATGCGTGATTCGAGGCCAAGGCGCTGCAGGCCTGCGCTTGCGAGGACAATTGCCTGGTAGTCACCGTTATCCAGTTTGCACAGGCGGGTGGTGACATTCCCGCGCAGCGGTTTGACTGCCACGTCGGGGCGCAGAGCGAGCAACTGTGCTTGCCGGCGCAGGCTGGAGCTTCCGATGATGGCGCCCTCAGGCAATGCGCGGAGTCCGCAACCAGTCGCGGATACCAGGGCATCGGCGGGATTGGCCCGCTCGAGAAAAGCGGCGATACAAAAACCGGCCAGCATTTCGGCCGGAACGTCCTTCATTGAATGCACGGCGATGTCTGCTTCCCCTGTCTGCATCGCAACTTCGAGTTCTTTGATGAACAGAGCCTTACCACCCATCTTTTGCAGGCTCTGGTCGAGAATTTCGTCGCCGCGAGTTGATAAGGGAAGCAGCGTAACCTTCGAGACCTGAGGCAGCTTATCAAGCATGCCCGCAACGTGATTGGCCTGCCACAGTGCAAGCTCGCTCTTGCGCGTCGCGATTCGGATTTCCAAGCGGCTTACCCTTTCTTCAGGCGGTGTTTGACGTTTGTCAGGTGGCGCCGGCTCACAATGAGTCCCTCGTTATCGTCGGTACCGTTGCCGCGCAGCATGACCTGTGTGCGCCCGTCTTCGGTTTTTCTCAGTGAATCGATGCTTGATACAGCAACCAGTGCTCCACGGTGAATTCGTACAAACGTATCGGCAAATTCTTCTTCAAGCGCCTTCAACGAGTCGTCAATGAGATCCTGCCCGTTGGCGTGAATTACGCTTACATACTTTTGATCCGCGAGAAAATACTGTACGTCGCTGACAGGAATCAATTTCAATTCACCCTGCGATTGCTTGCATAAATGTTTACGGCGAGCGGATATGCCGGATTTCCTTGCGACATCACCGAGGACGCTGTTACTAAGGCGCCTCGCCAATTCAAGCGCCTGATCAAGGCGCTCACGCCGCACCGGCTTCAGTACATATCCTATGGCGCTGGCTTCGAATGCCTCTATGGCATACTCATCATAGGCAGTGGCGAAAATGATGGCCGGTGGATTCTCAAACGTATTCAAATGATGCGCTGTCTCGATGCCACCAAGACCCGGCATACGAATGTCCAGCAATACGACGTCGGGCTCGAGTTCTGCCGCCAGTTCAAGCGCCCGCTTGCCGTTTCCGGCTTCGCCAATAACCGTATGTGCGCCCTCTTCCTCAAGCAATTGTCGCAACCGGTCGCGCGCCGGCGCTTCATCGTCGACGATCAAAATATTCACGTGGTGCTCTCCTCGCAGGGAAATTGCAATTGCACCTTGTATTCGCTGTCTGTTTCCTCGACATTAACCGTTGCCCGACTGCCGTACGCCAGCTCGAAGCGCTGCCGGATATTGGCCATCGCCATCTTGTTGCCTTCCTTCTTGCGCGCCCGATTAGGCGCGACCGGGTTTCTGATACTGATGCGCAAATCGTCATTTATCCGTCTGCCAGTGACCTTGACCTCGCCGCCCTCCGGCAGTAACTCGATGCCATGGTAGATCGCGTTTTCCAGCAAAGGCTGAATGGTCAGGCTGGGAATCAGTGCGCGCATCGGCAACTCGTCGATGTCCCAACGGACTGAAAGCCGGTCGCCAAGGCGAAGCTTCTCGATGCGCTGGTAGATGGCGGCAACTTCCAGTTCTTCTTTCAATGTTGTCCGGTCTTTGGGTGCGCTGAGGTTTGCGCGCAACAGGTCGGCAAGGTCCTCGATGGCCTCTTCGGCCTGTTTCGGATTGCTCCTGGTCAGTGAAGCGATCGTATTCATGCTGTTGAAAAGAAAATGCGGGCGGATCAGGGCCTGCAGTGCGCTGATGCGTGCCTGTGCTTCGAGCACGATACTGCGGCGCCACTCACTCGATACGTACAGGTAGCGCATGGCAAGCGCAATAACGATGGAGCTGATGGCGAACGTACGCATGATGAAACCGGCGCGCGTGTCGTCGATGATGACAGCTTCAGCAAATCTCACGGTAAGCTCATAGGTCACTACTGCGAGCACGATGCACATCACCTCCAGCAGCACAAAACAGATAACGAAGGCTTGCGTATTGCCCTGTTTCTCAGCCCATGGCCGTATGCGGCACATCACGGCGGTGCCCGGCAGTGCAAGCCAGAGCAGGTACATCGACATCTTCGACAGTTCGGTCAAGAAAGTACCGGCTTCGAACGATGCAAGTGTCAGGACGATTGCGACCAACTCCGCGACCAACAGGATTACGAGGATCGTGCCGGCGGCACAGAAGTCGGGCAGAATTGCTTGGGAGTATTTATCGTCGGCTTCGGGTGCTGAGGCCAAGTGTGGTCCTCCTCACGAATGAAGTCGGTATTGTAACGCGAAGAAAAAGAGGTCAGCGTCACTGCTGCCCCACAAAGTTGCGACCGGCGTCAAAAAGACGCAATTTCCTGCCATGAAGTTGCACCTTCGCGGCTGGAAGCTGCTCCTGCGACAGGAGTGACGGGATCCTAGGAGCAGCTTCCAGCCGCGAATGACTGAACTGTCCCCAAAATTACGAGCTGCAGAATTCCTGCACCTGATTCTCGACCCGTTCCCGGGCTGCCAGCGTCTCATCTTCGTCGAGATAAACACGCTCGCCATTATCGTCTTCGCGATAGAGTCGCCGGGAAGTTATGTATTTCTGTAGTTGTGCCTGGTAGCTGCTGCACAATTGCGCACGCTCCTCGGCCTGTGCCTGTAATTCTTCAGGTGACGGACCTTCAGGCGTTGCTGCAGCCTTTTCTTCCGCAGCTTTTGCAGCTGAACTGGCACGGGCTTGCATCATTGCCTGAATACGCGCGGGATCGGTAGGCTTCGACTGGATCGCGAGGCGCTCCGGCTCATCACCGGCAGGGCGATCTTCGAAGTGGAGATTGCCTTCCTCATCCGTCCACTTGAAAATATCGCCTGCAACAGCAGTTCCGGCCGCGGTAACAGCCAGCATCAGGGCAACAGCGATTGCCTGGTAACGCACGATGACCATCCTTTGACTAGAGTCCCGTCTGGTCCGCCCGGGTGACCCTTGATCTCACAATTATCCCAGGGCATTGAACAATAACCTATTAGACCACGTAGACCAGCGTATTGTCGTGACGACAGTCACACGGTCATTGGTGCCATATTTGACATAAAAAAGGCGGGCCCGAAGGCCCGCCAGGAAGACCGCGATAAACCACTATGCCCGCGAGGTTTTTCACGGCCAGATTCTTGCCGCACTCGCATGAAGGATCAACAAATGCGGCAAGGCTCTTTTCCTTATCTGATCAAAAAGCTCCTCGAAAGATTAAACGACTAATCGACCACGGTGAATTCCGGGTACGCCTCGAGGCCGCACTCACTCAGATCGACTCCTTCGTACTCCTGCTGCTCATCGACCCGGATTCCGACGAATGCCTTGATCGCCAGGCAGACTACAAAACTCGTGATGAATACCCAAAAGAAAATAGACAGCAGACCGACCAGCTGAATCCACAATTTTGCGGACTCGTTAAAAATCGGCACGGCCAGGAGACCCCACATGCCGACCGCGCCGTGCACCGAGATTGCGCCGACCGGATCATCGAGCCGCAGCTTGTCGAGCGTGACTATCGATAGCACCACGATCAGGCCGCCGAGACCGCCGATTTCACTCCCGAAGCCAAAGAAACCGTCGATCTCGAGTCCATCACCGACGTCTGCCGCCCAGGTCCCGGCATAGAAACCGTTCTTCGAATAATCTATTCCACCGCTCGCCGACGAGCTGGCCTGGAAGATGCCACGGTAGTAATAGTCGCTGGTCCAGCCGATATTGCCGCTCCACTCCGCGTTTGCTGTTGCTGATACAAGCAATGCCATACAAATAATTCCCGTTCTCATGTCGTTCTCCATGGTTGTCCTGCCGTAGGGGTGCCTCCGGAGTCGACGGGCACGACGCTGGAGATCACGCAACTAGCTCGCAGCATCCATGCCAGTTTCGGGAATCAGGAATAAAAACAAACAGATAGAATCCAACGCGACAGACGATTGCACCGGAATGGTGCGCATAATCGGGGACCTGCCCCCAAACTGGTGAGCGGGCTTACAAATCGGGCCTGTGCGTGTGGATTCACCTCTGGTCTTTTACGGTCGACTACGGTATCAACGGTGAATGGCAAACGAATCGATAGACAAGCTGGCAAAAACCCTCGTTGAGACCCTGCCCCAGGGGCTGCGGTCGGTACGCGATGATCTTGAAAAAAACTTTCGCTCTGCTTTGCACTCTGGTCTGGGCAAGTTCGATCTTGTGACGAGGCAGGAATTCGAAGTTCAGGAAGCCATTCTTGCTCGGACGCGGGGAATACTGGAAGCGCTCGAGGCGCGACTGGCAAAGCTGGAGTCCGGACCGGCCGCGAAAACGATCAGGAAGAAAAAGGCGGTGAACAAGACGGGTAAGAAAGGCGCGAAGAGAAAAGCGGCAAAGAAAACAAGACAGAAAACCGCGAAGAAAAAGGCAGGGCGCTAACTCACATTGCCACGGAGCGGCGATGCATTCAGGGCAGTTAAAAACCTCAATACAGTGAGCCTGGCGATTCTCAAAAGCCGGGCGCAACTGGGTGTTACGGCGCCGCCGGTAACCATCGAGGTTTTCCTGTCGGGCGGGCTGCCAAAATTTTCGGTAGTCGGCCTTCCGGAAGCCGCGGTCCGCGAAAGCAAAGACCGTGTCCGTGGTGCGATCTCGAGTTGTAAATTCGAATTTCCGCAGGGGCGCATCACGGTCAACCTGGGTCCTGCGGATATGCGCAAGACGGGTGGGCGATTCGACTTGCCGATTGCCCTCGGCATCCTGGCGGCGAAAAAACTGGTGCCAATGCACCGTTTCGGAAGCTTTGAATTCTACGGCGAACTTGCCCTGAACGGCGATATCCGACCGGTGCCCGGCGTACTGCCAGCAGCAATTAAGGCAGCGGCCGCGGGTCATGCGATCGTTGTTCCGAAAGACAACGGCGACGAAGCAATCCTCGTTCCGGGCGAGGTGTATGTTGCGAACACGCTGCT
The DNA here is from genome assembly GCA_004357475.1 of Gammaproteobacteria bacterium. Lineage (GTDB taxonomy): Bacteria > Pseudomonadota > Gammaproteobacteria > Steroidobacterales > Woeseiaceae > SZUA-117. The sequence goes on from SMWE01000064.1 coordinate 23,567, forward strand.
GGAGGTCACGGCATTCCTGAGGGGTACGCGTGGCCTTGAATCTGTAGAGCCGGCACAGGAGTCCGTTGTTGTGGCAAGCACTCCGGACCTTGCGGATGTCAAAGGGCAACGGCTTGCAAAGCGCGCGCTTGAGGTTGCCGCAGCAGGTCGGCACAACATTCTTTTCAGTGGCCCGCCCGGAACCGGCAAGAGCATGCTGGCACAGCGGCTGCCGGGCATATTGCCGCCGATGAACGATGCGGAGGCGATCGAGACCGCTGCCGTTGATTCGGTGCTGGGACGGCCATTCGATCTTGCCCGCTGGCGGCAGCGCCCGTTTCGGTCGCCACATCACACGGCATCGGCCGTAGCCCTGGTTGGTGGTGGCTCGGATCCGCGGCCCGGCGAAATATCGAGGGCGCACAATGGCGTCCTGTTTCTGGATGAGCTGCCGGAATTCAGCCGGCACGTGCTCGAGGTCCTCCGGGAACCGATGGAGTCCGGCTGGATTACGATCTCGAGGGCTGGTCGACAGGCCGATTATCCGGCCCGTTTTCAACTGGTGGCAGCGATGAATCCCTGTCCCTGTGGCTACCTTGGAGACCCGGCCGGCGATTGCCACTGCAGTGCCGAGCGGGTGCAGAATTATCGCAGCAGGATTTCGGGTCCGTTACTTGATCGCATCGATATCCTCATGCACGTGCAGCGGCCGCCGCTGGCGTCGCTCCGTCCAGACGCACCGGTTGAAGAGTCGAGCGCTGAAGTCATCAGGAGAGTCACCTATGCCAGGTCAATCCAGCTCGAGCGCTCGGGCGTATGCAACGCGGAACTGAGCGGTAACGATCTCAAGGATGCATTTTGTGCCTCAGAAGAGACCTGGATATTGCTGCACAGGGCGGCCGACAAATTGGCGCTGTCAGCTCGCGCCTACCAGCGAGTGCAACGCGTCGCGCGCACCATTGCAGATCTCGCTCAGGAAGAAACCGTTGGCAAACACCATATGGCCGAGGCACTGGCGTTGCGCCAGTTCGATCGTCAGTTTTGACTTCGAGGGCTGCTAGTTTGTGACCTGGCTAAGCATGTAATCAACGGCGTCGCTGATTTCCCGGTCGGACAGGTCAAGCCGCGCGCCCTTGGGCGGCATATAGCCGGCGGAACCGGTATAGCCCTCCAGCGCATGCAGGTAGAGTGTGTCCCTGCCCTGCGCGATGCGCGCTTCCCAGGTGGCGCTGTCCTCAAGTGTTGGTGCGCCACCAATGCCAGTACCGTGACAGGCAATGCAGGCTTCGTTGAAAACCTGCGGTCCCGTTAGGAGTGTCGCAACCGGCTTGGCCTGCGGCATTTCATCGACTTGCAGCTCACCCGGGGCAAGCTCTTCTCCGGGTAGTTTGACCCGGCCAAACGGGCGAATCCGTTCTTCAACGGACGCGTGGAATTCGACGTTACGGCCGTGCAGGCTCGCCGTAAACTCCGATAAATTCTTTACGTAGTTGTAAAGAGCCACGGCGACGATGGCGAGAGTGATGATTACCACCGTCTGTGTGTCGAAAATTGAACTTTTCTTGCCGTGCGTCAAAATCCTGCTCCAGAGGGATATATCCTGGTTGTTGCTGCCGGCTCCAAGCCGGCATCAGCGAATTATATATCAGGAAAACGCCAGCGCTGTCGCCTAATCAAGCGTAAGCGTCTGCCATTCGTCATCTCCGCTGAAGGTCACGCTGCGGACCTCGCCGCCGGTAGCGACGTTGACGTGGTTCACCTGCCCGGGGAACACGTCCCGTAGAATGTCGTCCCGGATTGCGAGTTCGGCAGGCAAATCTCCGGTAAATTCCTGGTAGACGAGGACAAATTCGCCATCCATTTCGGCGCCAATGAGCTCAAGGGCGAGTTTCTTGCCGATTTTGCCATCCGAGTATTCAGCGATGTGAAACCGCTTTTCGACGTAAAGTGCCAGTTGCGCCCGGTCAACGAGCGTCTCCAGGGAAGTGGAGCGCTTGCCCAGCGAAGCGGCGATGCCTAACTCCGCATCATGCGTGTGCAGGCGGTGAATGATCTCGATAGTTTCGCCGGACGCACTTCGTTTCACCGTCGATATGCTGCCAGGCATATGATGTGCAAGGCTAAGCGCCCCAATACAGAATGTGGCAGTCGCCACCATGACTACATGCGTACGCATCGCCTGACCCTCACTCCTTGCCAGCGGGCTCCAGCGGTACTGCTCTTGCCGACTTGTCTTCGCCGCCCTTCGCCTCGCGCAGTGTGGCCAGCATGTCCGCCATCATGTCGCGGGTCTCGTCGTCCTGCTTGTAAAGTTCGAGCCGTGACCGGTCGATGCGGCCCGGATAACGATTGTTCGAGAAATCGGCATCAGCGGTTTCACGTCGGGGATCAACCTCGATTGACGCGATCCGCTGGTCGCGAATCAGCATTTTGGTGACTGCCAGGTGATTCCGCCGCCAGATCTCAGCAGGAATCATCATGAATTCCTCGTTGCCGTCAGTGTATGTGATGAGCAAGGGCAACGGCGTGACCAGGCCGCCTATATTTTCGAAATCCACGAAGTAAACGAAGTCATCATCTTCAGCGGCGCGTAACAGTGCATCGCGTTCCCAGTCTTCCAGATCATCGAGAAGCTGCGTGTACTTATTCCGGTCTGCATTGGTGACCGTATAGGGGTCGTTCTCGTTGTAATAATCGGCCAGTTCCGGGAAGCGCTCTAGCCGGGTCTTGCGGCCTTCTTCGCGATTGCGAATCTGTCCGAGGGTCTCCGGTACTTCATCCGCACGCTCCTGGCGGTTCAGTTCGAATTCGACCTCAGGATTCGCGGTCGAGACTTTGTATTCACGAATGCCTTTAATGGCGACATCGACATGATCCGTGGTGTAAAATCAGCCACGCCAGAACCAGTCGAGGTCGATGCCCGATGCGTCTTCGAGAGTGCGGAACAAATCGGAAGGCGTCGGCCGCTTGAATTTCCAGCGTTGTGCATATTCGCGGAACGCAAAGTCGAATAGCTCGCGTCCGAGCACTGTCTCACGCAGCACGACCAGAGACGATGCAGGTTTCGTATAACCGTTGGGCCCAAACTGCAGAATCGAATCCGATTGCGTCATGATCGGCACCTGGTGCTCGCTGGTCATGTACTCGGCGACGTGTTCGAGAATGCTGTAGTGGCCGCGATGGTTGTGGAAGTCCTCCTCCCACTCAAGCTCCGCGATGTATTGCAGGAAGGAGTTGATGCCTTCGTCCATCCACGTCCACTGCCGCTCGTCGGAGTTGACCGTCATCGGGAAGTAGATATGCCCGATCTCGTGGATGATTACGCTGACCAGGCCATGCTTCGAACTGCGCGAATAGGTTCGGTCCGGCTTGCCCTCGGGATCCGGATCTTCCTCGTCAGGCTCGAAGGGTTCCGGCCGGCGGCCGTTGAAGGTGATCATCGGGTATTCCATGCCGCCACCTTCCCAGGCGTTCACGGATTGCGCAGTGGGGTACGGATACGGAAAGGAAAACCTTGAATAGACCTCCATCGTATGTACAACAGCGTGTGTCGAAAATTGCGACCACATTGGCTCTGCTTCATTGGGAAAAAATGACATGGCCAGCACTTCAGGCTGCTCCGCATCGTCCTGCCGGTGGATCATCGCGTCCCAGATGAATTTGCGTGAACTCGCCCAGGCGAAATCACGAACATTGCTTGCCTTGAATATCCAGGTCTTCGTATCCGATGTGCCCTCCTGCTCGTTGTCGAGCGCCTCTTCCGGCGTCACGATGTACATTGGTTGGTCCGCGGAGCGGGCCTCGTCGAGCCTGCGCCGTTGCTCTACGGTCAGAACGGCTGATGCGTTTTGCAACTCGCCGGTTGCCGACACGATATGATCGGCGGGGACGGTGATTTCGACTTCATAGTCTCCAAATTCGAGCGTGAACTCACCACGGCCGAGAAACGGCTGATGCTGCCAGCCGACATAATCGGTGTAGGCAGCCAGGCGCGGGAACCATTGTGCGAGGAAATATATGTAGGTGTCGTTCTCCGGAAAATGATCATAACCACCACGACCACCGATAATCGCTTCCTCGATGATGTTGAACGACCAGTTGATCGAGAACGCCGTGCGCTGGCCGGGGCTGAGTGGCTGCGCAAGGTCGATGCGCATCATCGTATCGACAATGGTGTAGTCCATGTCGCGGCCGCGGCCATCGACAACGCGTTCGACCACGAAGCCATGGTTCACGTCGCTATAACGCTGCTGCCGCGCCAGCTCTCCATAGGTCAATATGTCCTTACCTTCTTCCTGACTTGCCGTTTCGGTTAGTCGTGCCGCCGAGTCTGCCCGGAAGCGGTTCTGATCCAGCTGGATCCAGATGTAGCGCAGTGAATCGGGGGAGTTGTTCGTATAACGAATCGTCTCTGACGCACTGATGCTTTTATTGCCCTCGTTGAGCGTCACCTTGATGTTGTGGTCGGCCCGCTGTTGCCAGTACCTGGAGCCAGGCGCGCCGGACGCGGTTCGGTAAACATTTGGCGTCGGCAGCTCGGCATCGAGCTGGCGAAATGCATCGTAGTGGTCGTTCTTGGTCTGCCGGGTTTCGTCAGCAAACGCAACTCCGGCCATCAGCAAGGCCGCCATCAGCGGCAGGATCAGGGAACGCATGGAAGACTCTCTCGATTGTGATGATTGAACGCGGCCGGTAATGTATCACTTTGGGTCGATCCGAACATTTCGATAGTGACTGCACTGGCAGGTCGCTGAAACCCCTGATTGCATTGGTCGCGCACCGGTGAGAGAGTTACCGGTCCATTCAGGAGGATGGCGTATGCATGCCAGGAAATACACATTATTGATAGCGTCACTTGTGGCACTGGCTTTAGGGGCCTGCAGTGGCGGCTCGCAGGAAGCGGCGGGAACAATGGATTCAGCGGCAGCACCCGGGGTCGCACCGGCTGACTTGGTGCTGCGCGGCGGCAAGGTTGCGACGGTTGATCCGGTGCTCGGCAACGCCGAGGCCATCGCGGTTAACGGTTACCAGGTCACCGCGGTTGGCAGCAACGACGAAATCTCCGCATACATCGGCCCCGATACCGAGGTCATCGAACTCAACGGCCGCTTTGCGATGCCCGGCTTCATTGAGGGTCACGGTCACTACATGGGTCTCGGCCGAGCCAGGCAGATTCTCGACCTGACCGGGGTCAGCAACTGGGATGAAGTCGTCACGATGGTTGCCGGCGCAGTCGACAAAGCACAGGCCGGCGAGTGGATTTTCGGCCGCGGCTGGCACCAGGACAAATGGGATCGCGTGCCGGCGGACGCCGTCGATGGCGTACCCCGCAATGACACCCTGAACGCAGTGTCGCCCAACAACCCCGTCAGTCTTCGCCACGCGAGTGGCCACGCGGGATTCTTCAATGACGCGGCACTGGCAGCTGGCGGCATCGATGATGAAACCGCAGATCCGCCGGGTGGCACCATTGTTCGTACGCCCGACGGCCGGGCGACCGGTCTCATGCGTGAAACCGCACAGCGCCTGCTCAATGAAGCAATCGGCATTTACGAAGGCCGGCTGACGCCGGAAGAAATGGAGCAGATTGATCGTGAACGCGTCATGCTCGCCGGCGATGAAGCGCTGGCCCATGGAATCACGTCGTTCCACGACGCCGGCTCGTCGTTCGAGACGATCGATTTCTTCAGGAAGCTCGAGGAAGAAGGTAATCTGCCGGTCCGGCTTTACGTCATGGTGCGACGCGAATCCGATGAATTGATGGACCAGGCCCTGCCGCAGTACAAGATGTTGCCGGAGGGCAACGATTACCTCACGGTGCGCTCGATCAAACGGCAAATCGATGGTGCGCTCGGCTCACACGGTGCGTGGTTGCTCGAACCCTACGAGGACCTGCCGGACACGGCTGGCCTCGTACTGGAATCCGTCGAGGACATTGAGCGTACCGCCGAACTTGCGGTTAAACACGGCTTCCAGCTCAATACGCACGCGATCGGTGATCGCGGTGTGCGCGAAGTACTGGACCTGTACGAGCGCGTCTGGGAGAGACTGGATATTGACGGCAAGCCCCTGCGCTGGCGCATCGAGCACGCGCAGCATATCGATCCGCTCGATGTCCCGCGTTTCGGTGATCTCGGTATCATCGCAGCCGTGCAGGCGATTCATGGAACCTCGGACGGCCCGTGGATTCCGAGCAGGCTGGGCGAGGCGCGCGCGAAAAGCACCTCCCAGCCATGGCGTGATCTCTTTAATACCGGCGCCATCGTAGGCAACGGTACCGACGTCCCGGTTGAACCGATCGATCCGATTTCCTCTTACTACGCGTCGGTTTCGCGAATGATGATCAACGGTGAGAAGTTTTACCCGGAGCATGCGATGACGCGGGAAGAAGCGCTACAAACCTACACGCTCAACAACGCAATCGCAGCATTCGAAGAGGACATCAAGGGCACTTTGACACCGGGCAAGTACGCCGACATCGTCGTGTTGTCGCAGGATTTGTTAACGGTCGAAGAGGCAAAAATTCCAGAGACGACAGTCGACATCACGATCTTGGGGGGTGAAATCAAATACAGGCGAGGCATGTAATGGCAGACTTTGACCATATGATCGAAGAGTTAAAACAGAAACGCGATGAGGCGCGGGTCCAGATCCACCTGGCATCGAAAGAACTTAAGGACGAATGGCAAGATCTCGAGGAAAAGAGGGCAGACTTTTCCCGCAAGGCCAGACAGTTTGCAGATGACGCGGAACTGAAAAAAACCGGCGCAGGGATCGGCGATGCCTTGGACCAGCTCGGCAGCGAACTCAAACGCGGCTACGAACGCATCCGGGATGCATTAGGAGATTAATCGCGAAATCAAGAGTGCTCGGGGCTGAAGCCGCTCCTGCATTTCTTTCTTATGCAGGAGCGGCTTCAGCCCCGATTCTGCTTTCATTCGTGGCAATCTCAGGCATGCCAGTAATATAGCGATCGCATGACTGACCCGATGACGGCGACGAATAGAGCAATCCGATCACAAGCAGGTGCGGCGGTCTGTCTCGGGCCGATTGCGCTACTCATTTGTCAGCTTGCAGCGTGCGCCAATACCACTCAGCCCCAGGTGCCTGATGAGCCGGTATTTGCACCGGCAAGCGATTTTCAATTGGCCGAACAAGAGCAAACCCAGGAACAGCCGAACGGGACCGACAGCACAGACACTGAGCAAAAAACACCGAAGGGAGAAGTTGACATCGAAGATGTTGCGTCTCCCGAGGACAAGGAAGCATTGCTGGACAAAACGCAACGCGCGGTCTACGCAGTCGTCAACGGCACGTCGCAATGGTTTGACAGTTTCTTCGGTTCGACAGAACTTTCCGAGGGTGCCAACGTATCCCGGGGCCTGGTCTCGGTCGGCTCGCGATGGGATCAACATGATGGTTTCAAACCCCGGTTTCGGCTGAAAGCGCGATTTCCATTACCGGCTTTGAAGCAACGTGGACGCCTCCTTCTCGGTCGCGGAGATGCCGATGATTTCATCGACGGTTCTGACGGTGATACCGGCGACACATTGCCCGGCCGGTTCAACGACTTCGAAGACCAGGACTGGTTATTGGGACTCGGTTACAGTCGCAACGGTTCATTGGCGAAAGGATTCGATATGGGGGTAGGAGTCAAACTTTCCTCGCCGGTAAAACCGTACGTCCGAGTCACCTATCGCTGGAACCACGCCTTTGGCGAGGACTGGTTGTGGCGACTACGACCCCGGGTGTTTTGGCAGGGAGAACGCGGTGCCGGGGTCTCGATTAACAGCATCGTCGATTACGTCGTCCACCCATCCTGGCTGCTCCGATCCTGGATCATCCTGGTTGCGGAGGATGAGGTCGATGGCCTGGGCCGGACCAGCAATCTTATTGCCTACCAGAGTCTTTCGGATAAGAACGCACTGTCCTACAGTGTGTTCATAAGCGGTGAGACCGCAACGAGGTCAAAACACAGGACTACGGTCTTGAACTCCGCTACCGTAAACGCATCTCGCGCGACTGGCTGTTCATAGAGCTGTCTACCCGCGTTTCCTGGCCGCGCGAGTTCCTTGAGGAGGTGCGAGAAAGGAATTTTGGGCTCGGCATCGATTTCGAGATGCAATTCGGTGACTGGTCCGGGCGCAAACACAGCCTGCGAATGGAAACAAACTGACCAGCACTTTGTGCTCGAAGTAACAAGATTGCGCCGGGGGGCCACAAGTAAGAAAATACGCAGCGCCGATATGTAGCGCCCGTAGCTCAGCTGGATAGAGTACTGCCCTCCGAAGGCAGGGGTCACAGGTTCGAATCCTGTCGGGCGCGCCA
>SMWE01000065.1 GCA_004357475.1 Gammaproteobacteria bacterium
AAGCGCACGCCTTCTTCATTGGTCCAGACGATGACATCCAGCGGCGCGGCGGTTTCGACGCCGCCATCGTTCAGCGCACGGACCACCTCGAGACCGGCCAGCACGCCGTAGATGCCGTCGAACTTGCCACCATGCGGTTGCGTGTCCAGGTGGCTCCCAGTGGCCACGGACGGACGGTTGTTGTCACGGCCGGGCCGACGCGCGTAAATATTTCCTACCTGGTCGATGGCGACTTCGCATCCTGCTTCACGGCACCAGTGCACGAACAGGTCGCGCCCGGACTTGTCCGCCGGGCTCAGGGCAGTGCGGCAGCAACCACCGTGCGGCAGTGCGCCCAATTCGGCCATGTCCATCAGGCTGCGCCACAACCGCTCGGCATCGACCAACAGAGGCATCAAGTGTCCTTTTTCGCTGTGGTTTCACCCGCGAGGTGCTTGCCCGTCACACCGAGCAAATTGATGGGGGGATTTGTCAGGAAGATGGCCCGATACCACATCACGGCGCTGGTTTCGGCGATGTCTTTGGGTTCGCTGCCAAATTCGAACAGGTCGTCGGTGTGGCGGATCAGGGCCTGGTAGATCACACCTTCGATCATCGCGCCCAGCACAAAACCCATACGCTCGGCGTGGGAGCGCTCGAAACCCGCGCTGGCTTGCAGGAACCCGGCTACCTGCAAGTTCCATTTATGGGCGTTACGCTTCCAGATCACGTCGAATTCCTCGTAGTCGCCCGCCAGGCCGAACAGGACCGCCAAAACGCCAGGGTTCTGCGCGAAGCGGTCAACCACGTCGCGGTGATTTTGGTAAATCCAGTTGTAGGGCTCGTCGCCGACATCGAGCGTGCCACTTGCTTCGATCAGCTGGTCGAAAAAGTCACTGCAGATTTCCGCTACGATTTCGCGCAAGTCGTGGAAATAGCGGTAAAACAGGCCATTTGCTGCGGCGGCGCGCTCGGTTATGTCCTGCACTCTCAGGCTGTGGTAGCCCTTTTCGTTCAACACCTCGCGCGCGGCCTCTTTCAGGCGTTCGCGACTGCGCAGGCCGCGCGGATTCAACATGGCGGCCGGCTTGAAGTAAGCACTTTTGGACCCCGGGGCCGACTTGTTGGGCGCGCGGGTGACGCTGGGATTTTTCTGTGCTTTCATTCCATGCACTACACTAGAAACGGTAACCCGCTTCAATGCCCCAGGTACGCGGCTGGCCCAACACGATTTCAGAAAATCCCAGCGATAGGAATAAGTCCTGGGCCGCCGAGCGGTAATCTTCGTCGGTGAGGTTCCTTACCCAGGCCGCAACGTACCAGGGCCCATCCTGAGGCCGGAAGTTGATGCGTGCATTGAGCAGGAAATAACCGCTCTCGGCAAGAGCTTCCCGATTGTTAGGTTCGAGGAAGTGGCTGCCAACCGAGCTGAAGTCGGCCATGAAGCTGGTGGTGAATCCTGAGCCAGTCGGCATGTCATACCGCACACGGCCGTTGTACGAGAACTTGGGTGCGTTGGGAATCTCGTTGCCCTCGATCGTCGTTGGCGGCCCGCCATCCAGCGGTGGCAACACGACTTCCGTGCTGACGATTTCGGAGTCCTGCAGATTCATACCGAGGTTAATGGTCAAACGGGGGGTCGGCATCCAGTCGAGCGAAGCTTCCAGGCCGATGATCTCAACGTCACCGGCGTTTTGCAGGCGCGCACTGGGCTCGGTGGCGCGCACGAAAGTTGCCTGGAAGTCCTTGAAGTCGTAAAAATAGGCCGCGCTGTTCAGCCGCACGGTGTTGTTGGCCAGCGTGAACTTGAAGCCGGCCTCATAGGCTCGCAGGTTCTCGGGTTCATAAGGCTCGAGCGCATCCTGCGAAAAGATCACTGCGGAAGAATAGCCGCCGCTGCGAAAAGCTTCGCTGATGTTCAGGTAGTACATCATGTCGTCGTTGGGCGTGTACTTGAGCACAGCCTGAAAATCGGTATTCTTTTCCTTCACGGTGCTGGGGAAATCCAACGGTCCGCCCTGGTTGGGATTCCCCGGCGGCAACGGCAACTGCGACAGGATTGGAGCGCCGCTGGCAAGGGCTTGGTCAAGGTTGTCGAAGGTACCGATGAAAGTGGCTCCCGCCCAGCTACGTTTTTCATCGGTGTAGCGCAGGCCGCCGACGAACTCCAATTTGTCGGATACCGGAACCACGATTTGGCCGAACAGCGCCCAGGATCGGGTCGTCTGATCCGCGCCGTTACTGGTGGGAATGCCTGCCAGGTCGGTGAGGTCGATGGTCTGGAACCATTCGATGTCGGTGTCGGTGTAGTTGCCGCCGACGATCCACTTTAGCCGGAACGAATCATCGGACGTCAGGCGGAATTCCTGGGAAAAATTATCGACCTCGTTGTAGGTCACGTTATCTGCGGCTACGAAGGGTGAGGCGTCGATATCCTGGGTCTGAAATTTCTCGAAGTCGTTGTAGCCGGTGATCGAGGTTACCGTGAATCTTGGTAGTGTCCAGTTGAGCGTTACTATCACGTCTTGGCTTTCGATGTCGAGCAGGGTGTCGATGTTTGCGTCGCCGTCATATGGGTCGTTATCCGGATCGAAGTAGCCAAGAAGGTCAACGCAATTACCCTCGTCCCTGGAGCCGGCGATGATGGAGGGGCAGACGTTTCCCGGGTTGTTGGGGTCCCGGCCGGCAACGTGCATCAGCAACGGCATCTCGGCCTCTATCTTTCCGTAGCCGTACATCAGGCGGGCCTCGAAGTTGTCACTCGACTTCCAGTTCAGCTGGCCGCGGATAGCAGTCACGTCATTATCCCCCAACTCGTTGTCTGTAAAACGGTTGAAGGAATAACCATCGCTGCTGGCGCTGTCCTGGTATTTGATCGCCAGGCGTCCCTGCAGGGCCTCGCCCAAGGGGCCGCTGATCGCCGCGGAAACAGAGGCCGTCGAGAAGCTGGAGTACTCCCCGCGAATGTAGCCCTCAGGTTCATCCGTCGGCTTGGCAGTGATGAAGTTGATCGCACCACCGGTGCTGTTGCGCCCGTACAAGGTTCCCTGAGGGCCTTTCAACACCTCGACGCGCTCGATGTCGAAAACCGCGAAGTTGAGCATGTCGGGCGTGGGCTGGAACACTTCGTCAAGGTAGATGCCGACCGCGGAATCTACCGTACCGGTGAAATCGTTGATGCCGACTCCACGAATGTAGAAACCTACCGTGGCCAGACCGTTGGGGCCGTACTTGGTTAACAGACCCGGAGTCTGTTCCGCCAGGTCCTGCGGTCGCAGCACCCTTAGATCATTCAGCTCTTGTGAGGTGAAGGCCGTCACCGAAGCGGGCAAGTCCTGAAGCCTGAGTTCACGGCGCGTTGCGGTTACGATAATCTCTTCGAGTACCCCTGCTTCTTCCTGGCCCAAAGCGGTTACCGGAGTGAGGCAAAGCGTAGTGAGCACCCATGTGCTGAATCCAGCGATAGCGATAGTTTTCATAGAATGTTCCTCTTGTCCAGCATTGTGAACTTAACCTCAGGCACTTCAATCTGTACCCTGGTCGCGGGCGGGTAAGTCCTGCGTCACAGCTCCTACCCTGATGATCAGTGATCCGGATTTTTCGACAATGGCGCTGCAATCCGGTGGTACGACCGTGGTCGAGTCGGTCTGAAGAATGATCGCCGGTCCACAAAATTCCTGCTCGACCGGCAGACGTTCACGTTGGTAAAAATCCGTTTGGAAAGGCACCAGTTTTCCGGCCACACGGAACATGGTTTCGTCCGTGCGAATGCGTGCTTTCGCCAGGGAACCACCCTTCGGTTGCTCCGGTACACCGATTTTCACTACTTCGCTGATGGCCGTGATTCGCAGGTTCACCCATTCGACCGGCGAGTCGGGGAAGTGATGGTCGTATTCCTGCCGGTGCATGTCGTGGAATCTGCCGATAGATTCTTCAATTTCGACCTGCCCGAGTCGCCCGTCGGGTAACGGCAGCCGTAGCTCATAACCCTGGCCGACGTAGCGGGCATCGGTCGATCGTTCGAAAACTGCTTTCGACGGATCCGCATTGTCGGCTCGCAACTGCTCGCACAACTGGTTCTCCATCGCGCAGAAGTCCTTGTTCAGGAGCTCGTGATCCATGTCCGAAGACACCAAGAAAGCAGTGCGCACGATGTCGTACTTGAGATCGGTGGTCAGCAGCCCCTCGGCCGAATTGATGCCGGGGTGTGGCGGTATGATAACTTCGGGAATGTTCAGGATGCGTGCGACCTCGACGCCGTGCAGCGGGCCGGCGCCACCGGAGGCGATCAACGCATACTCGCGCGGATCGATTCCTTTTTGCACCGTGCGGGCGCGAATCGCATTGGCCATGTTCGCATTCAGGATGGCAATGACGCCCGCGGCAGCTTCGTTGACCTGCAGGCCCAGTTGCTCGGCCAGCCGCGAGATCGCGGCGTGGGCCGCTGCCTCGTCCAGGGTCATCGCACCCCCGAGAAAGTTTTTTACATCCAATCGACCCAGCACAATGTTGGCGTCAGTCACCGTGGGCCTGGTTCCACCTTGGCCATATGCAGCCGGACCCGGCACCGCGCCGGCACTTTCCGGGCCGACCTTGAACGCACCGGCTTGATCGACATAGGCGATCGATCCGCCGCCGGCGCCGATGGTGTGCAGGTCGATCATCGGCACGAGTATCGGGTAGCCAGCTACCATCGTGTCGCGCGCCGAAGCCTCTGAAAACCGGCCATCAGTCACCACGCCAATGTCGGCGCTGGTGCCTCCGATGTCCAGCGTGATCACGTTGCTGCGCCCGGTCAGGCGGCCAATCCAGGCGCCCCCGAGCACGCCGGCTGCCAGGCCGGACATCAGTGTGTACACCGGCAGCTTGGAGATCGTTTGGGCCGGAGCGATGCCGCCATTGGACTGCATGATGTGTACTTCACCACCAAATCCAGCTGCGGCCAGACCGCGTGACAGCAACGCAACGTAGTCGCGCACCAACGGCCCGATGAAGGCGTTCATGGCGGTGGTCGTGAAGCGCTCGAATTCGCGGAACTGGGGTGAAACCTCAAACGAGGCGGTGACGAAAATCTCCGGGCAAACCTGCTGCACGATTTCCTTGGCGCGGCGTTCGTGCGCGGGGTTCAGGTAGGAAAACAAGAAGCAAATAGCGATCGATTCCACCCCGGCCGCTTGCAACTGCTGCGCTTGCGCGCGCACTTCCTCTTCGTCCAGCGGAGTCACAATTTCGCCCCGGGGCGGTACGATACGCTCACTGACTACCTTGCGGTAACGGCGTTTCACCAGTGGGCGGTCCTGCCAGGGAATTTCCTGCTGAATCGAATAGTGCTGCGGGCGCTGGTGTCGGCCGATGTGAATGATATCCCGGAAGCCCTTGGTGGTGATCATGCCGGCCTTCGCGCCACGGTATTGCAAAACGGCATTGGTGGCGACTGTGGTGCCATGGTAAACGTGGTCGATACCGCTTTCCGAGACGCCGGCATTTTGGCAGATTTCGCTGATCCCGCGTAATACACCAACTGAAGGGTCCTCGGGCGTACTTGGCACTTTGTGAGTCAGTGTCCGGTTGGAATCCGTGTCGGTCAGGACGATGTCCGTGAAGGTTCCGCCGACATCAGCCCCGAGAAGCAGCATGTTGTTTGGTCTCCTATTCGCCCACCGTGGCCCCGCGACAAGGGTTGCGATCCATCTTAGTTGAAGGTGACCTCAACTTCAAGATATACTTGTATAGCACCTGTGAGTCGATTAGTCTTTAGCCAGCATCAGAGGCAGGTGAAGAGGTAAGCATGACTCAGGCACAGCATTCCACAAAAACGCAGAGCGCCCAGCAGCGGGTCAATCCGATCACTGCCAGCATCATCCAGGGCGCGCTTGAAAATATCGCCATCGAAATGGGTTACAAGCTGATGCGCATGTCTTACTCCAGCATCATCCGCGAATCCGAGGATTTTGGCGCCGCGCTGTACGACACGCGGGGCCGGCAACTGTGCGAGTGTTCGAAAAGCACGCCGCTGCAGTCCGGCCCGATCCCTGGCTATGTAAAGGGCATCTTGAAAGAGTTCGAGCGCCGCGGCGATGTATTCCGGCCTGGCGACGTTGTCATTCACAGCGACCCATACAACGGCGCATCGCACAGCCCGGATATTGGCTTCTGCGTTCCGGTATTTTACTCGGGGGAGTTGATCGGCTTTTCGATGACCACGGCCCACCACCTGGATATCGGCTCCTGCCAGCCTGGCAGCGTCGGCGTGGTTGTTTGCGCCGACGCCTACGCGGAGGGGCTTCGCTTCAAGGCGCTGAAGGTATATGACCAGGGCAAACGCAATGAGGCCTTGTGGCAGATGATTCGAGACAATGTACGCGTGGCTGACCTGGTGATGGGGGACATGGATGCGCAGGTTGCAGCCTGTCACATCGGCGCCCGGCGCCTGGTCGAATTGCTTGAACGCTACGGCCTGACCACGTTGACCGACGCTGTCGAGGACTTGTTTGATTACTCCGAACGCTTGATGCGAACACAGATCGAGAAGGTGCCGGACGGTGTCTACAGTGCGACTGGCTGCATCGATGGTTTCCTGGAGGTCGACGACCCGGCAGTGAAGAACTTGCTGATCAAAATCGCCTTGACGGTCGATGGAAGCGACATCACGGTGGACCTCAGCGGCAGCGCCGACCAGGTGAATGGTTACGCCATCAACATGCCCTTCATCGGCACGGTCGATGTAGCCATCTGGCTGACGCTGCGCTCAATCCTGCTCGACAGCGAAGTATTTGGCAACATCCCGCAGAACGACGGGCTGTTTCGGCCCATCCGCATCGTCGCGCCAAAAGGGTGTATCGCCAACCCGATATTTCCGGCACCGACCATTGCGCGCTTTGCACCTGGAAATGTAGTTGCTGACACGGTGATGAAGGCGCTGGCTAAGGCGCTGCCCGAACAGGTCAGCGCGGGCGTTGCCAATCTCAAAGCGGTGACCTTCAGCGGCTTGGAGAAAAGCCAGCAATGGGTGCATATCGAGATTTTTGAGGGCAGCTACGGCGGGCGCTTCGGCAAGGACGGCATGGATTGCGTGGATACTCTGTACGCCAACACCCGCAACAACCCAATCGAGGATATCGAAAGCCATGTGCCGCTGCGGGTGACCCAATACGAATTTCGTGACAAGGCCTGCGCAGCTGGGAAATGGCGCGGCGGGCTGAACTCGGTGAAGGAAATCTGCTTCCTGACCGACGGCCACATCAGTGTGGAAGGCGACGGCCACGCGCACGCGCCGTGGGGTTTCAAGGGCGGTGCTGATGGCCTGACTTCTGGCCTGCTGCTGACCCGCCACGGCGAGGCGCCGGTGAAGCTGCCCTCGATGCTCGCCACTATCCCGGTCAGGGAAGGGGACAAAATCAAGGCCATAGGCGGCATGGGTGGCGGTTACGGTAATCCCTGTGAACGTCCCGCCGAGCAAGTACTGGAGAATGTGCTCGACGGCTACTTCGACATTGAGAGTGCGGAACGGGATTATGGCGTGGTGATCACCGTCGATGGTGTGATCGACGCTGAAGCCACACAAAAACTCCGTGCCGCTTGGTAGCCGGCCACCATGAACAACGCGCAAAGGCCGAACCCCGCCACCGATAGCCTGCAGCCAACAAACGATCAGAACCGGGTGTTCAGCGGAACTTCCTATGTGCTGATGTGGTGGTCTTCACTGATCGTGATCCAGGCCTTCGTGCTCGGTCAGGCATTCCTGCCGCCAATCGGCAAGATGAACCTGTTTCAGTCGCTGCTGATCCTGGTGATAGCCGGCGTCACATTCGTCGTGATGTTCTCACTCAATGGCCAGGCGGGTATGAAGTATGGCATTCCCTACTCGATCCAAGCCCGTTCCGGCTTCGGCGTCCGCGGTTCGAAAATCGTCGAGTTCCTCAGGGCGTTTCCCGCCATCGTCTGGTTCGGCATCGGCACCTGGATCGCGGCCCTGTCCTTTGACGGCATACTCACCACGCTGACTGGATTCACCGCCCCCTGGGCGAAGTTTGTTTATTTCGCCGCCCTCCAGGTCTTGCAGGTGGTGTTGGCCTGCCGCGGCATTCGCACCATGAAGTGGTTCAACGTCATCAGCTCTTTCGTCATCACAGCGGCGATGGCCTATATGTTGATCCACATCCTGAACACGCGGGAGTTCAAGATAGAGGAATCCTGGAAAAGTGCGGGCACCTGGGGTACGCCTTTTTGGGTGGGCCTGACTGGCTCGATTGGCGTGTTGGCCACCGTGATGTTAAACATCAGCGACATGACGCGGCATTTGGTTAAATCACAGAGCGCGCTGTGGCTCGGTCACGTGGCCGGTATATTACCGCCCTGGTTTTTCATGCTCACGCTGGGCCTTATCGCCGGTGCAACGCTGGGCACATGGGATCCTGTCGAGGCGCTGATGCAGCTCAGCCCGCACCCGGCAGCGATGATCGTGCTGCTGACCTTCATCCTGCTGGCTCAGTTTACGACCAATCTAACGATCAACATTTTGCCGCCAGCGCTGATTTTCATGGATGCTTTCAACATAAGCTGGAGTACTGCGGTGGTCGTGACGGGCGTACTGGGCGTCTTGTCTTTTCCGTGGCTGATCCTTGGCAACATGGATACCTTCTTCGGCTTTATCCTGTACTACTCGGCGCTGTTCGGCCCGATACTTGGAGTCATGCTGTGCGATTATTTCGTGATTCGCAGGCGTGAGCTGAATGTCGCAGCGCTATACACGACTGACGCTTCCAGCCCGCACTGGTACACCGGCGGTTTCAATACTGCCGGCATCGTGTCCATCGCTGTGCCGGGTATCATCACGATGATATGGTTCCTGCCAATGTCGTGGATGATTGGGCTGCCGACTGCTTTTTTGATGTACTTGGTGCTTTACCCAAGGCTTGCACACAAAGCCTGAACCCGGCCCTGATTTTCCCAGCAGCCCAGCGAAACTCGTGCAATGTACGGATTAGTACGCGCCACCGGGCAATCCACAGGACGACATTGAAGTACTGGCGAAAGTATGTTTCTTGATGATTGACGGCAAAGTTGCCAGGCTACCGGGGCAGCAACACGGTTTGGCAGGTAATCTGGTCTGATGGGTTCAGCATTTTAGCGGTTTGGCGGTGTCGTCAGTCGCAAGGGCATCACCTGCCTGTCCCTCCTGAATATTCATCCGAACTGATTTTGTTGTCTTTTTCCGACCGGTGAGAGTAGCCTTTGAGCGATGCTCAAATGGCTGGGAATTATTGCTAGCCCCCACTTGACTCCGTGGCCGCGATAGATTCTCCTATCCATCAAACCGCTATAATTGCCGAACCCGGATAA
This sequence comes from Gammaproteobacteria bacterium, assembly GCA_004357475.1. Taxonomy (GTDB): domain Bacteria; phylum Pseudomonadota; class Gammaproteobacteria; order Steroidobacterales; family Woeseiaceae; genus SZUA-117. The sequence continues at coordinate 9,322 of SMWE01000065.1, forward strand.
GTTGCCGGTATCAGATCAGGAAACAACGCATGACCTACTTAAAGTCTCTACCCGACGACGCCAAGGTTTACCACGTGTTTGCGTCACGGCCGGCCCTGTATGAACCATTCACCGAAGCTTGCGAGCAGATCATGCGGGGCCCGTCACCCTTGTCGCGCGGTGACCGCGAATTGATCGGCGCGTTCGTCTCCGCGCTGAACAGTTGTCCCTATTGTCACGACGTGCACAACGAGGCGGTCAAGGCATATGGAATCGACGCTGAACTGGCCCAGCGATTGACGGAGGATATCGAGACCGCCGCGGTCGACGACCGCATGAAGCCGTTATTCGCCCTGGCCCGCAAGTCGACCGAAGGCGCCTACCGGGTGACCCAGGCGGATTTCGACCTGGCCTACGAGCAGGGCTGGGACGATGACGCTATCCACGATGTCATCCTTGTCGCCTGCCTGTTCAATTTCATGAACCGCTTCGTGTCGACGCTCGGGATTGAAGCCGACGAAGCCTACCTGGCCGGTGCCGGACCGCGCATTCGCGACGAAGGTTACGCATCGTCGCTGGACAAGACGATAAAGAAGGCTGGCTACCGTTCGATGACATAGTTAATGTCAATGCCGGTTGTAAGCTGCCCGGAAGTCGCCTTGATCCCCCATCTCCTGCCCAGGTCATAGCGCAGGCTGATCACGTTTTCATCTTCGAAAACGCCAATACCGTAGCTGAGAAATATTCGCGGTGCAATGTAGGTGCCGATGTCCACGGCGCCCACGCCTCGTTCCATATTGAAGTCACTGCCGGTGATCAGCAGCGTCTGTGCCCTTTCCCTGGTGGTTATCGGATCCGTGTAGGGCTCCACTACCATCCTTTTCAGGGTGCCGTTGACGAATACACCTGCCCGGCGAATTTCAGAATTGCCGTAGATCTTGCGCTCAGCGCGGATATCCAGGTGCGGGTTGTCAGCCGCAACCCCCGGGAAACTGATGGTTCCCTCGGTAATGCGAAGCTGTTGGCCGAAGGCATTGATCTTACCCGCGATGCCGTAATGACCCGTTGCCATGGGCACCGGGGTGTCTTGCCAGGAAAAAATGACGCTGCCGTCCAGTTTCGCCACGGCCAACCCCAGGTCCAGTTCGACCTTGTCCCCGAGTACGATTTCCAGGTCGCCGCGTATGGCCAGCTCATGGTCCGGTTTCTTCTGGCTTACTGACCCCGGGATTTCCCCTGCAACGATGAACAGATCCGGGCTCTCCGACTCGGTGCTGACGGGTATGGTTCTGGGCTTAATCCGGGCGCGGGGAATCAGGATTGTGCCATTGATTTCGATTGCATGATCACTCCAGCCAAGCTGGATGTCGGGT
>SMWE01000066.1 GCA_004357475.1 Gammaproteobacteria bacterium
AAGATGCTGTACAACCAGGCGCAACTTGCTCGCATGTATGTCCATGCCTGGCACCTGACTGGTGATGCTGGCCTGGCGCGCGTGGCCCGCCAGACTCTGGATTATGTGCTGCGTGACATGACCGCAGCGGACGGTGGCTTCTACTCGGCCACCGATGCCGACAGTCCCGGTGGCGAGGGCCTGTTTTTTCTCTGGACTCCAGAGCAAATGCGCAGAGCGCTGTCCCCGGCCAACGCTGACTTAGCCATTGATTTATTTGGCGTAACCGAAGGCGGTAACTTCGAGGGCACGAATATCCTCCACCTGCCCGTGTCGTTGAGCGAATTCGCAGCCCGGCGAGACATGCCGCTGGCGGCGCTGCTTGCACGCGTTGAAGATATTCGTGCGGTCCTGTATGCGAGCCGGGCACAGCGCACGCATCCGGAGCGGGACGAGAAGATCGTAACTGCCTGGAATGGCATGATGATTGTGGCGCTGGCCGAGGCCGCGCGAATTCTGGACGAACCGCGTTACCGGGAGGCGGCATTGCGCGCCGGCGAATCGCAATGGGAACACAGTCGCCGGGACAACGACAAGCTGTGGCGCGCACGCCTTGACGGGCGGTCCTCGGTAGCCGCGGTTCAGGAAGATTACGCCTGGCTCGCCGATGGCTTTATTCATCTCTATGACTTGACTGGGGGCCTGCGCTGGCTGGAGCGGGCGGAGGTGCTGGTCGCAACCATGAACCGGTTGTTCTGGGATGACCAGGTGAGTGGCTATTTTATGAATACCGAGACCGTGGGCATCGCCACCATGGCGCGACCCAAGGATAGCAGCGACGGCGCCGTGCCCTCCGGTAACGCGGTGGCGCTGCATGTCCTGGCGAAACTGGGGCAACGCACGGGCGACGAGGCGTACCGCAGAACCGCAAATGCCTTGCTCGGAACCTTCGCAGACGCCATCAACCGAAGCCCGGCCGCCTACAGCTATTTGTTGCGCGGAGCGCAACTCCTGGCCGACGGCGCGGCCGGCCCGCAACAATATGCGGCACGGGGGGCGATCAGGATGAGCGCCCGGATGCAGGCAAACACACTGGTGGTGGATCTTGCGATCCGCCCCGGTTGGCACATCAATGCGCACAAGACCCTGCAAGAGGAATTGATACCGACAGTTGTTGGCCTCGAAAAACCCGTTCCGGGTTGGCGTCCCGGTGCGGTGTCCTACCCGAAACCCGTTCTCAAGACCCTCGGGTTCCTACGTGAGGAGCTGGCCTTGTACGAAGGGCAAGTGCGCATCACGATGAATTTGCAACAGACCGATCCGGCCGTTGCCGGGCCTTTGATCCCGGTTGCGCTGCACCTGCAAGCCTGCGATGACAGTGTGTGTCTGCCACCGGAGCGCCGGGTCCTGCTGGTGCGGGCGGCCCGTCCACCACCCACGGCGCCCGGCGTTTCCAAATAAACACAGCGACGCCGGTCCGACCCCGAATAGCGTGCCGGCATTGATCAGAGTGCCGCTATGTTGGGCTGTCCACTGCCCATTCATTTGAGGTTTGCCAGATCCGAACCCGCCGGCTTCTGGAACAGGCGCAGCCCGAATTCCGGTACGATTGCCAGCAGGTGATCGAAGATGTCGGACTGGATATCTTCGTAGGCAACCCATTCAGTCGTCTTTGTGAAGCAGTAGATCTCCAGCGGCAGGCCCTCCGGCCCGGGGGCGAGCTGGCGCACAATCAGCGTCATATCATTGTGTATCTTCGGGTGATTCTTCAGATAACTGTATGCGTATGCGCGAAACGTGCCAACGTTCGTCAGCCGCCGTCTGTTGACATTGGCGTCGACCTCGGTCGCGAGTCCCGTGTTGTAAGCGGCCAGGTCCTGATGCTTGTTTTTGATGTAGTCCTTGAGCAGGGCGAATCGCGTAAAATGATCAACTTCGTCTTGCGTCTGAAAGCGGATCGACGACACGTCCAGAAAAATGCAGCGCTTGATCCGCCGGCCACCCGATTGCGACATTCCACGCCAGTTCCTGAACGAGTCGGTAATCAGCCGATGGGTCGGGATCGTGGTGATCGTTTTGTCCCAGTTCTGCACCTTGACCGTGTGCAGCTGCACATCAACCACGTCGCCGTCCGCGCCGAACTGGGCCATCTCGATCCAGTCGCCGACACGCACCATATCCTGCGCGGTGAGTTGCACGCTGGCGACCAGTGACAGGATCGTGTCTTTGAACACCAGCAACAAAATAGCGGTCATCGCGCCGAATCCGCTGAGCAGCAGCAGTGGTGAGCGATCCAGAACTGTCGCAATGATCAGCACGCCGCCAAAAATCCACACGACGATTTGCACGAGTTGCACGAATCCCTTTAGCGGGCGCTCCTTCGCCATCGGCGAGACCGCGTAGATGGTGTTTGCCGCGCTTAGTATGGCAGTCAGCGCCAGCGTCAACACCAACACGGTGTAGCCCATCGCGACATTGCGTATGAGCAGCGCACCGCCTTCCGGCAGACCGGGGACGAACGGTACGCCAACGAATACGATCAGCGCCGGCACAACCTGCGCGAGACGGCCGAAGACGTTGTGCGCAACCAGCGCGTCGTCCCAGGTGGCGCTGGATCGCCTGGCGACCGTGCGCACGCTGCGGACCAGGATTCGTTTGGCGATCAGATCGACAATGACCGCGGCCACCAGCAATGCCAGCAAGCCCGCAGCAGGCGGCAGGAGGGGGTGAATCGCGTCCATTTGCTCGAACATTTTGTGGGAATCCGGAGTAAGCGGGTGGAAATGGTATCACTCACCGCTCGCCGTCAGTCAATGAAGGCACACAAAGTCAGAGTACCTGCGCGGGCACGAATGACTGCCGTTGCCAGGGATGCCGGGCATCACATCCGCTGCAAATTTTCTCAACTCTTAAGGTTTGTCCGCCTCTACTTTTCTGCTTCCCGTTCGGCAACCAGTCTCTCGTAATCCTCCTGCTCGAGGTAGGTTACATCGACCCAGGCGTGCGCCATTTCGTCGACCGTGCGGTCACCCCAGCCAACCCACTGTTCCGGATCAGGGTTGTTGGGATTTTCCATCGTGTTGTCGTGCCAGGCGGTAATCACGAGTGTCGTACCTTTTGGCAACAGTGGCGCAACATGATCAGCGTAAACATAATTGACATGCCAGTTCCACTGGAAGTTGTTGACGTGACTGAGGAGTTCCTGGCGGCCGTCGGGGTAGATCGCCGCCATGGACATCGCCTTGCCCCGCATGTGCATGTGTGGCTGGAAATTCTCCAACCGCGCCGGGGCCGGCAATACATGCATCTGCTGCGTCACAACAATCTCCCCGGGTGGAATATCGAGGTTCTGAGTGCGACTTGCATCCAAAAATCTCAACACCGTCCGATTCTTCGGCACATAGTCTTTTGGATAGAAATAAACGCCGAGTTCGACCTGGTTGTCTTTGATCTCCTCGCCAACCGCGTGCATATGGACCTCCCAGTGGATCTTCGATCCCGGGAGCATTAATTTTCCGCTGTCCGGGGGGAAGATTTCTCCAACCTTGCCGACTGCCCATTCCATGAACAGTCCGGGGCCTTCCTGCGCATCGGTCGCACCGCTGGCCAGCCCGGTGATGCCTTCTTCATCCTGCTCGAGGAAGGTGAGCGTGTGATGAATAATCCTGCGGCCGTCCGGATAGGAAGGTTTGATCTCGATGGCACGCACCCACCGGGGCTCGGTGATGCCTGTCTCAACGACCGGCCGGAACCATTTATCCATAGTACGGGCCGGGAGTGTGTACGGCTCCGACTTGATGATGAGATCCGGTTCTCCGAACTCCTCGGACAACTGCCAGCGGTTCGGATCCGGGAAATCGACGCGGGGCGGCAAATCGTTTCGATCGCCAAACGGTGTGCCGGCATCGACCCAGCGGACGATGGTATCGATTTCCTCATCGCTCAGCCCCCTGTCGTTTTTGAATTCCTGAATCCCGATCGAGGTATCGATGTGCCAGGGCGGCATCACTCGCGACTCGACTTTGGCCTTAATCGCTTTTGCTTCCTTTTATTACATCCCGATATGTCAGCAACGACATCGGTGCGACCGAGTTCGGTTGATGACACACCTGGCATTTCTCCTGGAGGATCGGTGCCACGTGCTTTGCATAGGTAATCTCTTCTTCGCCCGACTGTGCGAAGCCAGCCTGGCCCCAGAGAAGCAACACGGCCGGGCCGATGCTGTTCCATATCAGGCGAACCAATTTATGCCAGGTCATGACGCCCTGCTCCGCTTTTACTGAATCACGCTGACGTGCACGAATCCGTTCGTCCAGCAACATTGGGCGTGCCCGGCACCATCGATTCCGGAGGCATCGTTGGCGCGCACGCGCAAGACATACGATCCTGGCTCGCTGAAGGTGGCCAGCGTTTTCGCCTCGCCCCCGCTATAGCTGACCTCATGGCTCGCCTCGCTAAAACTCACTTCACCGGGACCCTGGTGCTTGAACCACGTCAGAGTCACCGATACGCCCTCATCCCCGACCGCTCTGACATCCCCCGATCCCCGGCCATCGTCGGAGGCCCAGACAGTCACCGCCAACGGCATGCCGACAGAGGCTGTGAGTGGCTCCCCGGTCACGCCCGCGGGGCCGCTGCCCTCCGCTCCACCCGCATGGAAACTCAAGGCCGGTGGTGTGTTGCCCGAGCCAGCCTCGCCTCGCAGGGCATCGATCTGCCAGTCTTTGTTCAAACTGCCCGGGACAAAGAAAGTCTCGCCACGGATTTTCAGCGTCCAGACGAGTCGCTCATAGCCGAAATCAGCGGGCACCGTCACTGCGAAAACGCCCCATTGCCGGCGCGGTTGAAACTGCGTTGGCTGCCCCTGGTTCGCGGGGCCTGGCTCGAAGAAGTTGTCCGGCCCGATCGGGATCTCCAGCACTTCCCCGAAGTTACGGTTGAAGTAACCGAATGAAAGACTGTATGTCCCATCCGGATTTTCATACCAGCCTTCGAAGACCGGGGTAACCGTTTGACCCTTCATGCTGGGTGGCGCCAGGGGAATTTGCGCGACACTGGTCAGTGAAACGCAAGCCATGGCAAGCAGGAAAATTACGGCAGAGAAACGCTGTCCTGACATCAATTCTCCCCTGGATTCTTGTTATGCGGCCACGGTGCACACTGTGTGTACCTGACAAGTTGGCCGTGGCCTGACCCATCGCCGGCAATGGTTGCGCGAATATCCGGGATCTCGTCGAAGGATCACGAACCCCGATTCCGGCCGGCTTTACCGCATCACCCGCTGCTACTTGCCATAATTGTGACAGCAATCTCGGATATTCCTGCGCCTGAACAATATTCTCGTATTTTACAAAGCTTTAAATCAGAAGATGAAAATCTTCCGGTCCCGGGCAACTCCTGACAGGGACATGAGCGAGGCAGCGCACATGAATCAGACTGCAGACGCTGCAGACAAGCCACTCGTTCTGGTAGCCGACGACGATGCGACTCATCGAAAGGTGCTTCAGGGCGTCCTGGAGAAGGCCGGATTTCGCGTGGTCACCGCAGAGAACGGCAAGATTGCGCTGGAAGTGTTTTCCGAAATGCAGCCCGATGTCGTTCTCTGTGATGTTGAAATGCCGGAGCTTGACGGGTTTAAGGTCTGCGAAACCATCAGAGCCCGGGAAACAAACCGGGAAACTCCCGTATTCATCATCACTGGACGGGAGGACCAGGAGGCCGTCGAGCGCGCCTACAGTGTCGGTGCAACTGATTTTCTGAACAAGCCCATCGCCCTGGCGGTTCTTCCACATCGCATCCGTTATGTTCTGCGAACAAGCACATCCCTCAATGATCTGAGAGGTTTGATCCGTGCCGTTCCGGACCTGATCTTTGTCGTCAACGAAGACGGCGAAGTACAGGAAGGATTGAGCCGCGGGGATGCCACGCATACCCAGCAGATAAAGGCATTGTCGACGGCATCCAAGGTCAACTTCTACCCGTGTGAAAACGATGACGAGGCGAGAGCCTGCATCAAGCGCGCGCTGGAAACCGGTGAAACACAGGTCTACGAACACGCGCTGGACGCTCTCGATATCCACCTCGAAACCCGGTTCGTGACACGTGACAGTAATTCCGTTCTGGCCATCGTAAGAGACATTACGGAACGGAAGAATGCTGAGGCAAGAATTTTCAATCTCGCTTATTTTGACGAATTGACTGCGTTACCCAATCGTCAGCTTTTTGGCCAAAGCCTTGAGCAAACGATTGAGACAGCCAAACGTGACAATCAAAAATTTGCGATTCTGTTTGTTGACCTCGACCGGTTCAAACGTATTAACGATACGCTGGGCCATAGCATCGGAGACGAGTTGTTAAAGCAGGTTGCACGCCGGCTCGAGAGCTGCACCCGAGCCTCAGATTCAGTCTCTCGGTTTGATTCGGGCCAGGGTGACGGCATCCAGCTTGCGCGACTTGGCGGAGATGAATTCGTAATCAAACTTTACGGGATCGAATCCGAGGATACGGTTTCGACGATTGCATCCCGCATAATTTCGGTCCTGACACCGCCGTTTAGCTGCGAGGGACACCAGTTCGTTGTTACACCTAGCATCGGCATCGCAATGTATCCACAAGACGGTCTCAATGCTGAAGATCTGCTGATGAATGCGGACTCTGCAATGTATCGGGCTAAATTTGCCGGCCGCAACAACTACAAGTTCTACTCCGAGACCATGCGAACAAAATCGCTGCACCGGCTCGATCTTGAAAATGAAATTCGCAAAGCACTCGATAACGAACAATTCGAACTTCACTATCAGCCGAAGGCTGACGCGAAGACCTGGGAATTAGTCGGCGCGGAGGCGCTGCTGCGGTGGCACCACCCCGATCGCGGCGCCATTGCACCGGACGATTTCATCTCGATTGCCGAGGAAACCGGGCTTATCGTGCCAATTGGTCAATGGGTCTTGCGCACGGCCTGCCTGCAGATCAAAGCATGGTCTGCAGTCCCGTTCGGCAATATACCGATTGCCGTCAACATCTCCAGCCATCAATTTCAGTCGGACAGCCTGGTTGACGATGTGCTGGGCGCCGCACGCGATGCCGGTATTGACCCTAAATCGCTTGAACTTGAGATAACAGAAAGCGTGTTGCTGCAAGATGAAGCAAGTACGCTGGCAGCGCTGAACACTCTGAAGAGTGCCGGAGTTGCATTGTCGGTGGACGACTTCGGGACAGGCTATTCGTCACTGAGTTACCTCAAGCGATTCCCAATCGATACACTCAAGATTGACCGGTCGTTCGTAAAGGACCTTCATACCGACACGGATGATGCGGCCATCTGCGCGGCAATACTTGCAATGGCGCAACAACTTGGCCTGAACGTCGTCGCTGAAGGCGTCGAGACCAAGGAGCAGCTGGAGTTTTTGCGCCTCCACGGATGCAACCAGATTCAGGGATTCCTGTGCAGTAAACCGTTATCGCCGGACCAGTTCGCCGTATTGCTGCGTGAGATCGCCAAGAAAGCCGCTAACGACGCTGACGAAAATCAGGCCTCCGCCTGAGATTCCGCTAGAATCCGCGCCTGACCCGGAAAAGTCCGTGCGGGAGGCATGACCATGAAATTCTTGAGCACAGTTATTGTACTTTTGTTCGCAGCCGTTGCCGGCGCGCAGAATATCGAACGCATAAACCCGGAGGGCATGACGCAGCCTGCTGCGTACAGACACCTCGTGAAGGTGGACAAGCTGTTGTTCATTGCCGGTCAGGTTGCTTTAGATGGCGATGGCAACGTCATCGGTAAAGGAGACATGCCGGCCCAGGTTCGCCAAGTACTCGAGAATCTGAAAACCGTACTTGCCTCCGCGGGCGCAGACTTCTCCAACGTCGTCAAGGTCAATATTTTCACCACCGATATCGATAGATTCCTTGAGACCTCGGCGGTGCGCCGCGAGTATCTCGGGGATCATCCGCCCACAAGTACGCTGGTGCAGATCGAACGTCTGGCGCGCCCGGTGTTCCTCGTCGAAATCGAGGCAATTGCCATCGCCCCTGAGTAACGCAAGTGACTTTCGTGAAACTCGCCTGAGGCGCCTGACTTCAGCACATTCAGGAATTACAGAGACGGCGATTCATCGAGCAACGATTCATGACGCTGGTCAGTCAGCGCCGTGAGAAACGCCACGAGGGCCACAATATGGTTATCCGCCAAAGGTTGTCCTTCACGCAGCAATTCGAGGTCAACCGTCTCCGCCACTTCCGGCTCTCCCCACAGCTCTCCGGTCTCCGGATTTGTCTGGCTCTTCCGGTTGCTCAGCGTAAACCGGTTGTAGAAACGAATGGCGGTGGCTAAGTCCTGGAAAACACCGTTATGCATATACGGCCCGGTCACCGCCACATTACGCAAGCTCGGCACCCTGAATTTGCCAGCCATCGCCGGATCATCCACTTCTGGATTTTCAAGGAGGCCGAGATCACGATGACTGACGTCTACGCCGTTCCTTGCCCGTACCCCCTTATTGGTTGGCACGCCGATGTTGTGATAGCGATGATTGCTGAAGATTTCACCGGGAGAAAACTCCCGCGTGTCGAGCAAATGACAGCTGCTGCAGTTGATGAGTTGCGAAAAGAAAAGAACACGTCCCAGCTCCTCTTCATCTGTCAGCTCGTACTCGCCACGCAGATACCGGTCATATTTTGAATCGAACGGCGCGAACAATGCCGTGTGCTCGAATGCCACGATGCTTTCGGTAAGCGCACGAAACGCCTTGTCTGAATCCGAAAAAATCGACTCGCCGTAGTTCTTCCTGAAAGATTCTACGTAAGAGGGATTTTCGCGTACGCGATCTACCACGGCGGCACCATCGGGCATGGCCATTTCAAGCGGATTGACAAAGGGCGCCGCTGCCTGGTCGACCATCGTGGCAGCGCGGCCGTCGAGGAAATAGCCGCCGATATATTCGCCCTTCTCGTTCTTGTGAAAATCGGGAATCAGAAAGGCGTAGGTCGTAGCGGGCGTGTTGCGATCACCGAGCGACACTCCATCGTCACCGAGCGAAACCGCAGCTGAAACGTCACTGTCCCGGCTGTCAGAAAATGCCTGCCCCGGATCGTGACAGGATGCGCAGGACTGATTGCGATCCATGGAGAGATTGCTGTCGAAGAACAGCGCCCGGCCCAGACCTGTAATTTCGTCCGCATGGGGAGCAGATATGACGCTGCCGGGGGTGATCAGCAAGCCCAGGAAAAGCGCTGCTGTTGAGAATTGCGTGATAAGAGATTCCGTGTGTCCGACGCTGGACATGATCTCATTCCTCCATCGGCAAACGAAAAAATCGAATTGCATTTTCGAAAAATATATTTGTTTTGTCCTTATCGCTGAGAAAATCGGCTGATTCAATTCGCTCATAGGCGGTCTGGATTGAAAGCGCAATTGCACCTGGATGCGGATCCGACCCAAACATGATTCGCTCGCCTAGCCCAGCTCCCACCATTCGTCTCAAAACGTAATAGAGTTCTTCCTTCGGCAGTGCCGTATTGATAAATGCAGTGTCAACGTATACGTTTGTGTAGGTATGCATGATGGCAATCATGTTTTCGACAAACGGCCACCCGGCGTGCATCACATAGATCCTCAATCCGGGGTGACGTTGCAAAACAGTCTCCAGCTCCAGCGGGTTACCTTTTGTAACCCGATAGTCAGGCCGCACGTCGAAAACGTCATGTGGTCCTGGCCCAAGGTGCACCGCAACAGGTATGTCGAGCTCTACTGCCAATGAAAAAAACGCTGCGTACGCCGAATCCGAGACACCGATGCCTTCATACTGCAACGCGATTTCGCCCAATACGGCGATATGGCCACTTGAAACCAAGTGCCGGATCGAGTCGAGATAATCCATGTCCACTTTCGCATTTGGGACCTGGAGCGCCGGAATGATTCGTGTCGGATCCGCAGCATGCCACTCTTCGACGACCAGTGGATCCGGCCCGCTGGTGATCGCACGCACGATATTGAGCTGGTTCATTACAGCCAGGCTCTCGCGAATCATCTCCTCCCTGGTCTTGGCCACCAAATCATGCAGCTCACCGGCGATGTATTCCCGCGGCAGGAACTTCCCCGTATCTGTGTGGAAATGTACGTCAATCACCGGCCTCGTCTGGGCGAACGCCAAACCACTGCAAACGAGTGTCAAGAGACAAAATAGAGTCGATCTCATCCCGGCTGTCTTTTCACGATTTAGTCTGCCCCATTAATCATCGAGTGCATCTGCCAGAACGCGGGCAACGTGCAGCGCTGTGCGACCCGTGAAATCCCTGATCTGATGACGACAACTCGTTCCATCGGCAACGATAACGGTGTCTTCCTTAGCTGCCCGCACCGCGGGCAGCAGCGATAATTCGGCCATCTTACGCGACATGTCCGCGTGCCTCGCTGCATACCCGAAGGCGCCTGCCATACCGCAGCAGCCGGATGGTATTATCTCTGTTTCGAGGTTCGGAATCATGTTCAGTACTTCGATGACAGTGGGCATGACATCGAATGCTTTCTGATGGCAGTGCCCGTGCACAAGGGCACGCCGGACAGGGAGACGAACAAGCTTGAGATTGAGTCGGCCGGCAGCGTGCTCGCGTGCGAGAAATTCTTCAAACGTCAGCGCCAGTTCTGCGAGCGCCTCGGTTGCATCACCCGGCAACAATAACCTGAACTCATCCCGGAGCCCGAACAGACAAGACGGCTCCAGGCCGACTACCGGAACACCCCGCTCCACCAACGGCCTGAGTGCAGTGAGCATGCGTTGCGCTTCAGCACGCGCTTCATCAATCATGCCAGTCGCCAGGTACGTTCGCCCGCAGCACAGCGGCCGTCCGCCATCCGCTGGCTCTGCGACAATGGTATTGTAATTCGCGGCAGAGAATACCGTGACCGCGGCACGAAGATTTTCGGGTTCGAAATAGGTATTGAAAGTGTCGGCCAGCAACACGACTTCCGGTCCCCTGGCGCCGCCCGGCACTTCAACCTGGCCCAAAAACCTGTCGCGCCGCCAGACCGGCAGGCTGCGACTTGCCGAAAAACCTGCGATTTTTTCGCTTAAGATAGCGAGCCCGGGAATCTGATCGCGCGCGTTGGCCAGGAACGAAACACGTGCAAGTGTCGGCGCATAACGCGGCAAGTATGCGACGAGCTTGTCCATCAGCGTGCGCCGGTGCCGCTGATGGTATTGATACAGAAATTCGATCTTCATCGCAGCCATATCGACACCGGTCGGGCACTCGCGTTTGCACCCCTTGCACGAAACACACAGTTCCATCGTCTTGTACATCTCGTCTGAGACCAGTGCATCAGGACCGAGTTGACCGGACATTGCGAGCCGCAGAGAATTAGCGCGACCCCGCGTCAGATCACGCTCGTTTCGCGTCACGCGATATGAGGGGCACATCGTGCCAGCATCAAATTTTCGGCAATGGCCATTGTTGTTGCACATCTCGATCGCAGCGGCGAATCCCCTGTCACGATTCCCCTCGCCGACTTCGTGCCCGGACCAGTCGAGGCCCGAAT
>SMWE01000067.1 GCA_004357475.1 Gammaproteobacteria bacterium
CATCGCTTGCGGCAATACGTTTGTGCTGAAACCCTCGGAGAAAGACCCGGGTTGTTCGCTTATGTGGGCGGAGCTCCTGCATGAAGCCGGTCTGCCGCCGGGCGTGTTCAATGTCGTGCAGGGTGATCAGGTGGCCGTGAACGCATTGCTTGCGGATGAACGTGTCGCAGCAGTCAGCTTTGTCGGGTCTACGCCGGTCGCGGAGCATGTTTACAAGACTGCGTCTGCGAACGGCAAACGGGTACAGGCGCTCGGCGGCGCCAAGAATCACCTGGTCGTATTACCGGACGCCGATATGGAACAGGCGGCCGATGCGCTAATTGGCGCAGGTTACGGCTCAGCCGGCGAGCGTTGCATGGCGATATCCGCAGTGGTTGCCGTCGGCGATTCGGCGGAGCCTTTGCTCGAAAAGCTCAAGCCGAAAATCGAGGCGTTGAAAATCGGACCGGGAACGGACAACAGCAATGACATGGGCCCACTTATCACGGCGGAACATCGCGAGAAAGTGAGATCGTATATCGATATCGGCGAAAAAGAGGGCGCCAAACTCGTCGTCGATGGCAGAGCCCACGAGATTACGAAGTCGCCCGGTTATTTCATCGGGCCCACCTTGTTTGATCATGCAACACGTGACATGCGCGTCTACCGGGAAGAGATTTTCGGTCCCGTATTGACCATGATCCGTGTCGACACATTCGACCAGGCGATCAAACTCGTCAACGATCATGAATACGGTAATGGCACTTCTATTTTCACGCGCGACGGAGACGCTGCGCGCGAGTTTGCCAATGGCATCGAAGTCGGCATGGTAGGCATCAATGTGCCCATCCCGGTGCCCCTGGCATTCCACAGTTTTGGCGGCTGGAAGCGTTCTCTTTTTGGAGACACCTCCATCTACGGCATGGAAGGCGTGCGTTTTTATACGCGACTCAAGACGATCACGTCACGCTGGCCGACGGGTATCAGGGCAGGTGCCGATTTCTCCATGCCGACAATGTAAATCAGATGGAAATCAAAGGCGAGTACCAAATACGCAGCAGCCGGGAGACCGTGTGGCAGGCCCTGAATGACCCCGAGATGCTGAAAAAGTGTATCCCGGGATGCGAATCGCTGGAAAAGATCAGCGATACGGAAATGGCTGCGACAGTCATGGCCTCGATCGGCCCCGTCCGCGCACGCTTCAACACCAAACTTTCGCTGCAGAACCTGAAACCTCCTGAGAGCTATACCCTGGTCGGCGAGAGCAAGGCCGGTGCCGCCGGCTTCGGTCGCGGCAGCGCCGATGTGACTCTTATCGAGAATGACGATGGCACCTTGCTATCTTATGTCGCCGACTTCAGGGTCGGTGGCAAACTTGCCCAGGTCGGATCCCGCCTGGTGCTCGGCGCGACCAAAAAGATTGCAGATGATTTTTTCGGCACGTTATCCCGCGAGCTGGATCCGGGGGCGACGCGTGTCGGCGCAGACGATGCCGGAGACGGCACGGTCACCCCCAGGATCTGGCTGGCGGTTGCCGGCGCCGTCCTCGTCTTGCTGATCTGGTGGTTTCTGCTACGCTGAGTAGTGCCGTCTTCACGGCAATGTAGGAGCGGCTTAAGCCGCGAATGACCGCAACCCGGACGATGCACAACAATTAAAACAAGCACAGGATAGCCTGATGTCTATTAATGTTTCATTTACGCTGAACGGCGAAGCCGTGAGCGCCCATGTAGCTTCCCGCACATTGCTGGTTGAGATGATTCGCGAGCATCTTGGCAGAACGGGCACGCACGTCGGCTGCGATACCAGCCAGTGCGGGGCCTGCGTAATCCATGTCAATGGCCGTTCGGTCAAGAGTTGCACAATGCTTGCCGCCCAGGCCGACGGTGCGGAAATCGTCACGATTGAAGGCGTGGCAAAAAACGGCCAGCTGCATCCCATGCAGGAGGCGTTTCGTGAGCATCATGGTCTGCAGTGCGGATTTTGTACCCCGGGCATGATCATGAGCGCACTGGATCTCGTGAAGCAAAATCCCGACCCGAGCGAAAAAGAGATCCGGGAATGGCTGGAGGGAAATCTGTGCCGCTGCACGGGCTACCATAACATTGTTCGTGCGATCAAAGCTGGTGCGGACTCGATGAGGGTAGGCTAGAAGAAGAACCATGCGGAGAAGAGGTGAAGCATGACTGAAAATGGGTTTGGCGCTGCAGTTCGACGCAAAGAAGACTATCGATTTATCACCGGCCGGGGACAGTTTGTTGATGACATCAACCGTCCACATCAGCTTTACGCACAAATTATCCGCTCCCCGATAGCACACGGGAAAATCAACAAGGTAGATGTTGACGCTGCCATAGCAATGTCCGGCGTTGTGGCCGTTTTTACGGGCGCCGATATGGCGGCTGACGGCGTTGGCGGCATACCGTGTGGATGGGGCATCACCAGCAAAGACGGTTCGCCGATGGTCGAGCCCGGGCATCCGCCGCTGGCGGCGGAATGCGTGCGTTATGTCGGCGATCAGGTAGCCGTAGTTCTGGCTGAGACGCTCGCCATTGCACGCGATGCGGCAGAACTGGTTGATGTGGATTACGCAGAGCTGCCATCCGTTGCAAACCTCGAATCGGCAAGCGCCGACGGTGCACCGCTGGTCTGGGACGACGCAAAAGGAAACGTCTGTTTCGACTGGGAAATCGGCGATAAATCGGCCACCGATGCGGCATTTGCCAGTGCCGACCAGGTCGTCACTATCGATATCGTCAACAATCGGCTGATTGCAAATGCGATGGAGCCGCGCGCAGCCATCGGCGACTACGACGCCGGCAAAGATGAATACACGCTTTACACCACCAGCCAGAACCCGCATGTCATCCGCATGTTGATGGGCGCATTCGTACTCAGCATTCCGGAACATAAACTCAGGGTGATTGCGCCGGACGTCGGTGGCGGATTTGGTTCCAAGATATGCCACTACGCGGAGGAAGCGATCGTTACCTGGGCATCCAGAAAAGTGAATCGCCCGGTGAAGTGGACCGCGGACCGCAGCGAATCTTTCATCAGCGACGCGCACGGCAGGGATCACGTGAGCCACGCCGAATTGGCGATGAGCAAAGACGGTGATTTCCTGGGTCTGCGTGTTTCGACGCGCGCTAACCTCGGCGCCTACCTGTCGACGTTCGGCCCTGCGGTGCCGACTATCCTGTATGCAACCCTGCTGGCCGGCAGCTACAAGACCCCGGCCATCCATGCGGAAGTGAAGGCCATGTTCACACACACGGTGCCGGTGGATTCATACCGTGGTGCGGGTCGGCCGGAAGCCAGCTACCTGCTGGAGCGGCTGGTTGACAAGGCGGCGAAACAGACCGGCATCGATCCGATCGAACTCAGGCGGCGCAATTTCATCCAGCCGGAGGATTTTCCGTACCAGACACCGGTCGCGCTCGAGTATGACACCGGCGACTATGACGCTGCGATGGTAAAGGCCATCGAGCTTGCTGATTACGCGAATTTCGACAAGCGCCGCGAGGAATCCGCGGCGCGGGGAAAATTGAGAGGTGTAGGAATCTCGACTTACATCGAGGCCTGCGGTATCGCGCCGTCGAACGTCGCCGGGGCACTCGGCGCAAGGGCCGGCCTGTACGAGGTGGGCACAGTACGTGTCAATCCAACCGGCTCAGTGACAGTGCTCACTGGCTCGCACAGCCATGGCCAGGGACACGAGACTACGTTCGCGCAGCTCGTGGTCGAGGAACTCGGTGTTGATTTCGACAATATCGATATCGTCCACGGCGATACCGGCAAGGTGCCCTTTGGTATGGGTACCTATGGGTCGCGCTCGGCTGCCGTCGGCGGCGTCGCGCTGATGAACGCGCTGGAGAAAATCAGAACCAAGGCAAAAAAGATTGCCGCACATCTTCTCGAAGCATCGGAAGACGACATCGAGTTCAAGGATGGTCAGCTCAGCGTTGCCGGCACCGATCGTTCCGTCGCATTCGGCGATGTTGCGATGGCCGCCTACGTGCCACATAACTATCCTCTGGAAACGCTGGAGCCAGGACTCGAGGAGACCGCATTTTACGATCCCAAGAATTTCACGTTTCCGGCCGGTTGCCACATCTGCGAAGTCGAAGTGGACCCCGATACCGGTGTTGTGGAAGTGGTCAGATTCACGGCCGGCGATGATTTCGGGCGCATTATTAATCCCATGATCGTCGACGGACAGGTTCACGGCGGCGTCACCCAGGGAATCGGCCAGGCGCTTTACGAACAGTGTGTGTATGACGACTCGGGACAATTGCTGACGGGGTCGATGATGGACTACTGTCTGCCGAAAGCCGATAACGTGCCGAATTTTGCCGTGACCACGAACGTTACGCCGTGCACGCATAACGTGCTCGGCGTGAAAGGCTGTGGTGAGGCGGGCGCCATCGGTTCTCCACCGGCAGTCATCAATGCCGTTCTAAACGCCTTGTCGGACTACAACGTTGACGACCTGCAAATGCCGGCGACACCGGAGCGCGTGTGGCAGGCAATGCAGGGCAACGGATAGAGAGTAAAGGGACTCGATATGTACGAATTCAACTACCATCGCCCGACTTCACTCGACGAAGCCAGGAAAATTCTGGGTGACAACGATGAGGCAAAACTGCTGGCGGGTGGCATGACGCTGCTGCCGACGATGAAGATGCGCCTTGCAAGTCCCTCCGATCTGGTCGACCTTTCGAATATCGAGGGACTCGCAGACATTATTGATAGCGGCGATGCAATCGAGGTCGGCGCCATGGTTTGTCACGCGGAAGTGGCAGCAAGCGATGTCGTGCGCGCGGCAATACCTGCATTGTCCGATCTTGCGAATAGCATTGGGGATGCACAGGTACGCAACCGTGGCACAATTGGCGGTTCTGTTGCTAACAGCGATCCCGCCGCCGACTACCCGGCGGCGGTACTTGGCCTCAACGCCGTTGTCAAAACGGATCGCCGCGAGATCAGCGCGGACGATTACTTCAAAGCTCTGTTCGAGACTGCACTCGAGCCGGGCGAAATCGTGATTTCGGTGCGATTTGCGAGACCTAAGCGTGCCGCGTATTCGAAATTTCCGAATCCTGCATCCCGCTACGCGATCGTTGGCGTCATGGTTGCAGAAACGACAGAGGGTATTCGTGTTGCAGTGACGGGCGCTGCAGGATGCGCGTATCGCGCGACGGCTATGGAGGACGCACTGAGCAAGGATTTTTCTGCGGGCGCTCTTGAGGGCATCGCGGTCGATGCAGCAGACCTGTTGAGTGACCTGCACGCCAGCGCCGAGTACCGGGCGCACCTGGTCGGGGTCATGGCCAGGCGCGCGGTCAGACAGTTAATTGCCTGAAAAACCAGCAAAAAACGAACTCCCGAACGACGTTTCAGCAGCGGCCGATTTGCTGGCCGATGGTGATTACGTAGCCGGACGGGACCTTGCAACGGTGGTATTCCTGGCGCTGAGCATGGGCCGCCCGCTGCTGCTGGAAGGCGAAGCGGGCGTCGGCAAAACCGAAATAGCGAAAGTACTTGCCACGACGCTGTCGCGCGACCTCATTCGACTGCAGTGTTTCGAGGGGCTGGATCTCGCCAGTGCTGCCTACGAGTGGAATTACCCGCGGCAGATGGTCGCCATTCGTATGGCGGAGGCGCAGGGCACTGCCGGTGATATTGGCAGCAGTCTTTATACACGTGACTACCTGATCGAACGCCCACTGCTGAGTGCGCTCAGCAAACACGAAGGTGGACCGCCGGTCCTGCTGATCGATGAAATTGATCGCGCCGACGAACCCTTCGAAGCATTTCTGCTGGAGTTGCTTTCAGACTTTCAGTTGAGTATTCCCGAGTTGGGAACCATCAGCGCCGCAGATCCTCCTATTGTTGTGATTACGTCCAACCGGACCCGCGAGGTTCACGATGCGCTGCGGCGCCGTTGTCTCTACCACTGGGTCGAATATCCGACATATGAAGCCGAGTCCAGAATTCTATCCTTGAAAGCGCCGTCACTGGCTGCGGATCTTCGCGAACAGCTGATCGCATTCATACATAAACTCAGAGATGAAGACCTGTTCAAACGTCCCGGTGTGGCAGAGACCATCGATTGGGCCAACGCGTTGACGCAGCTCAACGTGGTAACGCTGACTACCGATGTCGTTAACGACACACTGGGCTCGCTGCTGAAATATCAGGACGACATCGCGAAAGTGAGGGGCAGCGAGGCCGCCCGCTTACTCTCGGAAATCCAGGCCCAGGTCTGATGGTGGAATATTCCGTGGCAAGTGAACACGAGGGCCGGCTCGCCGATAATATTCTGCTGTTTTGCAGAACATTGCGGCATGCGGGGCTGGCCATCGGTCCGGGTCAGGTTATCGAAGCGGGCAGCGCGGTGCTCCGATCAGGGATCGAACGGCGAGATGACTTTTACTATGCTTTGCGCGCGGTCCTGGTCAGTGATCCCGCGCAATTTCGAATTTTCGACCAGGCGTTTCACATTTACTTTCGTAATCCGCGTTTGCTGGAGCGAATGATGGGCCTCCTGTTGCCCACCATCGAACACGAGTCAAAAGACGGAAGTGCGCAGCTTGCAATCAGGCGCCTGATGGAATCACTGACGGCAGATGAATCGATCGACGATAGAGGCACCGTAATCGAAATCGATCAGTCGGCATCATACTCCCGACGCGAACTGCTGCGGCATAAAGACTTCGAACAGATGAGCTTGCAGGAACAAAGCGAGGCAAAGCAACTACTGCGTGAAGAATTTGATGTGATAAAGGATGTTCCTACGCGCCGATTTCGGCCGCATTCCTTTGGCCATCGCTACGATTTACGGCGTTCCATGCAACTGATGTTGCGAAATAACGGTGAGTTGATTGAACTTGCGAAAAAGAAACGACGCCTGCGTCCACCCACACTGGTTTTAATCTGCGATATTTCCGGCTCGATGAGCAATTATTCGCGAATTTTTCTGCATTTTGCACATGCGCTAAGCTCACACTGGCGAACGGTGCACAGCTTTGTATTCGGCACCAGGCTAACGAACATCAGTCACCGGCTGAAGGACAGGGATGTCGATCGCGCACTGGCGCAGGTAGCGGATGAGGTGCAGGACTGGGACGGTGGTACACGCATTGCCGACAGCCTCGAGCGGTTCAACGTCGATTGGGGCCGGCGGGTGCTCGCGGGGCATTCGGTAGTGATATTGCTGAGCGACGGTCTGGAGCGGGATTCGGACTCCGATCTCGAGTTTCAGATGCAAAGACTTCACCGGACCTGCGACCAGCTGATCTGGATGAACCCGATGTTGCGATACGAGCATTTCGAGGCAAAGGCGATGGGCATCAGGGCCATGTTGCCACACGTGGATTTGTTTCTTCCCGCGCACAACCTTGAGAGCCTGGCGCAGCTTGGGCAGATTCTCCGTCAGGACGCCTTGTCATCGGCACGGGCATCAATGTGACGGCGAAACAACTGCAAAACTCGTTCGAACACTGGTCGGGGCAGGGCAAGGCACTGGTGTTGGCCACTGTTTACGAAACCGAAGGTTCCACCTACAGCAAGGCCGGCGCGCAAATGTTAATTACCGGCGATGGCGATTTTCAGGGCATGTTATCCGGCGGTTGCCTCGAGGGTGATCTCGCCGAACGTGCTTGTGCGGTGCTGGAGTCCGGCACGCCCCAGTCCGTTACCTATGATCTTGGTCAGAATGACGAGGAACTCTGGGGACTTGGAGTCGGTTGTGACGGGTTGATGCGTATATTTCTGCAACCGGTCACGCCTGCGAACCAGTACGAACCGTTTGCCACGATGTGCAAGGCCTATGAAGGCCTGACCGATCAGGTGGCGGCTACCGTGCTGGAGTCAGGCATCGATGGACTGGCGGCAGGATCTGCGCTGGTGACTGTCAATGGCGAAGTCGTATTCAGCGACATCGGCGATCAATATGCGCAACAAATTCAGGCGGAGGCTGGCGCGGCTTTGTTACAGCGGCAGCCGAGAGTCAGCACCATTGCCACGGACGCAGGCAGCATCAACATCCTGTTTTCAATTTTGCGGCCGCCGCCGCGGATTCTGGTGCTTGGCGCAGGCCTCGATGCCGAGCCTGTTGTGCGCCTGGCATGTGAACTTGGCTGGCGGGTTACGGTGCAGGATCACCGGTCGGCCTACGTTGAGTCCGGAGACTTCGCGGCGGCAGAGCTTGTGCATTGCGTGCCTGTCACCGAGGTGGCCACTGCAATCAAACTGAATCAGTTTGCCGCGGCAATCGTGATGAGTCACCACCTGGCGAGCGACCGCCAATATCTGCGGCAACTGGCGGTCAGCGATATTGGATACATCGGTTTGTTGGGACCGCGGGATCGGCGCGGACGATTGTTGGAGGAACTTGGGGACCTTGCCGACCGTTTGCGGCCGCGACTGCATGGCCCGGCGGGTCTCGATATCGGCGGAAGCGGACCTGCATCGATCGCGTTGTCGATAGTTGCGGAAATTCACCGGGAGCTGATGCGCGCCGATACCGGGTAGGCTATTACGCTTCTACTACGTTACCGGGCAAAAATACGGCGATGATCATGTCGGCCAGTTCGTCGAGTCGTCCCGGTTGATACATATCTATACCGCTGGTGCCCTTGAATTCCAGCGAAAGCGCCAGCAGGGCACCGGAGGATACCCGAATCATATTGAATAGCAGCTTCGTGTCACCCGGTGGTGCGATCCCGAGTTCCTGCAATACCTTGATGTCCTCGACAGCCGCGTCAAACAGGGGCCGAATATGCGTGCCGATCAGCCAGTCCAGGCGCTGGCTCGGGCGGCTTGCCTCCTGGACCATGATTTTATGCAGCGCAGGCTGGCCGGCCGCATAGTGTACGTATGCGCGAATCAAGGCTGACATGCGGGCCTTGGGACATTCGCCCGCCTGTGCTTTTGCCGCTGCAGCAAGTGCCGCATTGAATTCGGTGAAAATACGATCAACCGCCGCTCGCCAGAGTTCATCCTTGTTCCTGAAGTGGTAGGTAATGAGCGGGTGATGCACGCCAGCCCGATTGGCGATATTGCGCGTCGATGTGCCTTTGAAGCCGTTCTCGGAAAATGCCTCCAGCGCCGCATTCAGCAGTTTCTGTTTGGTCCTGATGCTGCGTTGTTGTTGTTTTCGTGGTGGTTTTTCGGGAATGGCACTCAAGGCCGGTCTCTTATGCATTATTTTTAACCGCAGGGTACGCGGAATGAAGCAATTGGTCCAACCCGGAGTGTTTTTCGAGGTGTTCGCAGCAGGGCTGACGCCTACTGCAGATTGAACGACAGGCGGACCGCGGTTCGTTTGTCCACGGCAACGCCATTCTCGATGACAGGTTCAAAACGCCACTGTGTCACGGCATCGATCGCGGCCTGGTGGAAGGTCTCCCCGGGCTCGGCGCGTAATACGGATATGTCCGTCACTATGCCCTGGGCGCTTACCGTGAACATGATATCGACCGAGCCGCTGACGTTTCTGCGCTGCGCCGACCGCGGGTATACCGGGGCAACGTAATTCGTGCGCGTGAGTGAGCTGATCGGCACCGGGACATCCGCCGCAGCGTCATTGCTGCTCCCGCCCGCAAAAGGATCGGCCCCATTATTGCCGGTCGAAAAACTTTGCGGCGAACCTGCCGCTATCGCGGCCTGGCCCGTGCCAGTGTTAAGCGTACTGCTGTTGGTGTTGTCGCCCGTTGCAAACGTCGCTGCCCCACCAACCGCACCGGCAGTCGAGGGTGGTGCTGCAGCTGGTAGTGTCTCGACTTCGAGTAGCGCATCGTTGCTGGTTTGTACTGATCGGTTGTCAATGCTTCCCGGAGCGGCGATACCCGGCACGGAATTGCTGCTGGCGTCTTTAACGGTCGATCCGGCGACACCCAGTACAGATGCCGTTGCGGCAGCAGCGGCATCCCGTTCCGAGGCTTGCCGCTGCGCTTCCCTGGCGATCTCTTGCCTTTCTTCTGCCGCTTGTCTTTCAATCTCTGCCAGTCTCGCTTCCTCGGCCTGCCTGTCCAGTTCTGCCTGCCTTTCTATTTCCGCCTGCCGTTCCCGCTCTGCCTGGCGTTCCAGCTCTGCCTGCCGGGTGGCTTCGGCCTGCCGCTGGAGTTCGGCTTGCCGTTCCAGTTCGGCCAGCCGGGCGGCTTCGGCCTGGCGCTCGAGTTCGGCTTGCCGTTCCAGTTCGGCCACTCTGGCGGCTTCGGCCTGGCGCACAGCCTCGGCTTTTGCTTCAAGCGCCGTATCCAGCATTTTGGTCGACGCCGCCAATTCGCTACTGGATGAATCCAGTGTTCGCGCATTGCTCAGCAGATCTCGTGCATCGTCCAGGCGTCCGTCATTGATCGCCTCAACTGCCTGCAGGACCAGCTTGCCTGCAACGACCGCCAGGCCTTGTTGTGCGGCCTGGTTGCCCGGGTCTCTGGAGTCCGCGAGTTGGTAGTAGTAGCGGGCATTGTCGTTGGCCGGCGAAATCAGCTTGCCGGCCTCCAGTTGCGTGTTCGCCGTCGTGAGTATTTCTTCGACCTGCTGCTGAATGCGCGCCGCGGACAATTCCTGCGACAGCAGGTTCACTTCTGCGGATTCAACAGCGGCCAGGGATCTGGCCTCGGATATCAGTTTCCCGGCGTCCTCGAAGAGGCCGTCCCGAATGGCGAGGTGCGCCGCATCCACAGTCGCGCGTAATCGTAATTGCATCAGTTGTGCGTCAAGGAAGGCGAGGCGGGGATTGTCGGGATCCGCCAGGCGCACCATCGAAAGCGCATCTCTTGCATCCCCGGGACTCTGCGCGAGAATCGCGGTCTCAGCCAGGCCAAGTACCTGGCTGATCACATTGTCCAGTTCGGCTTGAATGAGCAGATCTTGCGCCGCCTCCTCGAGTGTTGCCAGGTAGAGGTCAACAGCGTTGTCGCCAGCGGGTTCAATCAAGTTTCCTGCATCGCGGGCGGCACGTGCTTGATCCAGCAATGGCTGGTAAGCGGGAATCTCCGGTACCGCTTCCGCTTCGGGTTCGATCTGAGGCTCGCGTACGGGCGTCGCAAAAGTGATTTCTGATTCGATAATCGTAGGCACAAACTGCGGCCGTGGCGGCGCGACAGCGGCCGGGCTTGAATCCCAGCTTCCGAGCACCCAGGCAACAAGGGCGACAACTGCAATCGAGCCGCCGGCGATTCCCAGGGTCTTCGGATTAAGAACGTGCGCAAGCGCGCTGCTAATGGCACCTGCAACGGCTTTGCCCGATGCCTGCGCCGCATCCTGTGCGTCTCCCGCGAGAGATCCGGCGACCGATAGAGTTTTGCCGACTGAAGCGGCCATTCCCGTCACCGTCGCTGTGAAACTGCTCTCGTCGTCGAATGCATCGTCAAGGCTGTCATCGACCGGCGACACCGAAATCGTCGGTGCGATCCTGATCGCAGCCGTTTTTTTCTTCCTGGCTTTGGGCGGCGGCGCGCGTTTCGGTTTTGGTTTCGGTTTCGGCTTCGCTTTTATTACGGGCGCCGATTTCGGCTTTTTCCTTGCGACCGGCTTGGGTTTTGTCGCTGATTTGAGCAGCGTCGTTGCAGCTTTCGATTTGGGCTTGAATGCCGAGTCCGGTGCCTCGAGATGATGTTTGACCGAGGCCTCAATCGCCAGCCTCGCGCGGCCGGGAGATACCGGTTTGAGAAGAAAACGGTAAACGTGGCCACGGTTAATCAAATCCATCAGCATTTCACCGTCATCGCGGCGTCCTGCAACGATGGCGACCATTCGTGGTATTTCACTGCGCAGCTTTTGTATCACCGCTTCGACATCCGACCCGACCATGGCAGCATCTGTTACCAGGACGCCAATTTTGTTATCGCGCGCGTAATCCTTTGCCTGTTTCGCCGTCAGCGCATGATGCAGGTGATGCAAACCGCGGGCTGAATCGATGATCGTTGCGAGAAACTCTTCATCCCTGGTCATTACAAGCAGGTCGACAGCGCGACTGCCTGCGCGTGCTGCGATTTCGATCTTGTGCGGCTGTAATGCCGGTAATGTGCCAGTGCCATCACTAATGACAGCGGTGCCGTTTTCCAGCGTCTCCATCACGATGTGTTCGGTAACCGGCGAGTCGACGTTTGCAGCCTGATCGTTCGCAGATTCTGCAAGCGTCGCCAATCGGACACGTTGGGTTGCTGATTCGACGAGCTTCAGAAGCGCTTCTGGAGAAATTGAACCTCTAACGATCTGGAATACTTCCTGGTCGCCGACGAGCGCTTCAAGGCCGTCTTCCTTGTCAGTGCCGGCAAGCAAAATGCCAATCGTGTCGGGCGATCTTTTTCTGGCTTCTCGAAGTGCATCGAGTCCACTCATGCCCGGCAAATCCTGCGCGGACACGAGGACGTGTATCGGCGTGTCACCGAGAGTGTTTAAAGCTTCGGTACCACTCGTTGCGCAATGGACCGAATATCTATTGTCGAATCCAGCGCTCAATAGATCCAGCGTACTCTGCTCACTGTGTATCAGAAGAACCTGAGTTTTGATATGCTCGAACGCCACCCCCGTCCTCCTTGGCGGTTATGTTTAACAGGAAATGCAGACCTCGCGATCAGCGAGTATATCCTTGACTGGCTTGAGTTTTGTTGCCGGTGGACGACAAGATTCCTGAATTGTGACGAAGTGCACATTTGACGCGCATGATACCTGGCGAACGGCCCCCAGGTGACCCCGGAATTGCGGATTATTGACCGGGGAAAGCCCGTTAAGCGCAAACCTGGACACCCTCACTGGTAATGCGAAGCACTTTCCAGCGGGATGATCCTGCTCAGGCTGCCTGACCGCGGTCGCGAATTTCCTCACTAAGTTCCAGGATGGCGTCGCTTAACGCCAGTACTTTCTGATGTTTCGATCCGAGTCTGCGCAGAGCGACGGTCTTCTCATCAATTTCGCGTCGTCCCACTGCCATCAATACCGGCACCTTTGCAACGCTGTGCTCCCTGACTTTGTATGAAATCTTTTCGTTGCGAAGATCTGCGTCGGCGCTAATGCCCGCATTACGTAATTGACTGACGACGTCCAGCGCATAGTCATCGGCATCGGATGTAATCGTCAGCACTTTTGCCTGCGTCGGTGAAAGCCACAGCGGTAATTTTCCTGCATGATGCTCAAGCAATATTGCAATGAATCTCTCGAGGGAACCGAATATCGCCCGGTGTAACAGGACCGGCGTATGTTTCTGGCCGTCTGCGCCGATATACGTTGCACCGAGTCGTTCGGGAAGATTCAGGTCGACCTGGTGGGTGCCGCATTGCCAGTCCCGGCCAATGGCATCGCGCAAAACGAATTCGAGTTTGGGTCCGTAGAAAGCGCCTTCACCCGGATTGTGGATGTAATCCAGGCCGGATGAATCGAGTGCTGCTTTGAGCGCCGCTTCCGCCTGGTCCCACACTGCATCATCGCCAACCCGAACCTTCGGACGATCGGCATACTTGATCACGACATCTTCGAATCCGAAATCGCGATAGATGCCGAGGATGAGTTGACAAACGGCGATGGTCTCGTCGGTTATTTGCTCCGGCGTGCAGAATATATGTGCATCGTCCTGCGTGAATGCGCGTACGCGCAACATGCCGTGCAGCGCGCCCGATGGTTCGTAACGATGCACCTTGCCAAACTCGGCGAGGCGATAGGGCAGGTCGCGATAGCTCGTGATGCCTTGTTTGAACAGCTGTACATGGCCGGGACAATTCATCGGCTTGATCGCGTAAATGCGGCCGTCCTCAGTCTGCGTCGTGAACATGTTATCGCCGAATGTTTCCAGGTGTCCGGATGCTTCCCAAAGTGACACATCCATCAACTCCGGCGTATTCACTTCCAGGTAACCGGCCTCGTTCTGGCGCTGGCGCATGTATTCGACCAGGTTCTGAAACAGTGACCAGCCTTTCGGGTGCCAGAAAACCGCACCCGGCGCCTCTTCCTGAAAATGAAACAGGTCCATGACTCGGCCGAGTACCCGGTGGTCGCGTTTCTCCGCTTCCTCGAGGCGGTGCAGGTAGGCTTTCAGTTGTTTCGGAGTGGCCCACGCCGTGCCATAAATTCGCTGCAGCATTTGGTTTTTGGCGTCACCGCGCCAGTAGGCGCCCGAGACTCTCATTAGTCGAAATGCACGGCCAAGCTTGCCGGTCGAGGGCAAATGCGGACCGCGGCACAGGTCGACGAAGTCGCCCTGACGATAAAGTGTCAGCGTTTCATCCGCAGGGATATCTTCGATGATCCGGGCCTTGAATTCCTCCCCCATATCGCGAAAGAGTTTGATCGCATCATCACGCACCCAGACCTCGCGTTTGATTTCCTCGTCGCGCTCGACAATCTCGAGCATGCGCTTCGTGATAACCTCGAGGTCATCCTCGGTAAACGGTTCATCCCGGGCGAAGTCATAGTAAAAGCCGTTCTCGATTGCCGGCCCGATGGTTACCTGGGTATCGGGCCAGAGTTCCTTTACGGCCTCAGCCAGCACGTGGGCCGCATCGTGGCGCAATAGCTCCAGGCCGTCCTCGGAGTCGCGGGTAACGATCTCGATGGCCACATCGTCTTCGATACTGCGGCTAAGGTCCCACAACTCGCCACCAACCCTGATCGCGACGGCGTCCCTCGCCAGGCTTGTCGAGATATCGGCGGCGATTTCGGCGCCCGTTACGGTATTGTCGAATCGACGTTTAGATCCATCTGGCAGTTGTATTACTGGCATCTTGGTAGGCGAGTCTCTGCGTATGAGTTGACCGCGCAGATTGTACAGAATACTCAAACGGAGTTCCGGATCGAAATTCGCTGTACAATCTGCGCCGTCATCAATAAGAGCAGAGGACATGATCGAGGCCTGTTCCAGCAAGCAGTTTCCCCGTGAAGAGCACAATCACCGGCATTGCGTGGCGGAGGCGATTGCGACCGCGGTGATAATCTGTCGCGAGCGGGGACTTCGCTTCACGGAGCAACGCCGGCGGGTACTGGAACTCGTCTGGAACAGCCACAAGCCTGTCGGTGCCTACGACATCCTGGACAGCCTGAATCACGCTGGCGGGAAAGTGGCGCCACCGACTGTTTACCGGGCGCTGGATTTCCTGATCGAGGCAGACCTCGTCCACCGCCTGGATTCCCTCAATGCATTCGTCGGCTGTCCCGACCCGCGCAATCCACATACGGGACAGTTTCTGATTTGCCGGGAATGCCGGTCGGTTGCGGAGCTGGACGACAGCGACATCGACGAATTGGTACGGCGGAAAGCATCGAAACTTGGCTTCACCGCCCTTCGCCAGACGCTTGAAATTGAAGGCATCTGCCGTAATTGTGTGATCGACTGATCCAGGTTGCCGTGCCAGTTGATGAATAATGCCGCGCCAAAAGATTTTATTCGTCAGATCATCAGTGACGACATCGAGAGCGGCAAACACGATGGCGATGTGGTGACTCGATTTCCTCCTGAACCGAATGGCTTCCTGCACATTGGTCACGCGAAGTCGATTTGTCTCAATTTTGGTGTGGCGCAGGAGAATGGTGGCCGGACATACCTGCGCTTCGACGATACGAATCCCGGTAAGGAAAGCGAAGCATACGTCGAGGCGATCAAGGAAGACGTGCGGTGGCTGGGCTTCGACTGGGAAGATCGTCTGACGCATGCCTCCGATTATTTCGATCAGCTGTACGAGGCTGCGGAGACTCTGATTGAAATGGGCAAGGCATATGTCGACAGCCTGAGCGCTGAGGAAATACGTGAATACCGCGGTTCGTTCACCGAAGCCGGAAAAGACAGCCCCTATCGGGAACGTAGCGTAGAAGAAAACCTCGATTTGATTCGGCGCATGCGTGACGGCGAGTTCGCCGATGGTGAGCACGTTTTACGAGCGAAGATCGATATGGCGTCGGAAAACATGAATATGCGGGATCCGGCGCTTTATCGCATTCGGCATATCAGCCATCAAAACACGGGCGACAAGTGGAAGATCTATCCGATGTACGACTTTGCGCACGGTTTGTCGGATGCATTCGAAGGAATAACGCATTCGCTGTGCACACTCGAGTTCGAAGATCATCGCGAACTGTATGACTGGTTTCTCGATCAGCTTGAGCCACCGCACCGGCCACGGCAGATCGAATTTTCCCGCCTGAATCTTGCCTATGCGTTGACCAGCAAGCGCAAACTCCATCAGCTTGTCGAAGACGGAATCGTCAACGGGTGGGATGATCCGCGCCTGGCAACCTTGGCGGGCATGCGTCGCCGCGGCTATCCGCCAGCAGCCCTGCGTAACTTCATACAAAGAGTCGGCGTTACCAGGAAAGAAAACCTCATCGAGATGGGCGTTCTCGAGAACAGTGTGCGTGAGCATTTTGATCACGTGGCCGAGCGTCGCATGGCTGTGCTGCGGCCGCTGAAAATCGTGCTGAGCAACTATCCGAAAGGCGAAATTGAGATGGTGGCCGCGCAGAATCACCCGAATCGCGCGGAACCGGGAACGCGGGAGATGCCATTCGGACGCGAGATCTATGTGGAGCGAACCGACTTCATGGAGGAAGCACCAAAGAAGTTTTTCCGCCTGAAGCCGGGCGGCGAAGTTCGTTTGCGTTTCGCCTACATCATTCGTTGCGATGCAGTGATCAAGGATGATAGTGGTGAAGTCGTCGAATTACGGTGCAGCTATGATCCGGATACCCGCAGCGGTAGTGCCGCAGCCCAGCGAAAAGTGAAAGGCACGATCCACTGGGTCTCGGTCGCGCATGCAGTGCCTGCCGAGGTTCGCTTGTATGATCGTTTGTTTACAAGTCCCGACCCGGGAAATGCCGAAAATTTTCTGGACGACCTCAACCCGAAATCGCTTGAGGTTGTCAATGCTGCGCTGGAACCCTCGCTCGGCCAAGTTGCCACTGGCAGCACCTACCAGTTTGAAAGGCTGGGCTACTTCAGCACCGACCCAGTCGATCACCAGCCGGACAAACCGGTGTTCAACCGGGTGGTGACCTTGAGAGATACCTGGGCGAAGATTGAGAAAGAAGCTCTAATGAAATCGTAGGAGCCCGCCCCTGCGGGCGATATGGAATCATTGTACAAAGCACTAAAGATCAATTTGCACCTACCAATTCCCGATTGTGAACAGAGTAGGCAAATTGGGGCGAAAATTGATCGGGAAGCTCTAAAGAATTCGTAGGAGCCCGGCCTACCGGGCGATCGACGCCCGATGCGTGCGATAAACGGGAATCGTCCGCTGGGGTGAGCTCCTACGCTGACTTGTCGTCGGTCACCACCACCGGCGCGCCGCGCTCCGAACCCAGGCCATCGGCAGCGCTGCCCTCGGCACGCGCGATTTCGATCACACCAAATGAATTGATGAGTGCCAGGTAATTGCCGGGTTTGACGCGTCCGTAAGTTGGCTTGAATTCAAAATCATGGCCTGCAAACCGCACCATGGGCTTCTCGAAATCCTGAATCAAACTGCCATCAATATTGCTGATCAGATTGCCGAATGTATCGACGGTTACGATGACACCACTGACGCGATCTGACATTACTTCCGGATCCTCGAGCCATCCGGGCGTCCAGTCTGCGGTTTCACTGCCGACATCGGCAGGCAGCAACCGGCCGGCAGCAAATTCCGCCGCCAACGGCGCGAAAATGTCGCGACCATGAAATGTCGGGCTTGGTTCGCCCAGCCCCATCGTCTGCAAGCTGCTGCTATCCAGCTGGTAAATCCTGCCAGCGTCATCGAGCAATGGCGCGAGCAGGCCATTGTCGGGCGCCAGAAAAATGTGCTCATCGTGTTCGACGATGAGAATATTCCGGTCGGTGCCGACGCCCGGGTCGACGATGGCGACATGCACGGTGCCTGACGGGAAGTACTGATACGAACGGCTGATCCAGAATCCTGCCTCGGGCGGCCAGTGCGCCGGAATGTCGTGAGCGAGGTCGATCACGGTGGCTGCGCGAAATCGCTTGAGAATCACGCCTTTCATCACAGCGGCAAACGGGCCTTTATGGCCGAAATCGGTTGTAATCGTGATTACGCCGGATGGCTGCCAGCCAGTCATTGCCGCCGCATCATGGGGACAATCGTATGTAGCGGTCGAGGTGATAGTCGGCGTTTCCGAACAACAGGTCGATCGCAGTCATACGTTTGAAATAGTGGGCGATATCGAGTTCCCAGGTCATGCCCATGCCGCCGTGGATCTGTACCGCTTCTCGTGCGACATTTATTCCCGCAGTGCCGATCTGGTACTTAATTGCGCTCACGGCCCGTTGCGTGTCTGCGTTATCAGCCGTATCGAGCATGACCGCCCACATCAACAGCGACCGACTTTGCTCACAGGCCATTAGCGTCTCAACCATTCGATGCTGCAACGCCTGGAAGCTGCCGATTGGCACGCCGAATTGCACGCGGATCTTGGAATATTCGACCGTCTTGTCGTGCATCGTACGCATTATGCCAACGGCTTCCGCACATACAGCCAGTGTTGCCTCGTCCACCACATCCTGCAGTGTACTGAATCCCTGGCCGATTTCTCCGAGAACTGCAGTGGCATCAGCCTTGACGTTGCTCAGCGTCATGTCGGCAGCCTGCTGTGCATCGACGGTTGCATATGCCTGACGTTTTATGCCGGCAGAGTCCGCGGCAATTGCGAACAGCGTAATGCCGTCCTCATCCGTTTGCTCGCCCGACGTTCTTGCGGGAATGATGAGAATTTCTGCGCCGCCGCCGTTTAATATCAAGATCTTATTGCCGCTCAGGATAAATCCCTTGCCGTCTCGTTGCGCAGTGGTCTTGATGTCTGCAATATTGAATCGCCCCTGTGGCTCGGCGAATGCCAGCGCAGCCTGTAGATTTCCCTCGATCAATGGAGTGAGCCACTGTGATTTTTGTCCGGCATTTGCCGAGCGTCGCAGAATTCCGCCGGCCAGTACGACGTTTGCAAGATAAGGTTCGACAACAAGGCCGCGACCGAACTGTTCCATCATCAGCATCAGTTCGACCGGGCCTCCGCCCAGCCCGCCATCGTCTTCGGCAAACGGTACTGCTGTCCATCCCAGTTCCGCAAAGGTGTGCCAGAGTTCCTTGCTGTAACCATCATCAGTCTCGGCTATTTCTTGCCGTCGCTCGAAATCATAGTCGTTCTCCATAAACTTCGAAACGCTGTCGGCGAGCATCGATTGCTCTTCACTGATCGAAAAATCCATTCCCTGTTTCCTAAAGGCCTAGCACATGCTTGGCGATGATGTTTTTTTGTATTTCATTCGAGCCGGCGTAAATCGTTGCCTTGCGATTGTTGAAGTAGCGCAGCGATGATTTCGTTTCCGCCCCGTAACCTATTCGCTCTTCATCCGGAAAATCGATTACGTATTGCTCCGGCACGTAGGGCAGGGCATAGTAACCGGCGGCCTCGACGAACAGGGCGTCGATCGATTGCTGCACCTCGGTGCCCTTGATCTTGAGAATCGAAGATTCCGGCCCTGGCGCCTTGCCAGTTGCGACGGCAGCGAGCGTGCGCAGATCGGTGTACTCGAGTGCTTTCAGCTCGATTTCGACCATTGCGACCTTGCGGGCGAAATTCTGGTCACGCATGAGCGGTGCGGCGTCATGAATTGACTGGGCCGCTTTCTTCTTCAAGCTGTTGAGTCGATATTTGGATCTGGCAACGCCGGCAGTATTGGTCCGTTCGTGCTGCAACAAAACCTTGCCGTAGGTCCAGCCCTTGCCTTCCTCGCCGACCAGGTTTTCGACCGGTACGCTGACATTGTCGAAATGCACTTCGTTCACTTCGTGATCGCCTTCGATCGTGATAATCGGTTTGACCGAGACGCCAGGCGTGCTCATATCGATCAGGAGAAAGCTGATACCCTCCTGGCGCCTCGCGACATCGCTGCTCGTGCGCACAAGACAAAAGATCCAGTCAGCCACATGTCCAAGCGTGGTCCAGGTCTTGGTGCCGTTGACGACGTAGTGATCACCTTCACGATCCGCCTTCATTTTGAGGGATGCGAGATCCGAGCCGGACCCGGGCTCAGAGTATCCCTGGCACCACCAGACGTTGCTTGCCAGGATGTCGGGCAGGAATCGTTGCTTTTGTTCTTCTGATCCAAACGTGTAAATTACCGGGCCGACCATCGCAACGCCGAACGGCACGATGACAGGTGCGTTTGCCGCAGCCATCTCATTGGCGAAGAGATATTTCTGGATGGGCGTCCAGCCGGTGCCGCCATATTCTTCCGGCCAGTTCACGGCGAACCAACCCCGCTCATAAAGTAGTTTCTGCCAGCGAATCGTATCTTCGCGACGCAGCGTGATGCCCTCGTCCTGTTTTTTGCGAAGGTCAGCCGGATATTTCTCGGCGAAGAATTTTCTGACTTCGTCGCGGAACGCAATTTCGTCTTCGGTAAGGTTTACATTCATTGTCTCGCCTGAAGAAATTTCGAGTGGGACCGGTGCAGCAGCCCTCGACGCTGCTGTGGGTGTTGTTAGCAAATGATGTTGCAGGTTAACATCACCGCCCCCGTGGGATTTCATGGTGGCGGAAACGCGGGCAGCAGTATAGCGGGCGATGTTGCGCCGCACCAGAGCGCAATTCAGGCGTCCGACTCAGGATTTAACGAGAGAGGCACGCTCACATGTATTTCACAGCGCTTGCATTCATTGCAGTCGCCTTCCTCTATGCATCGGTCGGTTTTGGCGGGGGCTCGACCTATACGGCGATCCTGATCGAATCGGGACTTTACTGGGAACTCGTACCGCCGGTTGCACTGCTATGCAATCTCGTTGTGGTTTCCGGTGGTGTTTATCATTTTGCGAAAGCGGGTCATCTGAACCTGCGCTTCGCGGCGCCGTTGATTGCCACCTCTGTCCCGGCCGCATTCCTGGGTGGTTACCTGCGACTTGACGAGTCCAGTTTCCTGCAGATTTTAGGGCTGGCACTATTAGTTGCCGGCCTTATGATGCTATTGGACAGGCAGTGGCGTAAACAGCCTGAATTCGTCCCGCAAACCGGGACGCCAATCAGTCTCGGACTTGGCTTGTTGCTGGGCGGGCTGGCAGGAATAACCGGCATCGGTGGCGGCATTTACCTGGCGCCTGTCCTGCACCTCACCCGTCTTGCAGAGGCAAAAACGGTCGCGGCAACCTGTTCCCTGTTCATTCTGGTCAATTCCCTGGCCGGACTCGCGGGGCAGCTCGCGAAGCTCGGTGAGCGCGCCGGGGAACTACTCGACGTCGCGTACCTGCTGCTGCCGCTGGCGGTCATGATCGGCGGCCAGCTTGGCAGCCGCGCCGGCGCCAATTGGTTCAAGGCATCACATATCCGGCGGCTTACCGGCCTGGTCATGCTGGTCGTTTCCGTACGCTTGCTGTGGCTTTCCTGAGCGCTCACTTAAGCTGACACGCGATCCCGTATTCGGGCAGAATGGCGGGATGAATGTCGAATCCACAACCGGACATGACATAACGCAGGCGGCTCCTGAGGTCAGGGATACCTTCGGCCGGCCGTTGCAGGACCTGCGGATATCACTGCTGGACCGATGTAATTTCCGCTGTCCTTACTGTATGCCGGAAGCGGAATTCGACAGGGACTACCAGTTCCTGACCCGGCGTCAGCGGCTCAGTCACGACGAGATCTTCAGAATTGCCGCGATTGCGGTTGGTCTTGGCGTCAGCAAGTTGAGACTGACCGGCGGCGAACCACTGCTGGACAAGAAAGTCGCCGACCTGATCGCTCAGTTGAGCAAACTACAGGGTGTCGATGACCTGGCGCTTACCACCAATGGGGTTTTGCTGCCGCCTGTTGCCCAGGCACTCGCCGATGCGGGACTGCACCGCGTGACGATCAGCCTCGACACCATGGATGAAGATATATTCAGTCACATGAGCGGAAATCGCGGCGAATTGGCCAAAGTCCTCAAGGGCATCGAGGCGGCGGAGAAAGCCGGCCTGACACCGATCAAAATCAATGTCGTCGTGCAGCGCGGCGTGAATGATCATACGGTGCTGGATGTGCTCGACCACTTCCGTGGCAGCGGACATATCGTGAGGTTGATCGAATACATGGACGTCGGCAACCGCAATGGCTGGAAGCTGGAGCAGGTAGTGCCGTCGCTGGACCTCAAGAAAATGATTCAGACGCGCTGGCCAATACGTGCCGTCGGCCGGAATTATCCCGGTGAAGTCGCCAGCCGTTACAAGTACCTGGACGGTGAAGGTGAAGTCGGCTTCATTTCTTCGGTGACGGAACCGTTCTGTGGTGCTTGCAGCAGGGCGAGACTGTCAGCCGACGGTATTTTATATACCTGCCTTTTCGCGACCGCCGGCCTGAACCTGATGGAGCCGATCAGAAACGGCGCCAGCGATGCTGAACTTGCAGATCTTCTTAAGAACGTCTGGATTGAGCGAAAAGACCGCTACAGCGAATTGCGGGCACTGCAACCGGCAGAAAAGCCGTTGATCAGCAAAGTCGAAATGTACCGCATGGGCGGATAGGCAGGACGGTGAGCAAACTCAGCCACATCGACAAGGGCAACCGGCCGACCATGGTCGACGTCAGTCACAAGAAGGCGACCGATCGGACCGCGCATGCCCGCACCCTGGTCGAGTTTCCGGCCGACGTCGCCAGCCGTTTTTCTGGCGGTGACATCGAAACCGCAAAAGGGCCGGTGTTTGTAACGGCGATTATCGCCGGTGTGATGGCGGCAAAACGCACGCATGAACTGATCCCGTTCTGTCACCCGCTTGGCTTGGATAATTGCAACATTACGATTGAGCTGGATGAGAAAAAGCGGGTCGTCATCGACTGTCACTGCAAGGTGCATCATCGAACCGGGGTCGAGATGGAGGCGCTCACCGGCGCATCTGTCGCGGCGCTGACCGTCTACGACATGTGCAAAGCGCTGTCGCACGAGATTACGATTAGCCAGACGCGCCTGATTTCGAAGACGGGCGGCAAGCACGAGTACCACGATGACAGCGCCTGAATCAGTATGGGGGCTGGTCCTCGCCGGCGGCAGAAGCAGGCGGATGGGCAGCGATAAAGCGCTGCTGGTGCAGGATGGCGAAACACAGTTGAGTCGTGCCGTAGCGCTGCTTGCAGAGCACGTGGATCGTGTATTTGTATCGACCCGTGCCGATCAGGCCGGCGACGCCGAACGCAGAAAATTCGAGCAGATAGTGGACCGCTATGAAGACATGGGTCCGCTTGCCGGCATCCTGTCGGCAATGGATTCGAACAACGAGGTCAGCTGGCTGATTCTTGCCTGCGATCTGCCGAACATCGATGACACGACCATCGCCTGCCTTTTAGAGCAATGTTCGGCGGACCATCCGGTTACGGCGTATAAAAGCGTTCATGACGACCTTCCCGAGCCCTTATGCGCGATATACCGTCCTGAGTCCCGGGCCGTGATCTTAAGCTTCGTAGAGAAGGGGATTATTTGCCCGCGCAAAATGCTGATCGGTGCGGATACGAAATTGCTGACACAACCGAATCCGGGCGCGTTGCACAACATCAACTCGCCGGAAGATCTTGCCGGCACCGGGATCGAAACCGCGCTGTGAATAAGAACATTACCGTTCGTTATTTCGCGGGTTTCCGCGAGCATGCCGGCGTGGGCGAGGAAGCCGTCAGCCTGTCCGCGGCGACCGCGGGCGACGTGTACGAGTTGCTGAAACACAGGCACGGCTCGCAGGAACCGCTCGGACATTGCAAAGTCGCCATTAACGACGAAATGGCTGACTGGAATACGCCGATAAACGATGGCGATACCGTGCTCCTGTTTCCGCCGGTGGCCGGAGGCTGATCGGATGCGCATTAGTAACAGTGCGATCGAGCCGGACAGGCTGCGGCAATTACTCACCGGTGATGCTGCCGGTGCCTGCGTCGCGTTCGAAGGCTGGATTCGGAACGAGAATGAGGGTCAGGAAGTTCTGCGACTCGAGTATGAAATCTACGAACCGCTCGCCGTCAAAGAAGGCGAGAAGATCATCGGCGAGGCCAGGGCAAAATACCCGATCCTGCAGGCCGATTGCGTGCACAGGGAAGGGCTCCTGGAGATTGGCGAATGTGCCGTTTGGGTTGGCGTGACGTCGGCCCACCGGGATGAGGCATTCGCGGCCTGCCGCTTCATTATTGATGAGGTAAAGGTTCGCCTGCCTATCTGGAAGAAGGAGTACTACGTCAACGGCGACTCCGGCTGGGTGAACTGCGAGCGCTGCGCGATGCATGCGCAGCCCGAAAGAAAAGTTGCGGGCGATTCCAATGTCAGGAAGCAATGCGTTGTATCGTAGGAGCCCTTCCTAAGCGGGCGATTCCAATGTCAGGAAGCAACGCGTTGTATCGCAGG
>SMWE01000068.1 GCA_004357475.1 Gammaproteobacteria bacterium
CCTCGGCGGCATGCGTGTCCTGAACGCGAACGTCGGGCAGTCCGAGCTCGGGGTCTTCACCGACCGACCCGAGACGCTGACCAACGACTTCTTCGTGAACCTGCTCGACATCGCGACGGAGTGGAAGGTGGTGACCTCGGACACCAAGGACGTATTCGAGGGTCGCGATCGCGGTACGGGGGAACTCAAGTGGACCGGCAGCCGCGTTGACCTCGTCTTTGGTTCGAACTCTGAGCTCCGGGCGATCGCAGAGGTCTACGGGAGTGACGACGCCGAGCAGAAGTTCGTTCGTGACTTCGTTGCTGCGTGGGATAAGGTCATGAATCTCGATCGCTTCGACCTTGCCTGATCTCAGTGAGGTGATCACTCTAAAATCGGGGTCAGAGCCCTTTTTCTGATTAGCACATTAATACTGCCCGGCTGGAGAAAGGGCTCTGACCCCTTTTGCACAATTCTCGTGCTGTTACTCTTTTTTTATTCCGGCTAGAATCCAGCTCCGACACTTCTGCTTTCGCTTGGGGCAAAACAGGTAGATGAGCAAACGTTACGATGCGGCCGACATCGAGGTCCTGCGTGGACTCGATCCTGTGCGGCGGCGGCCGGGCATGTATACGGATACCTCACGGCCGAATCACATGGCGCACGAGGTGCTCGACAACAGCGTCGATGAGGCGCTTGCCGGCCACTGCAAAAAAATCGAAGTCACGATCCACACTGATGGTTCCGTGGAAATCAGCGACGATGGCCGCGGCATGCCCGTCGACATCCATCCGAAAGAGAAAATTCCGGGGGTTGAGCTGATCCTGACGCGCCTGCATGCAGGCGCCAAATTCAATAAGGAAAACTATCAGTACTCCGGTGGTTTGCACGGTGTCGGCGTATCCGTTGTCAATGCACTTTCGAAAAACCTCGAAGTCTGGATTCGCCGCGGTGGAATCGAATACAACATGAGTTTCGTTGGCGGAAAAAAGCGCGGAAAACTCGAAAAAGTCGGCAAAATCGGCAAAGCCAACACGGGCACAACCATTCGCTTCTGGCCCGACAAGCAATATTTTGATACGGAAAAGATCTCTGTAAACCGGCTGAAGCATGTCCTGCGGGCGAAAGCCGTGCTGTGCCCGGGACTGACCGTGCGGCTGAAGGTCACCAAACCGAAGGAAAAGGTTGAGTGGTGTTATTCCGGGGGACTGGAGGAATACCTGCTCGAGGCGATGGAAAAGGTGGAGCATCTGCCGGCTGAACCATTTGCGGGCAGCATGAGCGGCAAGCACGAGGCAGTTGACTGGGCACTGGCCTGGCAAACGGAGCCCAGCCAGGTGGTCGTCGAAAGCTATGTAAATCTCGTGCCGACGCCGCAAGGCGGTACTCACGTCAATGGATTGCGCACTGGCCTGACTAACGCCATGCGTGAGTTCTGCGAGTTCCGCAGCTTGCTGCCCCGGGGCATTTCGCTGGTGCCTGAGGACATCTGGGACGGGCTGAACTTCGTTCTCAGCGCCAAGCTCGAGGATCCGCAGTTTTCCGGGCAGACCAAGGAAAGACTGACTTCTCGCGAATCCGCGGCGTTTGTCGCGGGTGTATTAAAGGACAGCTTTGCCCTGTGGCTCAATCAGCACCCGGAAACCGGCGATACTATCGCTCAGCTGGCGATCGCAAAGGCACAGGCGCGGCTCAAAGAGGCAAAGAAAGTGGTCCGCAAGAAAATTGTCTCGGGCCCGGCCTTGCCCGGCAAACTTGCGGACTGTACCTCGCAGGAGCCCGAGCTTTGTGAGATTTTCCTGGTCGAGGGCGACTCGGCTGGTGGCTCCGCGAAACAGGCGAGAGACCGCATTACGCAGGCGATCATGCCGCTGCGGGGCAAGATACTGAATACCTGGGAAGTTGAATCAGCCGAGATCCTGGAATCACAGGAAGTACACGACATCACCGTCGCCTTAGGCGTCGACCCGGCGAGTCCCGACATCAGTAATCTTCGTTATCACAAGATTTGCATTCTGGCCGATGCGGATTCCGATGGCCTGCATATCGCAACCCTGCTTTGTGCGCTGTTCCTGCGTCACTTCCGTGAACTGGTGCTGGCGGGACATGTGTACATCGCGATGCCGCCGTTATATCGCATCGACGCAGGCAAGGAAGTGTTCTATGCACTCGATGACAGCGAGCAGCAGGGCATCCTCGACCGTATCGACGCCGAAAAAATCAAAGGCAAGGTGACAGTTACGCGCTTCAAGGGACTGGGCGAGATGAACCCGCAGCAGCTGCGCGAAACGACGATGAATCGCGATACGCGCCGTTTGGTGCAACTCACCGTCAAGCCCAGTGACAAGACGGATCAGCTCATGGACATGCTGCTGTCGAAGAAGCGCTCGGCGGACCGGCGCAAATGGCTCGAGACCAAGGGTAACCTGGCCGAGGTATGAAGGACAACAAAATGCAAAATCAGCTGAACCTGGAAGGTGTAGAGCGGCTTGCGTTAAAGGATTTTGCCGAGAAGGCTTATCTCGACTATTCGATGTATGTGATTCTCGATCGGGCCTTGCCACAAATCGGCGATGGTCTGAAGCCGGTGCAGCGGCGCATCATCTACGCGATGAGCGAACTGGGCCTGTCAGCGGGACAGAAACCCAAGAAATCAGCACGCACCGTCGGCGATGTCATCGGCAAATTCCACCCGCATGGTGATTCGGCCTGCTATGAAGCCATGGTGCTGATGGCGCAGGACTTTTCCTATCGTTATGCGATCATCGACGGCCAGGGTAACTGGGGGTCGACCGATGATCCCAAGTCCTTCGCCGCGATGCGCTACACCGAATCACGGTTGAAGCCGTACGCAAGAACGCTGTTGTCCGAACTCGGGCAGGGCACGGTCGACTGGGCGCCAAATTTCGATGGCACGCTCGAAGAACCGGTCGTGTTGCCGGCGCGGTTGCCCAATTTATTGTTGAACGGTACGACCGGTATTGCGGTCGGCCTGTCCACCGATGTGCCGCCACACAACCTGCGTGAAGTGGCCAGCGCACTCGTACATTTGATCGACTGCCCGAAGGCGACTATCGCTGACATCATGAAGCACATCAAGGGTCCGGATTTCGCGACCGGCGGTGAGCTGGTGTCGCCACGGGCCGATATCCAACAGATTTACGTGACCGGCAACGGAACGTTGCGCTTGCGCGCAACCTACAGGCAGGAAAACGGTGACATCGTGATTAACACGTTGCCCTACCAGATATCCGGCGGCAAGGTACTGGAGCAGATCGCGACGCAGATGCGCAACAAGAAGCTGCCGCTGGTCGAGGACCTGCGCGACGAGTCGGATCATGAAGAACCGATTCGCCTGGTCATTACGCCCAAGTCGAAGAACGTCGACGTTGACGAACTCATGTCGCACCTGTTCTCGACAACGTCCCTCGAGCGAACGGTGCGCGTCAACATGAACATTGTCGCGCTGGACGGACGGCCGAAGACGTTCAACCTGATCGGCATCCTGTCGGAGTGGCTCAGGTTCCGGCGTGACACGGTCAAGCGCCGCCTGCGGCACCGGCTGCAGATTGTTTCAGACCGGCTGCACGTTCTCGACGGTCTGTTGATTGCGTATCTGAATATCGACGAAGTCATCAGGCTCATTCGCAAGGAAGACAAGCCAAAGCCGGCCCTGATGAAGAAATTCAGGCTGTCCGATATTCAGGCCGAGGCGATCCTGAATCTTCGCCTGCGAAATCTTGCCAGGCTCGAAGAAGTGAAAATCAGGGACGAGCAGCAACAGCTCAATGAAGAACGCAAGGGTCTCGAGCAGATGCTGAAAAGTGCGTCACGGCTAAAGACCCTGATGAAAAACGAGATACTGGCCGACGCACAAGACT
Organism: Gammaproteobacteria bacterium; assembly: GCA_004357475.1. Lineage (GTDB taxonomy): Bacteria > Pseudomonadota > Gammaproteobacteria > Steroidobacterales > Woeseiaceae > SZUA-117. The sequence continues at coordinate 3,861 of SMWE01000068.1, forward strand.
ACGGCGACCAGCGGCGCACCCTGATCGTCGAGCGGGAAGCAGCACAGGCGATGGACGAGACGCAACTTGTCGCCAGCGAGCCGGTTACGGTCGTGCTATCGCAGCGCGGCTGGGCGCGGGCGGTGAAAGGCCACGATATCGGTCCTTTAGTGCTGAACTACAAGTCGGGCGACGGCTTTCTCGCTGCTGCCCACGGGCGCAGCAATCAGCTCGCGATGTTCATCGACAGTACCGGCCGCGTGTACAGCGTCATTGCGCAATCGCTGCCCTCTGCCCGCGGCCAGGGCGAACCGCTTTCCGGCAAGTTCAAGCCGCCTGACGGTGCCGAATTCTGCGGCACCATGATTGGCGAACTTGTCCATCAATGGCTGCTGGCAAGCGATGCCGGCTATGGATTCATCGCGACACTCGAAGACCTCGTAACGCGCAACAAAGCCGGCAAGTCGATCTTGCGCGTGCCGCCCGGCGGCAGGGCCGTGGTGCCCTCGCCGGTACCCCCGGATACTGAGTGCCTGATCGCGGCAGTGTCGTCGATTGGACGGCTATTGTGCTTCGAGATGGAAGAACTGCCGGAGCTGGCCAGGGGCAGGGGCTTGAAGCTCATCAATATCCCGACCAGAAAGTACAAGGCTGGCGAAGAACAGCTGGTCGCGATGGCGGTCATTCCGGAAGGCGGTAATCTCCGGGTGCATACCGCCACGCGCATGATGACGATCAGGTGGGATGACCTGGATGACTATTACGGCGAGCGTGCGTTACGCGGCAGCATGCTGCCGAAGGGATGGAGATCCGTTGTCCGCCTCGCAGCTGAATTGCCGGAACAGGACTAGCAGCCTGCAAGCTCAGGACGCTTTCGATTTTTTGGCAGCGCTGCGCCCGGACTCTATTTCGATCACGGTGTCGCTTTCTGAAGATGGCATTTCTACCGTCAGATCCGGAATTACGCTGGCATCGTTGAAATCCTCGTTCTCCGCGCTGCCTGATTCTGGCAAGTTCGCCGTCAGTTCGGCTGTATTCTCCGTATCCAGTGAGGCTGGCATCTCAGCCGTGTCGCTGCTGACATCCTCGTCGTCCATGCGTTCTGCCAGTGCCCGCGCAGCTTCTTCAATCTCCTGGTTGAGGGCCTGAGTCGCAGTCAGCTCGTCTTCGTAATCCTGTTCGAGAATCTGGTAGTCACCTTCCTTGTTCAGCGTTCGTTGTGTGTCGTCGCTGTCCGGGTCGGCGTCCGTATCTATCAGTATGGCCTGCAAATCTTTCGTGGTCGAAGTGTTGTCGTCGAGGGCAAGCTGGGTGGCATCCACGATCATCGACATGTCGTAGTCTTCGTCGGCGACGTCATCGTCGTCTTCGTCATCGTCGGTCGGCAGTATCTCGCTTTCGAGAATCATCTCTCTCTTTTTCTCGCTGGGCGGAATGATGTCAGTGGGCAGCAGGTCCTCCTGCCTGGAGGCCTGCTCGGTAATTTCCAGATCAACGTGGTAGTCGTTGCCGTTGCTGGCCGAGAAGCCGTAGTCCTGGGCTACCTCCATTTCTCCACGGTCCTGCAGGCCGGTGCCGTCGTCGAGATCGGCATCGAGGGTAATTGCCCGGGAATTAAGGGTGTCGTCATCAAAGTTATAATCGAGGTCCGCTATAACCGGCCGCGGCGCAGGCTCATCGCCACGGCGTCGGGATGGGACTGACGGTGTGCTGACTGCAACGGATCCAAATCGATCCCGGAGCGCTCGGCCGAACATAAACAGACCAAGCATCAGCGCCAAACCGGTGCCGCCAAGCCACATCAGCCATGACCATGCACCGCTGAAACCACCGTCGGCTGTTCCCGTGCTGACGATGGCAGGGGCTGGCTGGGCAATCCGCGGTGTCTCGATTGCAATGTCCGGAATGTCGACGATTTCGTCGGCGCCAACCGCTATAACGAACGGTGAATCCGTACCGACGATGATATCGCCCGGTCGCATCTCAGGCACGGCATCTTCTTCAACCGTTGCTACCGCCGGTTCGGCAGCCTCTTCAAGCGTTGCTGCTACCGCCTCGGGAAACGGTGGAGCTGAAGTATCCGCAACCGCAACGCCGGAGTAGGCAGCGGCTGATCCGGGGTCTGAATTAACCGTGTTTGGCTGAACCGCGCTGCTGCTGTCTGCAGTGGCGACTGCGGTTGCACCCGTCAGGTCGGGAATAAGCAACCAGCTGCCGGCTTTCAGAAGATCCCGATCGTTGTTCAGGAACGCGTCGGGATTGACTGCAAAAATTGCGTCAACCGCCGGCCAGAGTGCGATGGATCGATTCTCAATCCGCGATGCTATCTGCGACAGCGAATCGCCTGCTTGTACCCGGTAGCGGCTGCTCGCCGCGATCGGGGTGTCGTCCCGCGGACGCACGCTGGCCGGAACGATCCGCGTCGCTTTTTGCACACTGACGATATCGGTTGCGGTTACCGATGAAGTCTGCACAGGGATCAGCGGTGCCGCATCGGTACTGAGTGCCACGGGTTCACTTTCCCCAAGTGGCGCGGGATCGATCATCAATGTGTAATCACGCGCAAGGCGTGCCGTGTATGGACAATTGACCGACAGCTGCATCGCCAGGAGTGGCTCGCGTATCGGCGTACGGCCGTTCAGCACGATCACGCCGTCTGTAATCGTGACTCGGGTGTTGCTGACGACCGGGATACCGTTCATGGCAATGCCGGGCTTCAGGAAAATGCAATAATCAAATAATTGCTCGTTCGGATTCAGCGCATAGGCGATGCTCGCACGCAACGGCTGACCGAGGGCCGAATCGACCCTGATTTGACCAAGTTCAAGCGCCGACGCCGGCGCGACGGCAAGCCCGCAGGCGCCGCTAACAGCGACCAGTGCAGGCAAAATCTGCATGTTTGTCTTGCGCTTCGCAGTACTCAATTTCCTGTTCTTGTGTTTGCGTGTATTTGGTGCTTTCACAGGCCGATACCCCGGTAATCCAGATTGCGTGATCCTTACGCTCGGTTTGCGCCCCAAATCAAACATGTACAGCGGGCGAGGTTCAGACTATGTGGCCCTGAAATGGCTGTAAACGTGCCTTTCCCATGTTTTGTAAATTGCTGCTCCAGGAGCCGCATTCAGGCCCAAAAATGTGATATGGGTCACAGGTTCGTCTTTGATTGACTTAACGTAATTTTGGCCACAGCAAAGAGGTTTTTCGGGATCTGCGCAACAACGATCTACTCGTTGCCGATAGCCTCGAGCGTCGTATGCACGACTTTGGCGGATTCCTGCAGGACGACTTCGGGTTCGTGAACGTAATGGCCCTGCATAAAGTGTACGCCGAGCTGAAACAGCACCGCCATTTCGTTGGCATTTTCAACACGCTCAGCGATAGTTTCGATACTGCGCTGCTCGGCCGCCGCGGTTACCTTCCGTACACTCTCCTGCAAATTCATGTCTGTCGTCAGCGAATGCATGAGTTCGCCGTCGATCTTGATGTAATTGGGTTCGAGAATATCGAGGATCTGGAAACGATTCTTGTCGATGCCATAGTGCTCAAGCGCAAATTCGATGCCAACCTTCTTAAACGCATCGACGGTCTTCTTGGTGTCCTTGATGTACTTGGCCGCTTCCTGTTCCGGGATTTGTACACACAGGTGTGATGGATTCAATTTGCGCTTTTCGAATTCCGATTGCATCCAATCGACAAGCGATGAGTCCACCATCGAGTGGTGCGACAGTTTGACAAAGACTTTTTCTGCTTTGTGTCTGGTGCAAAATTCGATCGATGCAGTAACCATCCAGCGATCGATTGTCTTCATGAGATTATTGCGTTCGGCCGCCGGCAGGAATTCTGATGGCAGGACAGCGGTACCTTGCTCATCAATCATGCGCACCAGCATGTCGTACATCTTGTGCGCGTCACTTCGCAGGCCGGCAATCGGCAATTGCGCGAGCCGGAAGCGGTTGTCCATGAGTGCAGCCTTGATGTGCCTGACCCAGATTGCATCGTATTTCTTAAGGCGTGTGCTTTCTTCACGGGATTCCCGGAGATAAACAGAATTTCCACCCTGGGACTTCGCATGGCTGTGTGCATCCACACACGCGCCAACCAGTTCCTCGAGATTTGCATAGACGCCGCTGACACCGACAACGCCGACAGTGCAGGTCAGCCTGACATCCTGGTCGCCGATCCTGAACGCATGTTTGCTGATGTGATCGACGAGTTGCTGTCCCCATACTTCCGCGTCTCGTATGTTGCCTCGTTCGAGCAGCGTCATAATGCCAGTGCCCTCGAAGCGGCCAGCGACATCCCGCGGGTGCATGCGTTTCCGAACTTCTTCTGCAAATTGCGCCAGAATTTCTTCAGTATCGAGAATGCCTACGTCAGCACGCACCTTCGAAAAATCGTCGGGCTTGATAAATGCGAGCGCGTGTAAGCCGGATTTTGGTTTGCGCTTGAGACGTTTCGTCATGCGCTCCAGGAACTGGGCGCGATGAAAAAACAGTGTTGTCGGGTCACGTTTGAGAGCCTCGTGCGCCAGCATTGTAGGTTCTTCAACGGCAACTTTTCGGGGTGCGATGAGTATCTGTACATAGGGCCCGTCGTCGAAATCTGTCAGGCGAAAGTCGAGCTCCAGTGTTGCCGCATCGCCTTCACCGATGGTGGACTTTACGACCAGTTTTTCGCCGGCCTGCCATTTCCCCTTGGTCGTGGCGATGATGGCGCCCTTGATCGCCGCCTGGCTTTCGCCGAGGAAATTGTCCATGAGTGGCAGCCCGATGGCTTCCGCTTTTTCCTCTGCTTGAAACAACTCGACCCAGGATTTGTTCACCTCAATGATGATCCCTTCCTGGATGTAGGCGATTGCACTCGGCGAGTTCTCCATGTAATCGTTCAGTTGCCGCCGATACTCGAATGCGGAATTCATTGTTGAATCAAGTGCCCGTTCGACGCGATACGCGCGCAGCTCCCGGCCGACCACAACCTGCAATCGTGCTTTGTTGTCGATCGACACGAGATCGCAGGCGCCGTCATTCATCGCCTTCAGGATGGTGTTTTCATCGGCCGTGGTCTTGAGAGCCAGCAATGGTACTTCGGGGATGTATCTGTCTTTCTGCTTGATGACCTGGCGAATTGAGTCCGGATAGCGATCGTCATTCACGATAACGAGTTCGAATTGCTGTTGTTCCAGCGCTTCATCGAACTTGTCCGGGTTTTCAACCCAATGGCAATGTGCGGCGTGTCCGGCATCCCGAAGCGCCCCGTTCACGAGCTCGACATCGTCCTGAATCTGGGTCAGAACGGCGATCGCTATACTCTGTCGCTCGTTCAAATCTCTTTCCTTGGAAATGGCGCGGGCCCTGGTGTTTCCGGGGTTCTCAATAGAACAGAGAAGTCTATACAACACCGTCACACTAGTCCCTGACGCTGTATCAAAACCGTGACGGAAATCAAATAATCGGCAGCCTCGGTACGGGATCAGCAGTCAACATGGGGGATTCGCGCCTGGATCGATGGTATTGCTATTTGTTATCAAATGCTTATCGTGTACGTCCCTGGTGCGTGGCATCGCCACGCCAGGCTGGGTTATGTCAACAGCTTGCCATTAAAGTTCGGTTCCCGCAAAACTCATGGATTAATGACGCCCGGTTACAGTGCCGGTCAGTGGAAATGAAATGGCCAATTACAACAGCAACCAATTTCGCTCGGGACTTCGAATCATGATCGGCGGCGATCCTTGCGTGATCGTTGAAAACGAATTCGTAAAACCCGGCAAAGGCCAGGCATTCAATCGCGTCAAGATCAGAAATCTGAAGACCGGGAAAATCGTTGATAAAACGTTCAAGTCCGGCGACAGCGTCGAAGCTGCAGATGTCCTGGAAACGGATATGCAGTATTTATATGCTGATGGTGAGTTCTGGCATTTTATGCTCGAAGATACGTTTGAACAGTTTGCAGCGGACGAAAAAGCTGTCGGCGAAGCGAAGCAGTGGCTGAAAGAGCAGGACATCTGCCAGATTACGCTGTGGAACAACACGCCGATCCTGGTTACACCGCCGAATTTCGTCGAACTCGAGATCATCGAAACGGATCCCGGCGTTCGCGGAGATACGGCCAGCGGCGGCGTCAAACCGGCGTCACTTTCGACAGGGGCAGTAGTCAAGGTGCCATTGTTCGTTGAACAAGGCGAACTAATAAGGGTCGATACCCGAAGCGGTGAATATGTATCCCGGGTCAAATAAACTCGCCAGGGCCCGGGAGCAGGCTCTGCACAAAAGTTTCGCAGAGTAGTTCCACGCCTGACTGATCCGCTTCGCTGAAACGTGACGGTTGCGGGCTGTCAATATCCAGCACGCCGATCAATTCTCCGTGAATCAGGAGCGGCACAACAACTTCGGATCTTGATTCCGGATCGCAAACAATATGCCCGGCGAATTCATGAACGTCGTCAACGCGTAGCGTCTCTCTCTTTTCGGCAGCGGTGCCGCATGCACCCTGACCGACCGGAATTCGCACGCATGCGGGCAAGCCCTGGAAAGGGCCCAATACAAGTTCCTTGCCGCGGAGCACATAGATGCCAAGCCAGTTGATTCCGGGTATGCCCGCATACAGCAGGCTGACGAAATTGGCAGAATTCGCGAGCGCGTCTTTTTGGCCGGCAAGCAGCGCAGCAAGTTGCTCATTCAATGACTGGTAATCGACGTGCATGTTACTCAAATAATGAAATTCGTTACGGCGCTGATGTCGCTTTGATCTTCATGCAACATCAACAGCCGGTCAAAGCCGATTGCGACGCCGGCGCAGGGCGGCAATCCGGCGCGAAGCGCGTTTATGAGTTCCTGGTCAATTGGATGGACTGCCGCTGCATTCCTGCGACGCGCAAGCCGGTCCCGTTCGAAGCGCGTCAATTGTTCGTCTGCATCCGTCAGTTCAACGAATCCGTTGGCAAGCTCGAGGCTGCCGTAAAATACCTCAAAGCGATCGGCCACCACTGCATCGTCGGGACAAATACGTGCGAGCGCCGCCTGGCTGGCCGGGTAGTGAAATATGACCGTCAGCCTGTCTGTTGCAAATTCCGGGACAATCTTTTCCGCCAGAACAAGATCAAGCCAGGCATCTGCATCGTCGCCGATTGCACGCTTTAATTGTTCATCCACGTTCATGGAAGCAGCCAGTTCCGCTATGTCCCGCGTGCGCGGACTAAAGTTCATCGTCTTTTGAAACGCGTCTTCGTAACTGATTAAATCAACCGAGGATGCCAGGCCCGATCGGGCAAGGAGTGCCGCGACGAACTCGATCGTATCGTGCATGATGTCGTGTAAGCCAAAATTCAGGCGGTACCACTCTATTAACGTAAATTCCGGCAAATGATGGCGGCCGCGCTCACCATCCCGAAAGACTTTGCAGATCTGATAAATGTCGCCAAATCCTGCCGCAAGCAGGCGTTTCATTTTGTATTCCGGCGAGGTGTGCAGGAAAAGTTCCGGTTCCATCGCAGAGCGGGCGGACACACTTTCGATATGCGGGTCCGTTACAGGGATCTTCGACAACGCGGGCGTATCAACTTCCAGGATGCCTCGCGCGTCGAAGAATTCGCGGGCACGTCTTAGCAGCCCGGCCCTGCTGGTGGCGACAGCAGGGCTGGCCATCGGTCGCCAGGACTCGTTGTTCACGACGATTGCGGGGTAATTCGGCCGATTGCCTGACCCATCCTGACGTGGCCACCTGGACCTGGTTCGAACGAAAACTCGCAGGAGTCCGGCGGCAGCAAGATGATGACGGTCGAGCCCATGTTGAACCAGCCGAGCAAATCGCCCTTGTTCACCTCGGTTGGGTAACCCTGCTGCAGGATGTCGATATCCTGCACCACACCTTTGTGGCGTGGCCGGATCTGGCCGGTCCAGGGTGTACTGATACTGCCGACATGCAGCGCGCCGACCAATATCACAATCATCGGACCGGCATCGCTGTTGAAGTGGCATATCAGTCGTTCGTTGCGCGTGAACAGGTTCGGCAATAGTGAGACCGTGGATGCATTGACGCTGTACAACGCACCAGGTACGTAACGCGCCGCGACGAGAGTTCCACTCAGGGGACAATGAACACGGTGATAGTTGTGCGGAGCAAGGTAAAGGGTCGCAAACGAACCGTTACTGAACCGGTCGGCGTCTGCAATATCGGTCATCAGCAAATCGGACAGCGAATAGTGACTCCCCTTCGCCTGCAGCAACATGTCCGATTCAATGTTGCCGCAAGCGCTCACGGTTCCGTCGACAGGCGAAACGATTGAATTGGCCCCGCTATCGATCGGTCGTGCGCCGTCGACCAGTTGCCGGGTAAAGAAATCATTCAAGGATGGATAACCATCGGGCACGGGCAGGGCGGCCTCCTCTACGTCGATTCTGTAAATACTGACAAAGCGGCGAATCAGGAAATCCTTGATCGACTTCGTGCGAATTCCGGCGATATGAAATATCAGTGCCGTCAGCAGATGTTTAGGCAAGACATATTGCAGCAGTACGAACGGCCAGGCCGGCAGTTTGCGCATGGGCATAACTACTCCATGATCAAAGGAATATCTGCGACAAAGTGATCGATATTGTGTGGCGCGCTGAAAAGTGCATGAAATTCGGCACGCTTGTTGATCATGATTACAACTGCGGAATGATTAACACTGTAGTTGCCGTTTTCATCCACAGGTTTTTCGAAAAAAATACCGAGCGCCGACGCCAGTTTGCGCAGCTCCGTCAATGAACCGGTCACGCCCGTCAGGCCGTCGCCGAATTGTCCAATATATTCAGCCAGCACCTCCGGCGTATCCCGCTCCGGGTCGACACTTATTAATACGATGTCTGGAAAAGTACTGTCGCCCCCGGCCAAAACACGGCTGCGCGCGATCGCCAGTTGCGTGAGCGTCGCCGGGCATATGTCCGGGCAGTGAGTGAAACCGAAGAAGACCAGGCTCCAGTGGTCATCGAGTGATTCGTTGTCGAATACCGCCCCGTTCTGATCGAGCAGGCTGAATCGCGGCAGCACGGCCGCTTGTGGCAGGATCGTCGCGTGCAGCGGTTGGCCACGCGGCCCCTGGAAGGCCAGGACCATAAACAGGGTGCCACCTGCGAATGCCGCGATCACGAGACCGGTCGCAAGGATGTTTCGTAGTGAAGCCATAGCGACAGTATTCTAACTTAACGGCAACTTTGGACACGCATGATAGATTGGCATTTCACATGACGGTAGAAGATTTCATCCGGCGCACGGCGCATGCGTTCGAGCAGGCGGGGCTGGTCTATGGGCAGGGCACCGATAACGCAATTGACGAGGCGGCCTACCTGGTGTTTGGAGCGCTCCGCCTGGATCACGGGCAGGCTGCCCGGCATTACGCAAGGGTGCTCAGCGGGGCAGAGCAGGCGCGCCTGGGCCAGCTGGTCGAGCGGCGCATACAAGAGCGAGTGCCGGTTGCGTACCTGCTGCAACAAGCCTGGTTCGCTGGCCTGGAATTCTATGTGGATGAGCGCGTGCTGGTGCCGCGCTCGCCACTGGCCGAGCTGATTGGCGACCGGTTCTCGCCCTGGATTCAGGCCGACAAGGTGCACAGAGCGCTGGATCTCGGTACCGGCAGCGGCTGTATTGCGATCGCCCTGGCGTTGGCGATTCCGGATGCACAGGTCGATGCGATTGATTGTGACGAGGATGCGCTTGCCGTCGCTGCGATCAATGTGGACCGCTTCGGGTTGCAATCCCGGGTGCGGTTGCTGCAGTCGGATTTCTTTGCCGGTCTGCGCCCTGGCAACGCGGCCTATGACATCATCATCAGCAATCCGCCCTATGTTAAGCGCGAGGAATTGGACGCGCTTGCCCCGGAATTCAGCCACGAACCGCCGCTCGCGCTTGCGGCGGGCGTTGATGGTCTGGATTCGGTGATAGCGATCCTGCATGATGCATCCCGCTTCCTCGCCGAGGACGGAATCCTGATCGTCGAGGTTGGCAGCAGTCAGCCGGCCCTTGAACGGCGCTTCCCGGCGTCTGGATTCATCTGGCTGGAGTTTGCAATGGGTGGCCAGGGTGTATTTCTGCTGAGCAAGGACGAACTGGATCGTCATCAGCAACAATTTGCCGCAGCGACCGCTGAACCGGGTTATTAGCAGGATGTCAGGCAACAGCTTCGGGCGACTATTTACAGTGACGACTTTCGGTGAAAGCCATGGTCCGGCAATGGGCTGTGTCGTCGACGGTTGTCCACCCGGATTGGAACTGAGCGAGGCCGATATCCAGGTGGACCTCGAACGCCGCCGGCCCGGGAAGTCACGGTACACGACACAGCGCCAGGAAGCTGACCAGGTCAGGATTCTCTCCGGTGTGTTTGAAGGAAAGACCACCGGCACGCCGATCGGGTTGTTAATCGAGAACACAGATCAGCGTTCGCGTGATTACAGTGACATCAAGGACAAGTTTCGCCCGGGTCACGCCGACTACACGTATCAGCAAAAGTATGGCATGCGTGATTATCGGGGCGGCGGCCGGTCGTCAGCCCGGGAAACGACGATGCGTGTTGCCTCCGGAGCAATCGCCAGGAAATATCTCAGGGAGAGGCTTGGCATCGAGATAAAAGGTTATCTTTCACAACTGGGTCCTATCCAGCTCGAAGCCCAGGACCTTGAATTCGTCGACCAGAACCCGTTTTTCTGTGCGGATAAGGACAAAATCCCCGAGCTCGAGAAATTCATGGATGATCTGCGGCGCGACGGCGACTCTATCGGTGCAAAGATCAGCGTGCTGGCCAGCAACGTGCCGCCTGGTCTCGGCGAACCCGTGTTCGACAAGCTCGAGGCCGACCTGGCGCACGGCTTGATGAGCATCAACGCGGTCAAGGGTGTGGAACTGGGCGCTGGCTTTGCGGCAGTCAGTCAGAAAGGCAGTGAACACCGCGATCAGATGTCGCCCGAGGGGTTCGACAAGAACGATGCCGGGGGCACGCTGGGCGGCATTTCTTCCGGCCAGGACATCCTTGCCAGCATCGCGCTGAAGCCCACCTCAAGTATCGCGAAGCCGGGTGCGACCATAGACAAGGCAGGCAGGAAGTCAGAGATAGCCACCCACGGGCGCCATGATCCCTGCGTTGGCCTGCGTGCGACGCCGATCGCCGAGGCGATGGTTGCGCTGGTATTGATGGATCATTACCTGCGCCATCGCGGGCAAAATGCCGATGTCGATTCGGTGACGCCGGTCATTTCCGGTAAGATCCAAAGCTGAACGAAGATGTCAGGTGCAATCGATATTGCTGTTATCGGCGCGACCGGCGTAGTCGGTGAGGCTATGCTCGAGATACTCGCGGAGCGAAAATTTCCGGTTGGCAAGGTGCATGCGCTCGCCAGTGAACGATCTGTCGGCAAGACGGTGATGTTTGGCAACAAATCCCTGACGGTATCCGATCTTGCGGAATTCGATTTTTCGCAATGCAAAATCGGATTGTTTTCTGCCGGCGCCTCTGTTTCTGATGTTTATGCACCCAAAGCGTCGGCCGCCGGTTGTGTCGTCATCGATAACACTTCGCGATTTCGGTATGACGATGAGGTTCCACTCGTGGTGCCGGAAGTCAACCCGGAAAAAATTGCGGAATACGCGCAATCGGGAATCATCGCAAACCCGAACTGCGCTACCATTCAATTGGTTGTTGCGTTGAAGCCGATTTACGACGCGGTTGGCATAAAGCGCATCAATGTTGCGACTTATCAATCGGTATCGGGCGCCGGAAGAAGTGCGGTGAAGGAACTGGCCAGGCAAACATCGGACCTCCTGAATGGCAGGCCGCTCGACATTGCAGGTGATGCAAAGCAAATTGCGTTCAACGCAGTGCCGCATATCGATGAATTTCTGGATAATCGTTACACCCGCGAAGAAATGAAGCTGGTCTGGGAAACGAGAAAGATTCTTGACGACGACAGCATCGCCATCAACCCGACGGCGGTCCGGATTCCGGTCTTTTACGGGCACTCGGAAGCGGTACATATCGAGACCGAAACGAAGATTTCTGCCGGGGATGTTTGTGAATTGCTGCGAAACGCGGCCGGTGTTGAACTGATGGACGGGACAGAGGCCGGCCAATATCCGACCGCGGTCACAGAAAGTTCCGGAAACGACCCGGTATATGTGGGTCGGGTGCGCGAAGATATCAGTCACGCGCGTGGAATTAACCTGTGGATCGTGTCTGATAACATTCGTAAGGGCGCTGCTCTAAATAGCGTCCAAATAGCTGAAATATTGGCCAAAAACCATTTATAAGCTATAGTTGCCGGTCAAACCTTAGGACCATCTTTGAATCAGGGTTCAAGCTCCGGAGCAGTCCGATCTGACCGGTATTGGGAGCTGGGGAAAATTACTATGCCGCGTAGACTTAATCGCCTGTGGCTGCTGCTGCCATTGCTGCTTGCGAGTCAGTCATGGGCCCTGGGGCTCGGAAATATACAGATGAGTTCGGCGCTTAACGAGCCCCTGCGGGCTGAAATTGAATTGCTTGCAGCAACCCCCGAAGATCTCGATAACCTTACCATTCAGCTCGCGTCCCCCGAAACATTTGCCCGATATGATCTTGACCGGCCGGTGTATTTATCGCGTGTGCGAATGCGGATCGTCAAATCAGGCGGCGCTACCGGAAACTTCGTCAGAATCACCTCGCTGGATCCGATTACGGAGCCATTTATTACTTTTCTCGTGGAAGCAGTCTGGCCACGCGGCCGTTTGTTGCGTGAATATACTTTGCTGCTCGATCCGCCGACATTTGCACCGCTACCGGTAACGCAATCGACGCAGGCGGTAACCGCGCCGGCACGCGCGGCGCAGACCGATAGCGGTCAGATTCAGCGGCCTGCGCCGCAGCCACCGGCTTCGCCGCCTGCACCGCAAGCTGCCGCGCAAGCACCCTCGCAATCCGCCCAGGCAGCGCAGCCCGCGCCTTCCACTCCGGCAGATGAGCCCTCAGCGACCCTGGGCCAGCCGGATTTCGATACCCGCGCCGGCGGTGATCTCCTTATCCAGCGTGGCGACACCTTGTGGGGCATTGCGTCACGTGTGCGGCCTGATTCCCGATTGACAATGAATCAGACGATATTGGCGATTTACGAGGCGAACCCGCAGGCTTTTGCCGGCAACATCAATGTCATGTCCGCAGGCGCGATCTTAAGGATTCCAAGTGCGGATGAAGTGTTCCGTATCAGTCGTGGCGATGCGCTGGCTGAGGTTCGGCGGCAGAACGCGGCCTGGGGTGGTGGCACAGTGGAGGTTGGCATGCAATCTCAGCCGGCCCTGACGCTGGTCCCGCCCGATGACGATACAGGCCTGCTCGATGATGGTCCCGGTCAGGTGGCGCGCGACGAGGCGGTTGACGATCTGATCAGTGCGGATGAAGCGAGAATCGATGAACTCGAGGGAGTACTGGCCGATCACCAGGATTCGCTGATCGAGATAAGCGACAACGAGCTGGCGGCACTTCGTGCCGAGCTGGCGGAGCTCCGTGGCGAGGAACCGCCGGAACCATTACCGGTCGACGATATTGTTGACGATTCCGGTATCGATGATGCGGATGAGGTGCTGGCCGCTGATGAACAGCTCGATGCCGAGCCGACCGCCATCGATGACGAGCTGCTGGCCGGTGACCAGCCGGTCGATGATGAGATTGCCGATGACACCACGCCGGAAGTTGTGGATGCGGCGCCGGCCCCACAGGTTGTGGTCACACGACCAGGCGATAAAAGCCTGATCGACACGATAAAGGATTACGGCGACATCATACTGGGATACGCCGACAGCATCTGGGGCATTATCGGTGGCGCACTGCTCCTGGCGATGGCCCTGCTGGTCTGGTTTGCGCGCCGCGCCGGACGCGGCGATGACGAAGACTCCACCGGTGTGTGGGAATCGCTGGAGCAGGATGACGTGGACATGGCATCGACGGAACGTCTGCAGGCGCTGGCAAGCAACGAGGGCGAAGGCGCAATCGTTGTTGTCGAGCAGGAAACAGTACCGGTAGCCGACGAAGATTCGACGCTGGATACCTTCGCGGCGACTGTGGTCGAGGTCGAGCCCGCGGCCCCTGAGCCCGAAAAAGACCTGATGATGGACATGGACACCGCCGAGGTGCCCATCGGCGCGGATATGGACACCGCCGAGGTGCCCATCAGCGATGCCGTGGCGCCGGAAGCTGAACAGGATTTGATGTCGGATACTGCCGCGTTCCCCGCCACCGAGGCGGAGCCTGCGGCACCGGAAGTGGAAGTGGTAACCGATGCGACCATGGTCCCGGAACCGGTCGAGGCGACCAGCCCCAACCAGGCGCTCGAAGATACCTTCCACAGCGACACCGGGCTCAATCTCGACCAGGCGGATCCGCTCGCTGAAGCCGACTTCCACATGGCGTATGGTCTTTATGACCAGGCCGCTGATCTTATCAACGGCGCGCTTGAAGTTGAATCCGAGCGCGAGGATTTGCTGGCGAAGCTTTGCGAAATTTATTTCGTCTGGGGTAACAGGGAAGCGTTCGTCGATGCTGCAGGCAGATTGCGTGCGGTGGTCAGCGTTGACGAAAATCCGGACTGGGACAAGATTGTCATCATGGGTCAGCAGATCGCGTCCGATCACGAGCTGTTCTCGGGTGTCAGCGCTGCCGCCGCAACGAAAGCAATCGATCTCTCGTTCGAAGGTGCAGATGAGGTCGCTGAGCTCGACCTGGATTTCGAGGCGGCCGGTGACGCCGAGACGCCGGCAATCGATCTCTCCTTCGAAGGTGCAGATGAGGTCGCTGAGCTCGACATGAATTTCGAGCTCAGCGAAGCCGACGCTGCGGTCAACGATGTCATTGATCTTGGCGCCGGGAGTGGTGAGGACACGGCCGAATCACCCACGATCGATGCATCGCTGCAAGACGAGACTTCGGAAATGCCGGCGACTTCGGGATCATCCGATACGCCAACGATCGAACAGCAGTTTGCAGGACTCGATGCCAGCGGGGAAATTCCGGCAGTGTCTGATGATGCTGATGCGACAGAAATCGCGAGTCTGGTCGATCTCGACCAACCGGACGACGTCAAACCCGCCGATGCGACCGCAGAAATAGAACTCCACGATCTCAACCTGAATCTGGACGGTCTTGAAGATACTCAAATCGCGGGCGATGATGAGCTGGATTATCAAGTCCCGAACCTCGAGGATACGGCGGAAAGCAAGACCGATGAGAGTCTTGCCGCGACCGGCGAGATGCCGGTATTGGAAGATATCACCGACACCAACCTCGCGATTCCGGGCGAAGACACTGACGCTGGCATCGATGCGAGTCTGCTGGATGTGACGGGGCAGACTCAGGTTCTGAGTGAGGATAAGCCTGTCGATAGCGCGAATGATGCCGCTGCATCATTGGCAGACGATGACATGACCATGCGCGCATCGCTGGATGCCGATGAATCAACCGTGCTCACGGATGCCGGTGCTGTCGATTTTCAGCAAACCGAAGCGCTGCCGAAAGAGTCGTTCAGCAGCGATATGGCGGTGGACGAGACCGGCGAGGTGCCGAGTCTCGCCGGCAGCACCGACATCGATCTCGACCTTGATGATCTGACGGGGGTACTCGAAGTCAGTGAAGTTGGCGATACCATCGACCAGGGCCGCGATGCCCCGACGGTCGAACAGGCAGTGCTCACGCAAGGCGATGTCGATCTGGATGCTGGTGATGCCGGCGCCGCTGACGAGGACAGTCCGACCCGGGAGGCCCTCGCGACCGGGGATTCAGGCCTGCAGGAGGCCCCCACGATGACCGAGGTGGGTACCAAGCTGGATCTTGCACGCGCCTATATCGACATGGGTGATCCCGGCGGTGCCCGCAGCATTCTAGAAGAGGTGCTGGACGAGGGCGACGAAGCCCAGCGTCAGCAGGCGCAACAATTAATGGATTCAATTCCGTCCTGATCGAGGTCGTTTTTTTTGACGAGCTTGCGTCGCTTCGCCCGCAATGACGTTGGCCCTGTTTAAACTATGCGCATAGCGCTCGGCATTGAATATGACGGCACAGCCTATAACGGCTGGCAGCGTCAGAAGACCGGTATCGGTGTACAGTCCCTCGTCGACAACGCGATCACCAGGGTTGCGGATGAACCGGTAGAGACCGTCTGCGCCGGGCGCACCGACACCGGCGTGCATGCATCGGCCCAGGTAGTGCACTTTGACAGCAGTGCGCAGCGCCCCCGGAGGGGCTGGATGCTGGGCGTCAACGCCTATCTGCCTGACGACATCAGTGCCAGCTGGGCCGCTTTTGTCGACGATGAATTTAATGCGCGTTTTTCCGCAACGTCCAGGACCTATCGCTACCTGATCCTGAACCGGCGCGTGCGCTCGGCGCTCCAGCGTAATCGTGCCTGGTGGATTTACGAGCCGCTTGACGTGCAGGCAATGCAACAGGCAACAGAAACGCTGCTTGGTAAACACGATTTTTCGGCTTTCAGGGCAGCCGGCTGCCAGGCATCGACGCCAATTCGGGAAATAAGCAACTTCCAGGTAAAGCGCAGCGGTGACTGGTTGTCGCTCACGGTGACTGCAAACGCGTTCCTGAAACACATGGTGAGAACCATCGCGGGGTTGCTGGTGACGATCGGTAAAGGCGACGAGGAACCGGCTTGGGCGAAGTCTGTACTGGAGGGCCGGGACCGAACGCGCGGTGGTGTCACAGCACCGCCGCACGGTCTGACCCTGATCGGTGTCGCCTATCCCGGGCAATTCAAGATTCCAACGGGCGATTCCAGGGTCGAAAAATACGGCGAAATATCCTGGGAGCCCGCCCCAATCGTCCCGTGCTGACGAAACTGGATCTATTGATTGCTGCCGCATTGATCTTCAGCGATTAGAATCGGAAATACGCCAAGGCCCTGCGGGCGATGGTCATGGACCAGCAGGGGGAATGTCCCCGGGTTCCCCGGATTCGTTTATGATGCGAGCCTATGAGCTGGTTTGAGAAATTGATGCCATCGCGCATCAGCACCGAGCAACGGACGCGCTCTGTGCCGGAAGGTGTGTGGATCAAGTGTCAAAAGTGCGATGCGCAGTTGTATCGGACAGAACTGGAACGCAATCTGAATGTGTGTCCCAAATGCGATTACCACATGCGCATCGGTGCAAGAACCCGCTTGGACTTTTTCCTCGATCCTGACTCGCAGGAAGAAATCGCGGCGGGTCTCGAGCCGCTGGATCCATTGCGTTTTCGTGATAGCAAGAAGTATCGCGACCGGATTTCGCAGGCGCAGAAAAAAACCGGCGAGAAGGACGCCATGGTTACCGTCAAAGGCCGATTGTTCGGCCGGCCGATTGTTGCTTGTGCATTCGAGTTCGGTTTTATGGGTGGTTCGATGGGCTCAGTGGTCGGCGAGCGATTTTGCCGTGGCGCCAGGTATTGCGCTGAAAACCGGGTGCCGCTGATCGCGTTTTCGGCGAGTGGCGGTGCAAGAATGCAGGAGGCATTGTTTTCACTATTACAAATGGCCAAGACTTCGGCGGCGCTGGCGGTATTGGGTGAGCTGAAAATTCCATTTATATCGGTACTGACGGACCCGACAACAGGCGGTGTGTCGGCCAGCCTGGCAATGCTGGGCGATGTGAATATTGCCGAACCCAAAGCGCTGATTGGATTTGCCGGACCGCGGGTTATCGAGCAGACGGTCGGCCAGAAACTTCCGGAAGGGTTTCAGCGCAGCGAGTTTCTGCTTGATCATGGCGCGATCGACATGATCGTCGATCGGCGCAAGCTTCGTGAGGAAGTGGCTGACCTGCTCGCAAAATTTGAACACCGTCAGAATCCGGCGGCTCAGACCGGCTGAAAACCACCAGAGCCCATCTCATCAACCAGACCGGTTCATTCACTTCTCTTGACGACTGGCTGGAGTGGCTCGAAACGCTGTCGCCCCAGGAAATCGATCTCGGGCTCGATCGCGTGACGGCAGTGCTTAAGCGTCTGGAGCTGCGGCGAGCCGAACGCGTCATCAATGTTGCAGGAACCAACGGCAAAGGCTCGAGCGTCGCGATGCTCGAAGCGCTGCTCGCGAATGGCGGATACAAGACCGCGTGCTACACATCACCGCATGTGCTGCGATACAACGAACGTATTCGTATCGATGGTCTTCTGGCCAGCGATGCCGAGATTATCAGTGCCTTCCAGCGTGTGCAGTCCGCACGGCTGGACGTACCGCTGACTTATTTCGAGTTCGGGACGCTGGCGGCGCTGGTTGCGTTCGCGGAATCGGCTGCTGACACCCTGATACTGGAGATCGGCATGGGTGGCCGCCTCGACGCAGTGAATGCGGTTGAACCCGATGCCTGTCTTATCACGAACATTGCGCTCGACCACACCGCCTGGCTCGGCATCGACATCGAGTCAATTGCAGCAGAAAAAGCCGGCATCATGCGCGCATCAAAGCCTGTCATTTACGGTGCAGAGGAATCGCCCGGCGCGATCACCCGGCAGGCGGCAAATATCGGTGCGGACCTGCGTCTGGCAGGAAAGGACTTCGGATTCGAGAAAAACAACGATGCTCTCTCATCCTGGTCGTGGCACGGAAGACAGACCAGGCTTGCAGGTCTTTCTCCACCGGCACTGGCGGGCCGCATACAGATACAGAATGCAGCAGCGGTGCTTGCGGTCATTGAAGCGATGGGTCTCGAGCAAATTCTGACAACGGCGCAGGTCAATGACGCCTTCGGCAAACTGTCGCTCCCGGGCCGCTTCCAGGTGATTAACTCGCGCCGCACCTGGGTCCTCGACGTCGCACATAATCCGGCGGCGGCGGCGGTGCTCGCCGCATCGTTGCAGGACCTGTCGCAGCGGGGAGGAATAACGGCTGTCGTTGGCATGCTCGCCGACAAGGATGTTCAAGGGATCGTTGAGCCGCTGTCCAAACTGGTCGATGCGTGGATTGCGGTGCCGCTGCAGGCAACCAGGGCCGAGCCGGTAGCGTCATTGGCGCAAAAAATCGCGAACTGCAGCATGAAGCCCTGCAGGATTGCGGAAACCATAGTCGGGGCTCTGGAGCTTGCTGAGCGGCGGGCTGCTGCGGATGAATTAATCCTGGTTACCGGGTCGTTTTACGCTGTCGGGCCGGCACTCCAATGGTTGCAGCAAGCCAGTGCCGTGGCCGGTGAAAAACCGGCTTAACAGGCGCCCAAAAGGCTGGCAGAGTTGCGGCTTTTTCTGTGGGTCAGGACAGCGGATTCCGATACGTTATACTCAGCGTCGCTGAGGGCATCAGTTTTTGCACTAATCAATGGACAGAGCACTGAAAGAGCGCATTATCGGAGCGATCGTACTCGTCGTTGTGGCCGTATTGATCGTACCCGTGTTTCTCGACGGGCCCTCCGACGATGTCGAAACCGTCAGCAAGGTTGTCCGCTTGCCTGGTCAGAACAAGCAGGAGCGCATGACGCAGACCGTCGTGCTGAATCGCGACCGTACAGAGCCTGTTCCGGCCAGCACACCTTCGCCAGCCGCGGCGGAGACGCAGCGCAAGCCGGCAACAACGGAGCCTCCTGCAGCAGCCAGGAAAGCGGTATCCGCACCGCTCGGCGTCGACAGGAAACTGCCGGTCGTGACACGGTCATCGACCGGTATGTGGGCGGTTCAGCTCGGCAGTTTCTCGAACCAGAAAAACGCGGAGCGGCTGGCCGCGGATTTGCGCAAGCAGGGATACGCGGCATTCCTGAGCCAGTTGCAGACAGGATCGGTAGCGTTACACCGGGTGCGAATCGGACCGCAGGAGGACCGCGACAGTGCAGAGTCCGTGGCGGCCCGGCTGGCCAGGTCCGGACACGTCGGGCAGGTCGTGCCGCACCCCTGAGCTGGATCATAAGCCGAGGTGCGAAAAGCGACCGTTCTGTTAGACTCCGCCCCGAACCTGGCTTCGCTCTTCAACTTAAGTTACTCGACCCCGAATATCTCTGATGACCATCGTCGACTTTGTGATTGTTGTTGCGGTACTCGCATCAATCGTCGTCGGTGCCATTCGCGGAATCGTCAGGGAAGCTATCGCCATCGCATCGCTGCTGGTGGCCATCTGGGCAGCATTGCATCTCGGTCCGTATGCGGGTGGCTGGCTGGGCGGCTCGATGGGCTCATCTGAACTCGAACTGTGGGCCGGCCGCTTTCTCGTCTTCATCATCATTCTCGCGATCGGCGGGCTGACCGGGTGGAGCATTTCCAAAATCGTCAGGATGGCCGGTTTGTCAGGCACTGACCGGTCGCTCGGCGCCGTATTCGGGCTGATCCGTGCAGTGGTTTTGATTGGTTTGTTTGCGCTTCTCGGCCGATATGCAGCGTTCGATGCAAAAACCTGGTGGCTCGAATCCGAACTAATTCCGCACGCGGAAACGGTGGCGGACTGGATCGAGGTGATGGCGCCAAAAGGGTTGGATATATTACAGCCGGATGAAATGATCGATGATTTTTATCTCAGCCTCCCGGACTTCACTTAAGTCTCGCGATAATTAAGCGATAAGCAAAGAATAAAAAATGTGTGGCATTGTCGGAATAGTTGGAAAAAAACCTGTTAACCAAGCGATCTACGATGCGCTGACTGTCCTGCAGCACCGCGGGCAGGATGCGGCGGGCATCGTGACCTGGGGTGAGAATGGACTTAACGTCCGCAAGAGCAACGGCCTGGTTCGCGACGTATTCCGGACGCGCCACATGTTGCGCCTGACCGGCAATGTTGGCATGGGACATATTCGTTACCCGACTGCCGGGGGAGCTCAGGCGTCAGAGGCGCAGCCCTTTTACGTCAATTCGCCGTACGGCATTTGTCTCGCGCACAACGGCAACCTGACCAATTACCGGGCGCTTGCCGATCGCCTGATACGGGAGGACCACCGGCACCTGAATACGAGCTCCGATTCGGAAGTGCTGCTGAATGTCTTTGCACACGAGTTGCAGATCAGGGCCAGTGGCAGGCCGACGCCGGATCAGGTTTTCGATGCCGTTGAGGCCGTTCACAAACGCTGTTCCGGCGGTTACGCCGTCGTTGCAATGATCATCGGGCATGGCCTTGTTGCCTTTCGCGATCCGAACGGCATCCGGCCGATCGTTGTCGGTCGCCGGGAAACGCGCGAGGGAGCCGAATACATGGTGGCGTCCGAGAGCGTCGCGCTTGATTTGCTGCAATTCGAAAAGCTGCGCGATTTAGGTCCGGGCGAAGTGATATTCATCGAGAACGCAGGAATCATGCACAGCCGCGAGTATGCCGACGCCACGAGTTGCTCGCCCTGTATTTTCGAATTCGTGTATTTCGCAAGACCGGATTCCATCATCGACGACTTGTCCGTTTACAAAGCGCGCCTGCGAATGGGCGCGCAACTGGCCGGCCAGATTGTGCGGGAATGGCCGGACCACGACATCGACGTCGTCATTCCTATTCCTGACACGAGTCGCACTGCGGCGGTACCGGTTGCCTATCATCTCGGCGTCAAATATCGCGAAGGGTTTGTCAAGAACCGATATATCGGCCGTACCTTTATCATGCCTGGCCAGGCCGAACGTGCGCAATCCGTGCGCCGCAAGCTGAACGCAATCGACCTGGAGTTCAGGGGCAAAAATGTGCTGTTGGTCGATGACTCGATCATTCGCGGCACGACTTCACGTCAGATCATCAGGATGGCCCGAGAAGCCGGCGCCCGCAAAGTTTATTTCGCATCCGCCGCGCCGCCGGTACGCCATCCGAACGTCTACGGCATCGACATGCCCGCGGCATCGGAGCTGATCGCCAGTGGCCGTTCGATCGAAAAAATCGAGGAACTAATCGGCGCTGACCGGCTGATTTACCAGGACTTGCACGGTCTCATTCGCTCCGTGCGCCACGATGATTCACACATCACACAATTCGATACGTCGTGCTTCTCGGGCGAATACGTGACCGACGATATCACCGACGATTATCTGCGGGCGCTGGAGGAGGCGCGGTCCGATGGCGCCAAATCCAGGCGCGAAGCCAGGTCCATGATGCTGGAGCTGAGCGTCGCCGAAGAGGCAAACGACCCCGGTACCGCGGTCGGTATGTAGTGAGCCCGCGCTGACGCGCAGACCCCAGGCATGAGTATCAAGGTCATGATCATTGACGGGCAGGTCGAGTTTCGCAGCCTGCTCATGCATCATGTCACCACGCATTGGCCCGATGCGATTATTTCCGCGTACGATCCGATCGAGGCCGGTCATCTGCCTGAAGAGTTTTCAGGGGCCGGCAACGACATCATCCTGCTTGGTGATAAGCAGGGCAGGCGTGACCCGCTCGCGACTTTGAAGCAGTTCGTAACGACGCCTGGATTTCCTGCCATCGTCTATTTCGGTAATCGCGGACGAGCCGCTGCCACCAAGATCGGCGCGGACGCATTCATGGATCGAAGGAAGATCCATCACGACAAGCTGGTCGTCGTAATGGACGACTTACTGCGAGCGCGGCACCGCGTAGCCTCGACTCACTCTCTCTTCGTCGGAGACATTAAGACCGGCATCAATCCGCTGATTAAGGGCTATCGTTTCCTGAACCGGCTTGCGGTCAGCGATCACTCGGCCGTTTATCTTGCGGAAAAAGAATCGGCCGGCATAAAAGTGGTGCTCAAGGTGTTCAGGCAGGTCCCGGATTTCTCCGACGGCGTCGGTGCATTCGATCGCTTCCTCCAGGAATACGAGATAATCGCGGAACTGGAGCACCCGAACATCGTGCAGATCTACGACCTCGGGGTCAGCGACGATCACGCTCACATCGCGATGGAGTATTTGCCGGGCGGTAACCTCAAACAAAAAATCGAAAGTGGCATCCTGGAGAGTGACGCGGTTGATTACACGCGTCAGATCGCCGGTGCACTGGCCGATCTGCATTCGGTCGGCATCCTGCACAGAGACCTGAAGCCCGGCAACATCATGTTACGCGAAGACGATAGTATCGCGCTGATCGATTTCGGCCTGGCGAAACGGATGCCGGTCGACCGGGAAATAACGGGCAGAGGCCAGATAATCGGTACGCCCTATTACATGAGTCCGGAGCAGGGCCGCGGGCGCGATGTGGATGAACGTAGCGACGTGTACAGTCTCGGTGTCATCTTCTATGAAATGCTCACCGGCGAAAAACCCTATCGCGGCAAAAATGCGATGGCCATTATTTTCAAGCACAGCGAGGCGCCATTGCCGGTCCTGCCGCCTCGCCTGAGTCAGTACCAGGCGGTTATCAACAAGCTGCTGGCAAAGAAACCGGAAGACCGCGTGCAAAACGCGGCCGAGATGTTCGATTGGCTGTGATGCGATCAGTGCCTGAAAATATTGCGGCGTTTGTCGATACGCCGACGCCTCGCGAATGGATTGAAGAGGCGAGCAATCGGCTGCCGGAGTTGCTGCTGGACCACGCAAATTGCGAACTGAAAGCGGCATCCACGGCGCTGGCGTTCATCTACCGCTATCCGCAAAAAACCGCGCTCGTCACGCGCATGTCGCGCCTTGCCCGGGAAGAGCTCAGACACTTCGAACAGGTCAGGAAGATCATGCAGGAGATGTCGCTGCCGTTCGAGCAACTCTCCGCATCCCGCTATGCCGGATCATTGCGCGATGCGGTGCGCAACAATGAACCGGAAAGACAGCTGGACTTGCTGCTGGTTGGCGCCCTGATCGAAGCCCGCTCCTGCGAGCGCTTCGCTGCACTCATACCGCATCTGCCGGACAACCTGGGCAAGTTTTATGCGGGACTGCTGGACTCCGAGGCCAGGCATTTCGAACATTACCTGGCGTTCGCCAGATCCGAGTCGCAACTCGGCGAAGATGCATTCAATCAAAGGCTTGGTGAACTCAAGACGCTGGAAGCCAGGCTGATCACCTCACCCGACGAACAGTTCCGCTTCCACTCAGGTGTTCCCGCGTAAATTGAGTTTGCTTCGCTCGCTGGGGCGAGCTCCTACAGTTTATTCAAGAATTTCGCAGGAGCTCGCCCCAGCGAGCGAAGCAATGCCGGTAATTGTTACGCGCTGTCGCAGGAGCTCGCCCCAGCGAGCGATACCCTGGCTAGCGCTGCAACACACTCAACACCGGCCCGCTCTCATCCCAGCGCACCACACTGCCCTGTGTAAACCAGTCACCCAGCACAATCCGTGACGCCGGCTCGCCGTCCAGGTTGAACCTGTGGATTCCGGGGCGATGCGTGTGACCATGCAACATGGTATCGACGTTTGCCTCACGCATTGCCCGCTCGATGGCGCGCTGGTTGACGTTCGCGATCTTCTGGTTAATGGCGCCGCCGTGTGCAGCACTGGCGGCACGCGCCTGTGCGGCGAAGGCCAGCCGCTCGCGCAGCGGTTTCTTGAGCATCATTGCCAGCCATTTCGGGTCCCGAGTCATCTTGCGGATGGTCTGGTACTGAACATCATCCGTGCAATAGCGGTCGCCGTGACTGAGCAGCACGCTTTCGCCGTACAGCTCAACGACGTGGGGATCGGGCAGGATTTGCACGCCGGTCTCCTGCGCGAATTTTTCGCCAATCGCGAAGTCCCGGTTGCCGTGCATGAAGTAAACCGGCACCCGCCGGCCGACCAGCTTGCGCAGGGCGTTTTTGACAGTCGCGTAGTGTGGATTCGGATCGTCGTCGCCGACCCAGGATTCGAATAAATCGCCCAGGATGTACAACGCGTCAGCGCTGGCTGCCTCATCTTTGAGGAAAATCAGCAGCTGCTTTGAAATCTCCGGAAGCCCGGCATCCAGGTGCAGGTCTGAAATAAACAGTGTCGTCACGATGAAAGCCTGGAAATTCTAGTCGTCGTAAACGACGCGCGAAGCTTTCTTGACGACGATGGGCACGATCGGCACATCTTGTGAGAACCGGCCGCCGGGACCGGTGCGTACATTCGCGATGGTATCGACGACATCCATACCTTCGATGACATAGCCAAACACGGCGTAACCCCAGCGATCCGGCTGCGGGTCGAGCGCGGTGTTGTCTTTGACGTTAATAAAGAATTGCGCCTTGGCTGAGTGCGGGTTGCCGGTACGCGCCATGGCAATGGTGCCGCGCATGTTTGTCATGCCGTTGCCGGCTTCATTATGTATGAAGCCATCGGGCTCTTTAGATTTCAGGTCCGGCGTGAAACCACCGCCCTGGATCATGAAATCCGCTATGACGCGGTGAAAGACAGTGCCATCGAAATAGCCGCTGTCGATGAGTTCGAGGAAGTTCCGGGCAGTGACCGGCGCCCGCCGGCCATCGAGCTCCAGGACGATGGTGCCCTCGGTCGTCTCAAACTTGATATGCGGATGCGCGGGCAGCTGGTCCTGTGCCAGGCCGGCGGCCGACAAGCTTAATAGGAAAAACAGGGTCAGTGTCTTGCTCATGTTGGCCAGGTCCTTTGGTCTAGCCCCAGGTCCCGCGCACGATACCATGGGTCGTGATTTCGCAGGAGCCCGGCCCACCGGGCGATCCAGGCCGATCACCTCGCGGGCACGGACACCGATAGTTGTAAATTGACTGCCCCCGGGGGCGGTCGTATCATCGTGCCCCCGCCAGGCCCGGCCTCGGCGGTGCGGAGACTGGACGTTACAATGTAGCGACCTGGCATCGGGGCATGGCGCAGTCTGGTAGCGCATCTGCTTTGGGAGCAGAGGGTCGGGAGTTCGAATCTCTCTGCCCCGACCAATCGTTTTTTTGTCGGGAGAGTCAATGACCCATTGAGAGCGCCCGTAGCTCAACTGGATAGAGCACTGGCCTTCTAAGCCAGTTGTTGCAGGTTCGAGTCCTGCCGGGCGCGCCACACTCGGTAAAAGTATATACGGGCTTTGGAATAACAGTAAGATTCGAATATTGTGGTGGGCGTAGCTCAGTTGGTAGAGCCCCGGGTTGTGATCCCGGTCGTC
This sequence comes from Gammaproteobacteria bacterium, assembly GCA_004357475.1. Classification (GTDB taxonomy): domain Bacteria; phylum Pseudomonadota; class Gammaproteobacteria; order Steroidobacterales; family Woeseiaceae; genus SZUA-117. The sequence continues at coordinate 29,731 of SMWE01000068.1, forward strand.
GTGGGTTCGAGTCCCATCGTCCACCCCATTTCAGAATAGAAATAGGTGGGCGTAGCGGGGCCGCGAAGCGGCAAGGTAGAGCCCCGGGTTGTGATCCCGGTCGTCGTGGGTTCGAGTCCCATCGTCCACCGCAATTCGCCCTGGCGGGCGAATTGAAACGCAAATGGTTGGTGCGAATTGATCTTTAGTGCGACAGTATTATTGGCACGATGACCAGCCACGATGTATATCGAAGGCGAATGGCCGGCGCGAATTGATGTTTAGTAATATATTCGAAGAACAAGATAGCTTGGAACCACGAATAGCGGATCACTAAAGATCAATTCTCACCTGTCAACAAAGTTATGCTGATCAACGCGGGAGAATTGGGGAGCTAGCTCAATTTGGCAGAGCAAGCGGCTCTTAACCGCTAGGTTCAGGGTTCGAGTCCCTGGCTCCCCACCATTCCTGTAATCACACTGCGGATGCGGTGCCGGCGTTCGTCCTTTCGTCGAAAATTCTTACAGAGTCACGCACGCGAATGCAATTTTGCGGCGGTATTGCCGGCTTATGGCTGCCATCGGGCGCTCAGCCGAATCGATAGTGTGAATGGCGTCTCAGTTTTCACGCCAGAGGTGTCGATTACTTTAACGATCGTAGAAGTTCTATTTTTAAGTGACTGATATAAAAGCATAAAAAAAATGGCATGGTATTTGCTTGATACTTGCCATGACTACTTATATTCGCAATCTCATCTGTATCCCGGCAATCGTGCTATGTGCATCTGCGGGCACGGCAGCGGCAGGGCAACTCGATCTGATCGTCAACGGGCGTTCGCACCACGTCAATTCGGACTACGACTGGAACGAGAACCACTATGGCCTCGGACTCGAGTACCAGTTGGACAGCTCCTCGCGCTGGCTCTGGTCAGTCAACGGCAACGCGTTTCTGGATAGCCAGAACAACATGTCATACATGGCCGGCGGCGGCCTGAAGAGACGACTGTTCCAGTCGGAGCACGGGGCCGGTTTCTACCTGGATGCGGGGCTGATCGCGTTCATTATGGCGCGCGCCGACATCTATGACTATCTGCCGTTTCCGGGCATTCTGCCGGCGGTGTCCTTTGGCACCAGACGCGTCGGCGTGAATCTGACTTATCTGCCGAAAGCCGCGGTGCGCGACTTTGCGCAAGCCAAGGTCGTGGATCCGGACATCGGCGGTGTATTCTTTTTGCAATTCAAATTCCGCCTGCGAAAACTGTCCCGATAGATCTGCCTCCAAACATGGCTGTGTGAGGCGCCCGGGTATTCCGGAAACTCTTGATCGTCAGGTTCGGGATCCGATTCCCAGAGCGGCACTACTTATGCTTAGCGGGTCATTCCTGGAAATTCGCGATTGGTGCCCAATTATTTCGCGTTATACTACGCGGCTGAACTAGGGAGCAGCGGGCTCACACGCGAAAGTGGCGGAATTGGCAGACGCGCTGGGTTTAGGACCCAGTGGGGCAACCCGTGAGAGTTCGAGTCTCTCCTTTCGCACCAGGCCCCCTGGTCAACGCAACTCATTGATAATTAACGATTATATTGATCTTCTCCGATCGGGCTTGTGGTCGCAACCGGTCACGAATAAAGGGTTTGGAAGATGATGGTCACGGTCGAATCGACGGGAACGCTGGAGCGCCGCATGCGCGTCGAGTTGCCTGCCGAGCGCATCGAAAAAGAAATCGAGTCGCGACTGAAGTCAGTCGGCAAGACTGCCAAAATCAAAGGCTTCCGGCCTGGCAAGATACCGGCCAAGGTCGTGCGTCAGCGCTACGGAACCCAGGTACGTCAGGAAGTGCTCACGGACCTGATGGGGCAAAGCTATCGCGACGCCGTTGCACAGGAAAACCTGAATCCTGCCGCGCAGCCAAAAATCGAACCCGAACGCTCGGGCAAAGGTGACGGCTTCGCATTCGTGGCAACATTCGAGGTGATGCCGGAGGTCACCTTGAAAGGCGTGGACAAGATAGAAGTCACGAAACCCGAAATAGATATCACTGATGAAGATTGCGCTGACATGCTCGAGAATCTTCGCAAACAGAAAGCGACCTGGAAAACGGTCGAACGCGAGGCCAGGGAGGGCGATCGTGTGGTGGTTGATTTCGACGGGCGGCTGCAGGGCGAGTCGATCGAGGGCGGCACCGGGAGCGAGGTGCCGGTGGTGCTCGGGCAGGGTCAGATGCTGCCGGATTTCGAGAAAGGCTTGACTGGCGTCCAGGCGGATGAGGAAAAGTCCTTCAAGGTCAAATTCCCGAAGGACTATCACGTTGGGGAGTTGGCCAACAGGAAAGTTGATTTCACGGTTCAGGTACATCGCGTCGAGGCAGAAGAATTGCCGCCGCTGGATGACAGCCTGGCGGAAGTCTACGGTGTGAAAGAAGGTGGGCTGGACAAGTTGCGCGCGGACATCGTCGAGAATATGGAACGCGAAGCCGAGCAGAAGATTCGCAGCGATATTCGGGAACAGGTGATGAGCGGACTGCTTGCAGCTAACCCCATCGAGGTGCCGAACTCGTTGATTCACCAGGAGGCGCATTCGATGCAGCACGAGGCCATGCGGCAGCTCGGTATCGGGGATCACGAGCAGGCGCCACCGCTCGATGAATTTACAGAAGGCGCGGAAAAGCGCGTTCGGCTCAGCCTGTTGATCCAGCAACTGGTTGCTGACAACAATATCGCCCTCGATGCGGGCCGTTTGCGCGAGCGCGTTGAGCAAATCTGCGCCGGCTATGAGGACTCCGGGGCAATGGTCAGGAATTACCTGGCGAACCCGCAGGTTATGTCGCGAATCGAGCCGATGGTCATGGAAGAACAGGCCGTGGAATGGATTATCGAACATGGCGTCGAGACGAAAAACAAGATCACCTTCAAGGAATATATGAAACCTTGATCGTATGATTGGCTTTGCAGAGCCACAACGAACGACAACAGGAAGACTTATGAGCGCACAAGCATTGAACCTGGTCCCGATGGTGGTCGAACAGACGGCGCGCGGAGAACGTGCCTACGACATTTATTCGCGATTATTGAAGGAACGGCTGATTTTTATCGTCGGCCCGGTCGAGGATCAGATGGGCAACCTGATTGTCGCGCAGCTGCTTTATCTCGAATCCGAGAATCCGGACAAGGATATCCAGTTGTACATCAACTCTCCGGGCGGTTCGGTGACCTCGGGTCTCGCCGTCTACGATACGATGCAGTTTATCAATTGTGATGTCAGCACGATCTGCATCGGCCAGGCCGCCAGCATGGGCGCCTTGCTGCTTTGTGGCGGCGCCAAGGGCAAGCGCTACGCGCTGCCGCATTCACGAATGATGCTGCATCAGCCCAGCGCCGGATATTCCGGGCAGGCGACGGACATCGACATTCACGCGAAGGAGGTGCTGGAGCTGAAACGGCGCCTGAATGAAATTATGTCCTTCCATACGGGTCAAACATTTGAGCGGATCCAGCAAGACCTGGAGCGGGACAATTTCATGGGCAGCGAGGAAGCCATGAAATATGGCCTGATTGATACGATGCTCGAAAGGCGCACGCAAATAGCCATCGATAAAAAGAGTGATTCTGATTGAAATCAGTTGCTTAAGGAAGCAATCTGCGCTTATGAGACTTGGCGCTTTGCACCCTCCAGGGCCGCGTGTTATATAAACAGACAGTCGTAACAGACTGATTTTTGGTCGATCGAGGCAGATGACGTATGAGCGATGATTCCCGCGGCAAGAACGAGGACGGCAAGCTCCTCTATTGCTCGTTTTGCGGCAAGAGCCAGCACGAAGTTCGCAAGCTGATCGCGGGACCTTCGGTATTCATTTGTGACGAATGCGTAGAGCTCTGTAACGACATCATCCGCGAAGAACTCGAGGATGCCGGTGAGCCTGGCCAGGACGCGCTGCCGAAGCCCCAGGAAATCAACGCGGTGCTCGACGAGTACGTGATCGGCCAGCAGCAGGCCAAGAAAGTACTGTCGGTTGCCGTCTACAACCATTACAAGCGTCTTGAGGATCGCGCCGGCGATCGCAATAAAGACGACATCGAACTTTCGAAAAGCAACATACTCCTGATCGGCCCGACCGGTTGCGGCAAGACGCTGCTCGCCGAGACCCTGGCCAGGTTGCTGAATGTTCCGTTTACGATCGCGGATGCGACGACGCTGACCGAGGCAGGATACGTCGGCGAGGATGTCGAGAACATCATCCAGAAGCTGCTGCAGAAGTGCGATTATGATGTCGAGAAGGCGCAGACCGGCATCGTCTACATCGACGAGATCGACAAGATCTCCCGCAAATCGGACAACCCGTCAATTACACGTGACGTCTCTGGCGAGGGTGTCCAGCAGGCACTGCTGAAACTGATCGAAGGCACGATCGCCTCAGTGCCGCCGCAGGGCGGCAGGAAGCATCCGCAGCAGGAGTTCCTGCAGGTTGATACCAGCAATATTCTTTTTGTTTGCGGCGGCGCATTTGCCGGCCTCGAAAAAATCATTCTGGACCGCTCTTCGAAGAGCGGCATCGGTTTCATGGCCGATGTAAAGACTGGCGAACAGGAGCAAAGCATCGGCGAGCTTCTGCATGAGGTTGAGCCGCAGGATCTGATTCGCTACGGGCTGATACCCGAATTCGTTGGCCGCTTGCCGGTGGTGGCGACGCTCGAAGAACTGGACGAGGATGCGCTGGTTAAAATCCTGATCGAGCCGAAGAATGCGCTGACCAAGCAGTATCGGAAACTCTTTGATATGGAAGGCGTGGAGCTCGAGTTCCGCGACGACGCATTACGCGCGGTCGCGAAACGGGCGATGAAGCGCAAGACCGGCGCCAGGGGCCTGCGGACGATTCTCGAAAGCGTCCTTCTGGACACGATGTACGATCTTCCGTCATCGACCAGCGCCAAGAAAGTCGTTTTGGATGAAGCGGTTGTGGTTGGGGAGACCCAACCGTACGTTATCCATGAATCTGAGGAGCCGGCGACGGTCGACATCGCGCCGCGGCGGCGTTTGACAGGTTCTGATCGATAAATGAGGGGTCAGAGCCCTGTTCTCAATTGCGATCTGAAGTTGGCAGTTGCAGTCAGGAACAGGGCTCTGACCGCTTGATTTACCGCGCTTGATATCGGCCGAATCGGACGCATGTCCTAGGCCTTACAAGCAACTACCCGGCAACACGTGCGAGGGCTGAACCTGTGTCTGAAGACGATCTCAGAGTTGATAGTGATGTAAGCGAAGATGTGGATGACGTGAGCGGCGTGCCTGTACTGCCGCTGCGCGATGTTGTCGTGTATCCGCACATGGTGATTCCGCTGTTTGTCGGGCGTGAAAGATCGATCGTTGCACTCGACCGTGCAATGAATGCCGACAAGAAGATACTTTTGATCGCACAGCAGAGGGCGGATCTCGACGATCCCCAGCCCGAGGACCTGTACCAGGTCGGCACGCTGGCCACGGTATTGCAATTACTCAAGTTGCCGGATGGCACCGTCAAAGTTCTGGTCGAAGGCGGCGAACGCGCCACGGTTGACAAAATCATGGTCGGCGATCATTTCTCGGCCGAAATTACGATCCTGACCGAGGAGACGCCGGACAACGAACGCGAGATCAACGTGCTGGTGCGCTCAGTCATTGCGCAATTCGAACAGTACGTAAAAATAAACAAGAAAGTCCCGCCCGAGATCCTGACTTCGTTGTCCGGTATCGACGAGGCCGGCAGACTCGCCGATACCGTTGCCGCACACATGACGCTGAAACTGGCGGAGAAACAGCGAATCCTCGAGCTTTGCGACATCAAGGTACGTCTCGAGCAGATCCTCGGCATCATCGAGGGTGAGATCGATATGCTGCAGATCGAAAAGCGTATTCGTGGCCGGGTCAAGCAACAGATGGAGAAGAGCCAGCGCGAGTACTACCTGAATGAGCAGATGAAGGCCATTCAGAAAGAGCTTGGCGAGCTGGAAGACGCGCCGAACGAACTTGCCGACCTGGAGACCAAGATCGGGAAAGCCGGCATGACCAAGGAGGCCAGGGAAAAGGCCACCTCGGAGCTGAACAAACTCAAACTCATGTCACCGATGTCGGCGGAGGCGACCGTGGTCCGCAACTACATCGACTGGTTGCTGAAAGCACCGTGGAAGAAACGCAGCAAAGTACTGCGGGACCTCAATCGTGCCGAGGAGGTACTTGAGGAAGATCACTACGGGCTGGAGAAGGTCAAGGAACGCATCATCGAGTACCTCGCCGTACAGCAGCGTGTGAAGCGCGTCAAGGGACCGATCCTGTGTCTGGTCGGACCGCCGGGCGTTGGCAAGACTTCGCTCGGTCAGAGCATCGCGCGCGCGACCAACCGGAAATTCGTGCGCATGTCGCTGGGCGGCGTGCGAGACGAGGCCGAAATCCGTGGTCACCGTCGCACCTACATTGGATCGATGCCTGGCAAGATCATCCAGAACCTTGCCAAGACGGCCGTGAGGAACCCGCTGTTCCTGCTTGATGAGGTTGACAAGATGGCCATGGATTTCCGTGGTGATCCGTCGTCGGCGCTGCTCGAGGTACTGGATCCCGAGCAGAACTCCACGTTCAACGATCACTACCTCGAGGTCGATTTCGATCTCTCGGATGTCATGTTCGTGTGCACGGCGAACAGCCTGAATATTCCGCCGCCGTTGCTCGATCGAATGGAAGTGATCCGCCTCCCGGGTTACACCGAAGACGAGAAGCTGCACATCGCAATCCGCTACCTGATTCCGAAGCAGTTGAAAGAACACGGGCTCAAAGAATCAGAATTGTTGATTACCAGGCCGGCGGTGCTCGACATCATTCAGCACTACACGCGTGAGGCGGGCGTGCGTAACCTGGAACGCGAAATTTCGAAGCTCTGCCGCAAGGTGGTCAAGACACTGTTGTTGAAAGCCAGGGATTCGGTTATCCGGATAAAACCGTAAAGCTTGCAGAAGTACCTTGGCGTGCGCCGTTTCCGTTACGGCAAGGCAGAGGACAATAATCAGGTCGGCCAGGTCACCGGCCTGGCCTGGACAGAGGTCGGTGGAGAGCTGCTGACGATCGAGACAGCCGTCGTTCCGGGCAAAGGCAAGCTTACCCATACCGGCCAGCTGGGCGATGTGATGACCGAATCCATCCAGGCTGCGATGACCGTTGTCAGGAGCCGGGCGAGTGTCCTGGGCCTCGCAGAGGATTTCCATCAGAAGGTCGATGTGCACGTCCACGTACCCGAAGGGGCTACGCCAAAGGACGGTCCGAGTGCGGGAGTTGGCATGTGTACTGCCCTCGTGTCGGCATTGACCGACATCCCCGTGAAGAGTGACGTGGCGATGACCGGAGAGATCACTTTGAGGGGTGAAATATTGCCCATCGGCGGTCTCAAAGAGAAGTTGCTTGCAGCCCACAGGGGCGGCATTGAGACCGTATTGATACCGTATGAAAACGAAAAGGACCTTGTTGAAATACCGAAGAACATCAAAGACAAACTGAATATTGTTCCGGTGAAATGGATCGATCAGGTGCTGGAGCTTGCTTTACAACACATGCCGGTTCCGGCGTCCAAATCCAAGGGTAAAAAAGACGAGTCTCTGGAGCGTTCCAAAGGGCAAAAATCGACCGATATTGTCCGCCCTCATTAATTTCTGAAACCGCTAAAACACTGGGTTGTTGACGGTGTTTTGGGCGCTTGGTATAAGCTACGCGTGCTCAAGGTCAGGCTGCAGGTCAAGCCTGACGGGGCGTTGGCGATATCGATTGAGGTTTCGCCGGCAAACAGGGTAGCAAGCGTTCTTCAATGTGAACGTTAACGGAGATGCGGGAACAGTCTTTGGCATTCCGCATTTGTAAAATTCATTATCAATCTGCGAAGGGTGAATGCATGAACAAGGGCGAACTCATTGAATCGGTAGCAGCAAAGGCAGGAATGTCGCGTGCAGACGCAACCAAGGCGGTCGACGCGGTACTCGAAAGCGTGACCGAGACACTGGCGGGCGGCGGCGGAGTTTCGCTGGTCGGCTTTGGCACATTCTCGGTTAAGGCTCGTGCAGCACGCATGGGACGCAACCCGAGAACGGGTGAAGCCATCCACATCAAGGCGAGCAATGTGCCTGGATTCAAGGCTGGCAAAGCTCTGAAGGAAGCCGTAAACTAGCGCGCCCTTCAGCAGGGCGAGATTTGGGGACCGTTTAATTAATTGTCCCTGCGGATTTGGGGACAGTTACCTTAATTGTCAGTTTGCCGGCCGCGTTGGCGACCGGGCAGACCAATTAAAGGTAACTGTCCCCAAAATATTCTGACTGGGTGCTTAGCTCAGCTGGTAGAGCATCGCCCTTACAAGGCGAGGGTCGGCGGTTCGATCCCGTCAGCACCCACCAGGCTACGGAGTGGTAGTTCAGTTGGTTAGAATACCGGCCTGTCACGCCGGTGGTCGCGGGTTCGAGTCCCGTCCACTCCGCCACGAAACGAAATGGGGACCCCTTCATGGGGTCCCTTTTTTGTTCACTTGCTGATCGGTACGGGCTCGAAGCCGCGACCATAGACAATCGGGTTCGACAAATTCGCCCGGAGCGAATTTGGACGCCAGAGGCGCTTTCGCGAAGCGAAAGTCACGACCAGGGATGGTCGTGATCAATCCCGTCCACTCCGCCATGTAAAAATGCCGGCCCCCGAAGGGGGCTGGCTTTTTTTTGCCGAAATGGACGCGCCGAGAACCCGCGACAGCTACCACCGGCACCGATACGCGAACCGGCGCTTGGCCTCTGCCACCCGCTCAAGTATGATTCGACGCCTGAAATTCGCCCGTGCGAATCATTTTGGGCCCTGCCAGTCCACTGCTGCAGGCACCATTCATCGACCTGACTTAGCGCTATGCTGCAAAAAATTCGTGATCGATTAACCGGTGGTTTTGCGATGGTCATATTGGGCATCATCTTCGTGCCGTTCGCCTTTTTTGGCATCAGCAACTTCAACTTCCTGTCCGCCGGATGGGTCGCCAGGGTCAACGATGTCGAAATTTCTCAGTTTCAACTTGAGAACGCCTACCAGAATCAGCTGCTGCAGTTGTCGGAGTTCGGCGAGCTGCCTGCCGAATACCTGACGTCGATCAAGAGCGGCATCCTGGAAGGATTGATCCGTGACACGCTGGTTCGGGTGCATGTCGCGAAATCCGGCTACCGGATCGACGATGCCATGGTGACCGCTCTGATTCAGGATGCGACGCAGTTTCAGGAAGGCGGCGTGTTCAACAAGGAACTTTACTACACCTGGCTCGACCAGACGGCGCAGGATGCAGGCTTGTTCGAGGCACAGCAACGACAGGGCATTCGCATCAGCCAGTTACGGCGAGGGATCGGGGCGACTGCATTTGTGACGCCGGCCGAATATCGCCGCTACCTGAACCTCTTCGGCGAGCAACGACAGGTATCGATTGCGACCTTTGATGTGGCTGCGCTGGCCGAAACGGTGGTCGTGAAGGAAGAGGACATCATGGCCTACTACGATGCGCGGCCCAATGCCTTCCGCTCGCCCGAGACCGTCGACTTCGAGTACATCGAGCTGCGTCGCGATGTGCTGACGCAGGCGATCGAAATATCCGAAGAAGAACTCCTTCAGTATTACGAGGAGTCTACGAATCGCTTTCAGCACGATGAGCAACGTCGGGCAAGGCACATCCTGATAACGTTTGATGACGATGAAGCGGCTGCCGAGGAGCAGGCTGCCGCGCTGACAGCGCGTGCCAGGGCAGGCGAGCCGTTCGAGGATCTCGCTCGTCAGTATTCGAAAGACGGCGGCACGTCCGGGCAGGGCGGCGATCTGGGCATCATTCTACAATCGCAGATGCCGGGTGCCCTTGGCGATGCGATATTTGCCATGCAGAAAGGCGAGATTCAGGGCCCTGTCAGGAGTGATTTCGGTTTTCACGTCGTGCGGCTCGACGATATTGCCGGTGGCGGTCCCCTGGCATTCGACGAGGTGCGCGGTGAACTCGAGGGCGAGCTCAAGACCCGGGCAGCTGACGCCGAATTTCTCGAGCTGGAGCGCAAGCTCGTTGACGCGCTGTTCGATGTTCACGAGTTGCAGGTCATGGCTGAAACCAGCGGCCTGGAGGTCGCCCTTGCAACGGGTTACACGCGCACCGGTGGCGCGCCGTTTGGTGGCAGCCAGGCCGTCATAGACGCGGTGTTCGACGAGAGTGTTCTGACCGACGGACAAATCAGTGATGTCATCGAGATCGACATCAATCGAACGGCGGTTATTCAAGTGAAGGCGTATCACCCGGAGGTC
>SMWE01000069.1 GCA_004357475.1 Gammaproteobacteria bacterium
GGCGCAGGATTCGTGGCTATTTTGGATTCTGATCGCGCTCGCCTTTTGATGACGGGGCCTCGAAAGAGGTCTTTTTCATGTCTGCGCTGAAGATCAATCCGCACCGGTCAATTCGCCCGGAAAAAGGCAGGCAGGCGGATTGGGCGCAGGATTCGTGGCTACCTGGGTTTCTGAGGTTTGACACCAATATTGAAAACTAAGATTCCTTCATGGAGCCTTTATTTTTGAATCGCCCGCTGGGGCGGGCTTCTACACCGGAACCAATAAACCACATCGTAGGAGCCCACCCCAGCGGGCGATTTTCTTTTCACGGTAATGTCCATCGTCTAGACTGACCCAATGGACGATAACTTCAAAGACAAAACCGTCATCATCACCGGCGGATCCCTTGGAGTAGGTGCGGCGGCCGCGGCCAGGTTCGCGGATGCGGGCGCCAACCTCGTGCTCGTCGCTCGCAGCAAAAAGAACCTCGAACGCATGGCAGAAAAACTTCGGCCAAAAACCCGGGTCGAGACAATCTCGATGGATGTAACTGACACGGCTGCCTGCGTGAATCTGTTCAAGAAAGCGGCGTTCGAATTTGGCGGTATTCATATACTGGTCAACAACGCCGGATTCCATGAGCGCGGCCCTGCGGAAAATATTGCGACTGATGATCTCGGCAAGATAGTTGACGTGAATCTCAAGGCTCCAATAATCCTGAGCCGCCTGGCGATACCGTATCTCCGGAAGTCCGGTGGTGGTGTGATTATCAATGTCGGGTCACTCGCCGGAAGAACGCCGGTTCCGGGAGCCGCGACCTATTCCGCCAGCAAGGCGGGATTGCGTGCCTTCACTCTGTCGCTGGCAGAGGAACTCAGGGATGCGAAAATCAAGGTGGCTGTTGTGTCTCCAGGACCAATCGATACCGGCTTCATCATGTCGAATATCGAAAACGTTACCGATTTAACGTTTTCACAGCCGATTTGCACGGCGGACGAGGTCGCCGATGAGATCATGAAGCTCTGTCTTAACGACAAACGTGAGCGGTCCATGCCGCCGATAAGCGGGTTCTTGACAACAATAACCTACCTGTTCCCGGGCTTTGGCCGTATGATGCGCCCATTACTTGAATGTCGTGGCCGGCGTGTGAAGCGGAAGCTTATAGCGCAGAAGCGTGCGGCACAGGAGTAGGAAATACGGATTTTGACCTGGCACAAGTCGATGTCGAGACCGCTTACAATAGCCAGGACCAATTGAGGATGCCTTTACTTTCAAAAAGTTCTTCGAGGCACCTATTGCACAGGAGATAGCCAGTGGCTGACGAGCTGCAAATTATTCCGGGAATCGGGCCCAGCATGGCACGGGATCTGCGGGATCTGGGCATATTCGAGCTGACGGATCTACAGGGGCAGGATCCGGAGATGATGTACAAACGCCTGTGCCTGATGCATGGCATGCACATTGATCGTTGTGTTTTGTACGTGTTCCGCTGCGCCGTCTATTTCGCCTCGGAAGATGAGCACGACCCCGAGCTGCTCAAGTGGTGGAACTGGACGGACGAGGGCGGCAAGGTTCATTAGGCCTCGCCCGACCACCCCGACATGCCTGAAAAACTTAATGAAGAAGAGATTGTTGCAGGCCTCGGCGAACTGCCTGGCTGGTCACTCGCGAACGATAAACTCAGACGCGAATTCAAGTTCGGTAACTTCGTCGAAGCGTTCGGTTTCATGACCAGCGCGGCCATCGAATCAGAAAAAATGAATCACCATCCCGAATGGTGCAACGTCTACAACAAGGTCGTTGTCGACCTGACGACACACGACGCCGGCGGTATCACCGTGCTGGATTTCGAACTCGCCGGGAAAATGAACAACCTGGTTGAAAAATAAATCGCCCTCTGCGGCGGGCTCCTACAAAAAAATCGCAGGAGCCCGCCCCAGCCGGCGATTTAGCTCAAGCTGCAAACGCATCCCGCGTCAGATTCTCGCAGCTATCCGCCAGCACTCGCACATTGTCTTCGATGCGAATGCCGCCATACGGTCTTAACCAGTCAAGCCGTTCCTGATTGACCATTGCATGCCCTGGTGTGCCAGCAAGATTTTCCTGCAACATGTCGATTACGTACAATCCGGGCTCGATAGTCAGCACCTGATCGACTTCAAGTTGCCTGGTCAATCGCAGGAGCGGATGTCCGATAGGTGGATCGATCGTTGTTCCCAGGTCATCGCCCTGATGCCCACCGACGTCGTGCACCTGGATACCGAGCAGGTGACCCAGGCCATGTGGATAAAATGCCGACGTGACACCCGCTTCGATCAAAGCGTCGGCGCTGCCTTTTGCAACACGGATTTCTGCCAGGAGCTCCGCGATTTTACGGTGGCAGGAAACATGAAGGTCTGAAAAGTCGAGCCCGGCTTTCACCTCGGCCACGAGTTGCTGCTGCAGTTCATCGAAGCGCTCGATGAGATCTGCGAATTCCCCGGACTCTTTTGCGTAGGTGCGTGTAATGTCGCTGGCATATCCGCAAATTCCAGCACCGGCGTCAATCAGGAACGAACGTAATTTTGCAGGCTTCTCCCGCGACTGGTGCTGATAATGGAGGACGGCGCCGTTCTCGTTCAATGCAATGATGTTACCGTAGGGCAACTCGCTATCCGTATGTTTAACCGCGCGGCAGTAATCAAGGTGAATGTCGTATTCTGATTTTCCTGCCCGGAATGCATTCTCTGCAGCAGCATGCCCCTTGACTGCGCGTCGCGATGCACCGCGCATGCACTCAAGCTCGTAGGCAGTCTTTACGCCTCGCCCGTAGTGAAGCATGTTGAGCGCGCTTGACGGGTTGATGCGGTCTATGCCAAAGGCGTGCGCCGGATCGTCGATCTCGCCTATCAATATGCACTTGCTGGCATCCTCAGGTAGATGCCGGCCAACCTCTTCGTGTGTATGCACCACACGAATCTCAAACTGATCGACCCAGTATCCTTCCGGGTTTGCCGGCGGCAGATGCCAGTAGTCCTTCTCCTGGTAATAGACCAGCACCGGGATTTCCTCCGGCGTGTAGATAACATAACAATAAGGTATCTGTGTGAGCGGCAGCCAGCCGACGAAATGCGGATTGGGTTTAAAAGGATAGTCATAGTCATCCAGGAACACGGCTCGCGGTGCACCCGAAAAAATGACCGCATGGCCGGCGCCTGCCCGTTCGAGTGCCTGGTCGTGGCGGGATTTGATAGTCTGGATATGGTCCGGATAAAGCGAGCCGAGAACGGCGTCGTCGACGTACGGCGTATTGCTCATTTGGCCATCATAACCGGATTCCCGAAGTGGCGTGAATCTGGCAGGAACGCCCTGCAGCGCCGGATTGGGAGTTTCAATCCACGCGTAAACTAGGCATCATTTATGATTTTCCAGAGTGGCCCGGAGATATGTATGAATCGTGTAGCTTTGTTGGTGTTGGTGCTGGGGCTGATGGCTAGTATTACGACGGTTGCGCAGGGGTTTGACCGGGTAACGGGCGAGCCGTTCGCGTCGCGCTCCGAGGTCATCGCAATACAGGGCATGGCTGCTACCAGCCAGCCACTGGCGACCCAGGTGGCGCTCGACATCCTGAAAGCGGGCGGCAGCGCAGTGGATGCTGCAATCGCGGCAAACGCGACCCTCGGATTGATGGAACCGACCGCTTGCGGCATCGGTGGAGACCTGTTTGCGATCGTGTGGGACGCCGAGAAAGGTGAACTGACCGGCCTCAATGCCTCTGGTCGCTCGCCGGAATCGCTGACTCTCCAGCACTTCAGGGACTTAGGGCTCGAGGGCATCCCGTATCTCGGGCCGCTCACTGTCAGCGTGCCGGGCGCCGTAGACGGCTGGTATGAATTGCACGAGCGCTATGGGCGACTGCCGATGGCCGATCTGCTAGCGCCGGCGATCAGCTATGCGGAACAGGGATTCCCCGTCACCCAATTTATTGCAAACCTGTGGCAGGAAAACGTCGAGTCCCGGCAAGGGTATGCCGGTGTGAAGGAGATCTACATGCCTGGCGGTGCAGCACCGAAGACCGGCGACGTATTCAGGAATCCGAATCTTGCCAACACCTACAAGAAGATTGCCGAAGGTGGCAGGGACGCTTTTTACAAAGGTGACATCGCCAGAACAATTGACGCTTACATGGCCGAGCACGGTGGGTTCCTGACAGTCGAAGATCTCGCCAAACATACGTCGGAATGGGTGACGCCGCTGTCCATCAACTATCGGGGCTACGACGTGTACGAGCTCCCGCCTAATGGACAGGGCATAGTCGCGTTGCAAATGCTGAACATCCTCGAAGGTTACGATTTAAGGAGCATGGGCTTTGGCAGTGCACAATATTTGCACACGCTGATTGAGTCCAAGAAAGTCGCTTATGAAGATCGTGCCAAATATTATGCCGACCCGGATTTCTACAATGCGCCGATCGATATGCTGCTGTCCAGGGAATACGCTGCCGAACGCCGCCAGCTGATCTCTGACGACAAAGCTGCAAAGAGCTATCCGCCCGGAGACGCTAAACTCGAAACCGGTGACACGATTTACCTGACAGTTGCGGATAAGGACGGCAACATGATTTCGTTGATCCAGTCCAACTATGGCGACCTCGGCTCCGGCATGACACCGGAAGAGCTGGGCTTCCAGCTGCAAAACCGCGGTCAGTTGTTCAGTCTCGAAGACGGACACGCCAACATTTACGAACCCGGCAAACGGCCGTTCCACACAATCATCCCGGCGTTCGTCATGAAGGACGGCAAGCCGTGGCTCAGCTTCGGTGTGATGGGCGGCTCGATGCAGCCCCAGGCGCATGCACAGATTATCATCAACCTGATCGACTTCGATATGAACCTGCAGGAAGCAGGCGATGCGGCGCGTATGCGCCACAGCGGCTCGTCACAGCCGACCGACGAGGTAATGACCGATGGCGGCACTGTGTACCTGGAAAGCGGCATCCCGGAGAGCGTCCGCGAGGAACTGAAGGCAATGGGACACGATATCGCGACCGGGCGTATCGCATATGGCGGCTACCAGGCGATCCTCAGAAATGATGTGCAAGGTGTCTACTACGGTGCGTCCGAATCCCGCAAGGACGGACAGGCAGCCGGGTATTAAGTAATGGCTCAAGACATTTATCTCACCGGTATTACAACCACCGGCACACCCCATATTGGCAATTACGTAGGTGCTATTCGCCCAGGTATCGCGGCGAGCAAGGATCCGTCCAACAAAAACTTTTATTTTCTTGCCGACTATCATGCGCTCGCCAAGGCCGAAGACCCCGATCGCGTTCACCAGTCGTCACTGGAGATAGCCGCAGCCTGGCTGGCACTTGGACTGGACACTGACAATGCCGTCTTCTACCGGCAATCCGATATCGACGAGATCCTGCACCTGACCTGGATCCTGACCAGCGCCACGGCCAAAGGCCTGATGAACCGTGCTCACTCTTACAAGGCCGTCGTGCAGGCCAACGTAGAAAGCGGTACCAGGGACCCGGACCAGGGCATCATGATGGCGCTCTACAGCTATCCCATCCTGATGGCAGCCGATATCCTGATGTTCAAGTCGACCAAGATTCCTGTCGGTCGCGATCAGAAACAGCATGTCGAAATGACGCGCGATATCGCACAGCGATTCAATCACCGTTATGGCGACATTCTGGTGATTCCCGAAGCCGTCATCAGCGATGATACCGCGCTGCTGACCGGTCTCGATGGCCGCAAGATGAGCAAGAGCTACAACAACATCATCCCGCTGTTCGCGGACGAGAAGAAACTCCGCAAGCTCATCATGAAGATCAAGACCAACAGCCAGGAACCTGGCGAGCCAAAGGATACCGAAGGCTCGACGTTGTATGACATCTATAAGGCGTTCGCGACCCCAGACGAAGTTAAAGACATCGAAAAACGCTACGCCGACGGCATCGCCTGGGGCGAGATGAAGGAGGTGCTGTTCGAATACATCAACGAGCACTTGAAGCCGGCGCGTCAGAAATATCAGCGACTGATTGATGACCCGGCCATAATAGAACAGGAACTCTTAAAAGGCGCCGACAAGGCCAGGGAAATTTCCATCCCATACCTCGCAGAAATCCGGCACGCGGTCGGCATCCGGAAACTCGGCTGACGCGATGAGCAAGGTCAACTTGGCCGACAAGTTCAGAAAGTTTGAAGATCTCTGGTCACCCAAGCTTGTTGGCGAGTTAAACGAGAATTACATAAAGCGCAGTTCAGGCACTTGGAGGGCGCCTTAAGATTGAACTTGATTTCCAGAAACATGCAGCATGAGTCGCCTAACAAATCGCTGCACTGGCCGTCGGGCGGTTCCTGTCACACTTCGTGCACTGTTATCATCTGGGCATCACACGAAGTGCGCCAGTAACCTGGCGCCAGTGAGCTAAACCGTTAGGTGCCACGAGCAGGAAATGCGCAAAGCTGGATGTGTGATAGGAAGCATAAGCCTGATGCTGGCTGTGGTTGCGTACATACCCAGTGCCGCAGCCTTCACACCAGCGATTTTGGGATCACTCGCAGCAGCGATCGGAGCATTGGTTGCTGCCAGAATGGGTGCCCGCCGCTTGGCCGTACTTTCATTCTATTTTATTGGTGCAACGGTCGTTATTAGCCCGGTCTTTTGGAATATTGATGCGTTTGTTCGCAGCGACTATTTGATGGTCGTGCTGGCGGCCATCGGGTTAGTAGTGGCAGGTATGCTATGGCGTAATCACAGGAGAGCGCCAAGTGGCACCTAACAAATCGCTGCACTGGCCGCCCGAGGCGCATCTCTCACGGCTCTTGCAGAGTTTTCATTACATGCTTTAGCCACAGCCGCGTCAGATCTTGGTGCCAGTGAGCTAAACCATTAGGCGGCTTTCATCTTGACACGTGTAACGTAACACGTTACACTACCCACCGTGATTCGAAGCTTCAAACACAAAGGACTTGAGCGCTTATTTTTGCGTGGAACGAAAGCGGGAATTCAGACAGCGTACGCACCGAAGCTTAGACTCATAATGTCCAGACTCCACGCATCCCTGTCTCCTCAGGATATGGACCTTCCAGGCTTGTACTTGCATCAGTTGAAAGGTCGGAGTCGCGGTCCTTGGTCGGTGCGGGTAAGCGGAAATGGGCGGATTACGTTCAAATTTGACGGACCCGACGCAGTTGATGTGAATTACGAGGATTACCATTAGATATGACTAGGCAAATGCACAACCCCCCACACCCTGGTGAAGTAATTAGAGGGCTTTGCCTTGAGCCATTGGAATTGAGTGTCACTGAGGCTGCTGAGGGTCTCGGAGTCAGTAGAAAGACTTTGTCAGCGATTCTGAATGGTCACGCTGGCATTAGCCCTGAAATGGCATTGCGCCTTTCGATCGCGTTCGAGACTTCACCAGAGAGCTGGCTCAATCAGCAGACTCAGTATGACCTTTGGGCCGCGAAAAAAGCAAAAAAGAAGCTTCATGTCAAAAAGCTATGCGCCGCCTGACAAATCGCTGCACTGACCGCCGGGTGGTCGCGGTCACGCTTCGTGCATTGTTATGATGTTGGCTTCGCACGCAGTGCGCCGGTTACCTGGCGCGAGTGAGCTACACCATTAGGCAGCCGATTAATAGTGAATACTACGCACCATTGTTGGACTATCGTCGTCGCGCTAGCTCTCGCAGCGGGCGTCGTACAAGCCCAAAAAGCTGAACTGGCTCGAGGGGCTGAGCTACTCGTGCCCTTCAAACAGGACCTTCAGGAGGCGCTTCGTCTGGGGCTTGCGCAGGGTCCTGTCCAGGCGATCAGTGCTTGTCAGCTGCAAGCCCCTGAGATCGCAGAGGCCCTTTCGCTCGACGGCATGAGCCTGGGGCGCACCAGTCATCGCCTGCGCAATCCCGCCACTGCTTCTCCCGAGTGGGTCCGTCCCGTATTGGAGGATTACGTTGCCAGTTCTTCGGATCGCGCGTCACGGATCGTGGTTCTGCCAAACAAGCGGTTGGGCTATGTCGAGCCGATTCTGCTCCAACCTGTATGCCTAACTTGCCATGGGGACGTTCTGGCCCCCGACATTGAATCGCGAATCAACGAGCTCTATCCGGAAGACCGCGCTGTCGGGTTCCGGGTTGGCGATCTCCGGGGCGTATTCTGGATCGAGTTTCCTGCGGAGGAATGAGAGCGACGTATATTCGTCTGCTCGACAAATCGCCACGCTGGCTGCAGGGCGGGATTATTGCGTGTTTCGCAATCCCGGCAACACGAGCGCTAATCACTGGCGCCAGCCAACGGCGCCAGTAAGTCAGACCGTTAGGCAGTACAGATTGCACAGGTAGATCAGAGGGGTAAATTGGGCACGCTATCTCACCAGCAGGCACGGCAAACATATGATCGAATCGGTTCACTGCAAGACTCGCAGGGCTTCTACGAAAAATGCGCGGCTGAACTGGTCCTGCTGCACGGAAATTTCCAGTCCGCGGAGTCCGTTTTCGAGTTCGGCTTTGGCACTGGCCGCTTCGCATTGCGTCTATTTGAGCAGTATCTGTCCGACACGGCGCGCTACCGGGGGATGGACGTCAGCCCGAAGATGGTACAACTGGCCGAATCCCGCCTTGCCGTATTCTCACGACGGGCGGAGGTGATCCTTACCGAGGGCGGGCCTCCGGTTGATGAACCTGCCGGGTACTACGATCGCTTTGTGTCAAACTACGTGTTCGATCTGCTTTCCCATGAGGACATTCGGGCTGTGCTTCGCGAAGCCCACCGGATGCTTCGCCCGAATGGTCTGCTGTGCTTATCAGGCCTCACCAGCGGCACTGGATTTGTCTCGCGGATCGTGGCCGGCGTGGTTAGCTGGGTGCAAACTCGTTGGCCCTCCCTGGTGGGCGGCTGTCGTCCCGTCGATCTTCTACCGTTTCTCCCGGAGTCGAAATGGCAGCTGCAACACCACTCGAAGGTGGTGGCTTTTGGCGTGCCATCCGAAGTCGTTGTGGCAAAGAAGTGTTAGGGCCGCCGCCTGACAAAGTGCTGCACTGGTCGCCTGCGGTGATTGTCACGTGTCTTGCATTGCGGCAACTCAGGCCCCGCCGCTCCTTTGCCAGTGAGTTAAACTGTCAGGTGCCCGGCGAAAAAACCAGGCTATGAACGCGGTCTGCTTCATTGGCCCGTGTTTCCGCGGAAACATTATTGACCATTTGTAAAATAATCTGGCTGATTGGGACCATTCCTGGCTGCAGAAACTCCGGCAAGTGTGGCACCGTCTGTTGACAAAGGATCCCTGCGAAACTGGCCAATTCGTCGACAAACAGGTTCTGACAGGCCAGCCAGGCTGCAAGAGGGCCACAGATGCACATACAGCCAGATCTTTCATCGCGTCCACTCAAGCTCACGGTAGAGCGCACGATGCTTGCGTCCCCCGACGTGGTTTACCGGGCATGGACAGAGCAATTCGGCCAATGGTTTGCTGAACCTGGCACCCTGATGATGAAGGCAGAGGTGAACGTTCCATTTTTCTTTGAAACGCATTTCGAGGGACAGCGCCATCCGCATTACGGGAGATTTCTGCAACTGGTTCCCGACCAGCTGCTGGAGCTGACATGGGTCACCGGGAACCCGGGGACACAAGGCGCTGAAACCGTCATAAGCATTGAGCTGTCCCCACAGAACGGCGGTACACAGCTGAAGCTTACGCATGCCGGTTTACCGGACGAGGATACCAGGAACGGGCATAAAGAGGCCTGGCCCGAGGCGCTCGCTAATCTTGATCAATGCATGGTCAAAAAAGCGACCTGAACGAGTCCGCCAGATCAACTTCGGGAGACTTTCGGCATACGGTTATCTCTTGGTTCGGCAAGGATTGTGTAAGCACCGGAAACCATCAAGACACGTGCCGGAGAAAGGCGGCATCGAGTTCGAGGGTCTATTGCGGCGTTTCTCCGAGTTTCCGAATCTCAATACGGGAATTGCGTATCACGTTGCCAGCTATGGCTGGGTCGCTGGCGGCGGTCCGCAACAATGACCGCTCAGGGCCAACTTCCGGTTATTTTCCCGCAGTTACGGGACACATGCGGCAGCACCTACGTTATGCTTGTCGCTTCTGTCCGGGCAATTGTCACGTACTTCTGATTACTTATGCCAGCGATTTCAAAACCTCTCATGCCGATTGTGGCAGCTGTTTTCGTCATGCTTTTCCTGTGGATGAGCGCAGTGCCGCTGTTGTCATGGTATGAGTTCAGTGCTTATTACCAGGAACTTGCGGATGAGTCTTTCCAATGGCATCACAAAGGCATAAACAATTACAGTTTTGAATTCGAGATTCTGGATTTCAAAACCCGGCCTGTTCCGGGACCGATCAGGATTCATGTACGAGATTCTAAATTCGTTGCCGCGTATAGAATTGACAACGATGAACTTGTCGACATCATGGACCTGGCTGATGTTCCGGGCACTATCGAGTCAGCTTTCGAATTTACTACGAGACTTCTCGAGGCACACCCGTACAGGTTTGACGTCGAGTATGATGCTGTTTTGCATTATCCGGCGTCAGTTTCAGTCAGATTCAGCGACCAAAGCCGCGATCGAGCGACGTATAACATCACGTGGTTTGAGACGGTTTACGATAGTCTGTGATAACTTCCGGGACACGAACCACGGCGGCCCGAAGGTCGATTCCAAGGGGAGAGGAATGAGTAGTGCGGAAAGATTTAATCCCAAAAATTAAACAGTTGAGATAAAATGAGACATGTCCGCAGAAAATATGCCGGCACGGCCGGACGCGGCGGTCCCGTTCAGGAGCTGGAGATGCTGCCCGGTGATGGATTGATTGTGCCGAAAGGTACCTGGCACCGTGTTGATGTTCTTGAGCCGAGCCAAATTGTTTACCTGACGCCGGGACCTGGTGGAGAATATCGGCTTTCAAAATGAGATCAATAATCCTTTCTGTAATATTCAACCTCGCCGTAACGACTCTTGTCGCTGCGCAACAACAACCGAATCACATTGATCCGGCGGTAGTGTCTCCCGACATATATACGGTATTGCTGGATAACGAGCATGTTCGTGTCCTGGTGTACCGGATCCTGCCCGGCGAGAAAGAAGCATGGCACACGCATCCGCCCAAGGTGGCCTATATTATTTCCGGCGGCACGCTACGCATCACCGAGGAAGACG
This sequence comes from Gammaproteobacteria bacterium, assembly GCA_004357475.1. GTDB lineage: Bacteria > Pseudomonadota > Gammaproteobacteria > Steroidobacterales > Woeseiaceae > SZUA-117. The sequence goes on from SMWE01000069.1 coordinate 11,154, forward strand.
GAGACTCTTTCGTTGTGGAAGAAGACTCCGACAATGTTACGTGGATGAATGCGGTTGGCCGTCATTTTGGTGAGAACATCGGCACCACGCCGATTCGTATCGTACTTGTCGAAATCAGGTCGCTGGCCGATGCGCCGTTCGAGGAAATTGTCAAACGGGATTGAATTGCTTCCATGAAGGGCACCAACTTTGCTTATGCCGGACAAATTTCTCGACGCTGCAATTAAGGAGGCCCGCCAGGGACAGGATTCCGGTGGCATTCCGATCGGATCGGTATTGGTCATCGATGGCGAGATCGTGGCGCGCGGGCACAATCGCCGGCTACAACGTGGCAGTTCAATTCTACACGCGGAAATGGATTGCCTGGAGAATGCCGGGCGTCTGAGTGCGGCGGAATACCGGCGGGCAGTGCTGTATTCGACCTTGTCACCCTGCGACATGTGTAGCGGGGCGGTCCTGCTTTACAAGATTCCAAAAGTAGTGATTGGCGAGAACCGCACGTTCCAGGGCCCGGAGGAATACCTGCGATCGCGCGGTGTCGAACTCGTGATCACGGATAGGCAGGAGTGCTATCAATTGATGCAGGATTTCATTCGGGCAAACGAATCGCTCTGGAATGAGGATATCGGAGTGGAGTGCGCCGAGAAGTGAAAAAAATCCGACGTCATTGCTTCGTCGGGCTTCGCTCTCCTTGCGATGACGTTGGTTCTAATATGAAAAGTCGAGATTGATCAGACAATGAGTTTTCAGATTCGCAATGCTGAATATGAAGACGGTGAGGCAATCCTGGCGTTGATGCCACGCCTCGCTTCATTCGACCTGCCGAAATCGCGAAATCCGCTTGATCTCTGGCGCAGCGACGCTGCGATATTGCAACGCTGGCTCGATGGAGAGGCGGCAGAATGTTTCGTGCATGTCGCCATTGACGATGCGCAGACGGTGCTGGGATTTTCGCTGGTCAGTTTGCGCCCGGAATTACTGAGCCATGAACCGAGCGCACACCTCGAGGCGATAGTGGTTGGCGAGGGCGCCGAGGGCATGGGTGTCGGGCAGGCATTACTCGCGGCGGCAGAGAGTGAGGCGACGGCGAAGGGCGCACAAACGATTACATTGCACGTTTTTGCCAGCAATACCCGTGCACGCGGATTTTACGAAAAGTCTGGTTATGACGGCGAGTTGTTACGCTACATCAAGGAAATTGCAGAGTAGTTCCTCTGATCTTATGGCTGCGAAGGTAAATATCCGGCGCTGCAGCGAGGCTGACTGGCCGGCCGTATGGGATATCATGGAACCGGTCATCCGGGTGGGCGATACCTATCCATATGCAATGGACATGACGGTCGACGGTGCCCGACAAATGTGGCTGGAGATTCCGGCGGCTACCTACGTAGCAGAGGATACAGAGAGCAACATACTTGGTACCTATTACCTCAAACCTAATCAGCCGACGCTTGGGGCACATGTTGCGAATTGCGGTTACATGGTTGCAGAACGGGCGCGCGGTATGGGAATTGCCACGCAAATGTGCGAGCACTCCCAGGATGAAGCGATTCGAATGGGCTATCGCGCCATGCAGTACAACCTCGTGGTGAAGACGAACGAGGCCAGTGTTCATCTTTGGCAAAAGATGGGATTTGCGATCGTGGGCACTTTGCCGGGCGCGTCCAAACATTCCGGGCACAATTTCGTGGATGCCTACGTCATGTACAAGGAACTGATAACCTGAGTCGCCATGAAAGCTGCCGTTTACGAAACCTTTCAGGGCCCCGTGGAAATACGCTCTGTTGATGATCCGCAGCCGCAAAATGACGGTGTCGTGCTGCGCGTCGCCGCAACCGGCGTGTGTCGCAGCGACTGGCATGGCTGGATGGGCCACGATCGCGACATCAGCCTGCCGCATGTGCCGGGACATGAAATCTCAGGTGTGGTCGCGGCTGTCGGTGCCGGTATCAGGAATTTTCACGAGGGTGACAGGGTGACCCTGCCATTCGCCGTTGGTTGCGGGAAGTGCGGACAATGCGTATCAGGCAATCAGCAAATCTGCGATTTTCAGTTTCAGCCGGGCTTTACGCATTGGGGGTCCTACGCGGAATATGTTGCGATCGGCTATGCCGATATCAACCTGGTAGCGCTTCCCGACAAAATTGACTTCGTCACCGCCGCGAGCCTCGGGTGCCGCTTTGCGACGTCATTCAGAGCAGTCGTCGCGCAGGGCCGTGTAGCGCCCGGTCAGTGGGTGGCCGTACATGGCTGTGGTGGCGTCGGTCTCTCGGCCGTGATGATTGCCAGCGCTTTCGACGCAAGGGTGATCGCCGTCGATATCAGAGACGATGCACTTGCGCTGGCAGGGTCTGTCGGCGCGGCCGAACTGATAAACGCAAAATCCGCATCATCGGTTGTCGAGGCGATCAGGGATCTCAGCAATGGCGGCGTTCATTTGTCAATTGATGCGCTGGGCAGTAATGAGACTTGTTACAACTCGATTGCGAATCTGAGAAAGCGAGGACGCCATGTGCAGGTTGGTCTGATGGCAGGCGATGACTACCATCCGGCGATCCCGATGGAACTCGTCATCGCCAGAGAACTCGAGATTGTCGGTAGCCATGGCATGCAAGCGTACGAGTATGATCGAATGTTACAGATGATTGTGGACGACAAGCTTCGTCCTCAAAAACTGGTAAGCCGGACGGTCGACCTGGAGTGTGCCGCGAACGAGCTCGGCAATCTCGCTGATCTGCAGGTCGCCGGCGTTACCGTCATTGACCGGTTCTGCGTTGCCGACAAGATTCCATGAATCGCCTGCCATATGCTACTGCATTGATTTCCGTAACCGTAGCGGTCGCATTATGGTTGATCGCGACGTGGCTGGAGGGTGACACCCCGTGGCTGCTAGCCACTCCGGAACCGGGGCCGGGAATTGCGCATACCCAGGTTCGACCGGATTCGCCGGTGCAGGTCGGCCCGGACGTCACCGATTGCGAGCAGGCGGAGGACACGCTGCGTGTGCAGGTAGATGCTGCACAGCATTGCTCGAAAGATGATGACTGCACACTGTTCGATTACGGTTATCCGATCCAGTGCCTGACGTCGGTGGCCAAAACTGATATCACTGTGCTGCGGCTGGAGTACAGGAATTACCAGCAGAGTTGCGCATTTCGCGTTTATTACGACTGCCCGACCGGAGGTATGGAGCGGCAGGCTGTGTGCCGCAATAATCTCTGCGCTGTCGCATTAATGTCGAACGAATTCCTCGAAGAGAAAACGCTCGACTATCTCGGGCTAACCCCGCGCTAGCTGCGTTGTTGCCTTGTCGCAATCAAGCATGTGGATGGCAAGCAGATCGGGTACAGGCAGTACCGAACTCATTAAACTGTTTCAGAATGAAGAACCGCTGACGTTCACCGCATTTTTCCGGTTGCTGCAAGACGATCAGGATTTCGCAGGCTGGTACACGGATTTGCTGAAGAGTTCACCCTTCACGTCATATTTCTGGGAGCATCCGCCACTGACGACCTCCAGTTTCGCTTGTGGGGCGGAGTTTGTGATGATCGATGCGCCGATACTCGAGCGCATGCGCCCGAACACAGAAGCATTTCGCTCGCACTTCGCCGGTGAAGATGTTGCGACCTTTCGAAACCTTGGTGGCGATGCAATGCTGATTGCCCCGTCGCCCGGCGCCGCGTCCCCGGGCTATGCGCACCTGGCCACTTTCCTGCGTGAGGCATCCGACAACCAGGTGCATGCACTATGGCAAAGTGTCGGTCAAACCATCTCCAAGTTGTTGACTGACAAGCCGATCTGGCTCAGCACATCAGGACTCGGGGTAGCCTGGTTACATATCAGGCTGGATTCATCGCCGAAGTACTATCAACATCAGCCGTATAAATTTCGACCGGCGGCCAGTAATCCGGCAGAGCCTTCATGACCGGTACCGGATTTTGCGACCATGAAGAGTAGCGGCATGTGGATCCTGCCTACAGTTATCCTGATATACATCGGCTGTTGCGGCTATTTGTATGTCGCGCAAAGATCGTTCATCTATTTTCCAACGCCGGAATCGCGAAACGTAATGGCCGAAGACTTGCGGCTGGATGTCGACGGCGCGACACTGCAGATATGGCGGCTGGCTGCAGAGAAAGAGGATGCCGTCATTTATTTCGGCGGTAATGCCGAGGACGTCGCCCAGAACATTGGACAGTTTTCCAGGATATTTCCGGACAAGGCGATCTACCTGGTGAATTATCGCGGCTACGGCGCCAGTACCGGCGCACCGTCCGAGGAAGCCATTGTCAGCGATGCTCAGGCTATTTTCGATCACATCAGTCCGGCGCATTCCAGCATATCCATCGTGGGACGCAGTCTCGGTAGTGGTGTGGCAATGTTCCTGGCGGCCACGAGGAATGCAGAACGACTGGTGCTGGTAACACCGTACGACAGTATCGCTAAACTGGCGCAGTCGTCGTTTCCGATTTTTCCAGTGTCGGTAATGCTGAAAGACAGGTATGACTCACTGAGCCATGCCAGCAGCATTTCCATTCCGACGTTGATCCTGATTGCTGAACGAGACGAGTTTATTCCGATGAAAAGTTCCCGGAATCTCGCAGCGGTTTTGGATCCTTCGATGACAACTGTGAACATTATTGGAAATGCTACGCACAATACGATTCAGAATTTCGATCAATACACGACCGCATTGGGCGAATTCCTGCAGTGAGCATGCAAGTTTGGCCGGAAAATAATTGCGCTGGTAGACTCGGACAATGAACTTTCGGTCAAATTGCTGGAGAGACTCGGTTTCGCGTATGAGCCAGAGGTGCGGTTGCCCGAAGATGATCATGATATCAATCTATTCTCGATCGAGACATGAATAGCGATCGTTGAACGATGCTTTACCGACTAGCGGCAGATCTTGCACTGGTGACGCACTTTGCGTTTATTGTACTGGTCGTTGCCGGGGCTCTAGCGGTATTCCGCTACGCGTGGTTCGCATGGATTCATATTCCGGCTGCGTCCTGGGGCGCCTTCGTCGAGCTGACAGGCAGGATTTGCCCCTTAACGACACTGGAGAACTTTTTCAGGACTCGTGCTGGTGAGAAGGGATACTCCATCAGCTTTGTTGAACAATACATTTTCCCGGTGATATACCCGGACGGGCTGACCAGAGATATACAATTATTGCTGGCCGGGCTGGTGGTTGCCGTTAATGTCATAATCTATACAACAATTCTGTTGCGCATAAGGTCAGCGCGGCCGAATGACACCGGGCTCTGACAGACCATGAGACTCCGCGAGCGCAGGGCAATACGGATTTCACTACGGGCAGTGAATAAAACCTGATGAAAAGAATTCTCAGGAATAAAGGTGCGCGCACCGGTATTTTCTTCGGAGCGACCAGTGGCGTCATCACGACCATCGGCCTGATTGTTGGCCTGCATGCCGGAACTCAGTCGATCGTTGCGGTGCTCGGCGGAATACTTGTAGTGGCGGTCGCGGACGCGATGTCAGATGCGCTGGGAATTCATATTGCGCAGGAGGCTGATCCGGACTCGACCAAAGACCATATTTGGGCTGCAACAATCTGGACATTCGTGACGAAACTCGTCGTTGCGCTGAGCTTCGCTTTACCACTCCTGTGGCTGCCCCTGCAGACCGCCGTCATCGTCTGCGTGTCCTGGGGATTACTCGTTATTACCTTGTTGAGCGCGTATCTTGCCCGCATGCAGCGCGTTAAAGCGCTACCCGTGATTACAGAGCACCTGCTTATCGCCATTGTTGTCGTCATAGTGTCGTATTTCATTGGCATGTGGGTGCGGACCTCATTTGCCTGA
>SMWE01000070.1 GCA_004357475.1 Gammaproteobacteria bacterium
ATCGTTCGCCCGTGGGTGAAAACAGAAGATTACTGGGATACCTACTGGGATCTCACCAAGGCCGTGAAACTGAGGTTCGATAAAGAAGGCATATCGATACCGTTCCCGCAACGAGATGTGCACGTCTTCGAACAAAAATCCTGACACATGGATTTCAAGTTCGGTTCGATAATGGAACCGGGGAATATAATGAAAAAGAGGGAAAAACTATGAGTAAAATAATTATTGCCGGTTTGGCGCTTTCATCATTTGTGTTGGCGGCCACAAGCTGGGCCTGGGACCCGGGTGAAGCAGATGAATATGACGCCAAAGCCCAGGCGGCAATTGCGGCCTTTTTGGAGAAAGATCCCAGCATTCAAAGATTTTTCGACAGTGCGGTAGGTTATGTGGTCATTCCAACGGTCGGCAAGGCCGGCTTCGGTATCGGCGGTGCCCGCGGTAAGGGTGTGCTTTACGAAAACGGAGAAGTGACTGCCAACGTGACGTTAACGCAACTGAGCTTCGGTTTTCAGTGGGGTGGACAGGCCTATAGCGAGTTCATCTTCTTCGAAGACGAGGCTACTCTTACTAACTTCAAGCGTGGCAATTATGAACTGGGTGCCCAGGCTTCCGCGGTTGCCATCACAGCCGGAGTCTCCGCAGATGCGGAATTCAACGGCGGCATGGCTATTTTCACCCAGGCGAAGGGCGGCCTGATGTACGAGGCTTCCGTCGGCGGACAGAAATTCAAGGTAGAAGCCAAGAAATAGGACGATTCAAAAAAACCGGTGCCGGCTTTGTCAACGGTGCCGGTTTTTTTCTGGTACTGCCTAGCTGCCGCCTGTCACGGGGGCGGCGCTACCGGCGACGAATGGGTAACCTGCGAAAAACTTCGGCACACCTTCCCTGACGCGGTGCTCAAGATTTTCCAGCGCCTCCTCCGATACACGTCCAACGCCCACCGCCTCCCACACGAGTTGTTTTTTGGCATTGTCGACGAGGTCGATGTTGTATGTCCCTTCCGTATACTGCGACACATGTGTTTCGGTCGCGTATCCGTAGCCGACTCCCCAGCCGCTGTAGTATCCGCCACGATATCCGTAGTAGCCACCCGTCATGGGAGCCGGTGAGGTCGATACCTTGGTCTTGTCCTGCAGGACGGCATTGAAATTGACCAATAAGTCAGGATTATCCGACTTCGTGTAGCCGCGTTTCTCCATTTCGATCGTGATTGCGTCGATCATGTAGCGCGTGAAAAAGCTTTGGTAATCGCCGGTATTCGGCCCCGCGTCTTCCATGAAGTTATAGGTCCGATACGAGCCAAAATCAGCGCCTCGATCATAATCAAACAGTATTTTTGCGCTTGAAGCGCAACCGCCCAGCGAAATGAATCCCAGGATCAGTAGCAGACTGCCGGGAATTCCTGATTCTTGTAGAGAACGCATTTTTTGACTCCGCAATTTGTTTTCGATTCCAGTCGACCGGCTGGCATACTACTATCAGCCAGTAGTAAGTCCAACCCCGACATTTTGAGCAATTGCTTGCGTCCCCTGGGCGCTGTCGAATAATCTCCGCACCACCCTGGTCCGACTTGGGAGCCAATGAATGAAGATTCGACCGGCAGCTTTGTTGCTGATCCTGTGGACTGCATTTCATCCTGTCGCAGCTTTTGCTCAACTGGTCTCTGCAGAAGGTCGCCCGAGCATCGCACTCGTGCTTGGGGGCGGCGGGGCTCACGCCATTGCACACCTTGGGGTTCTCGAGGAACTCGAACGCCAGCACGTGCAAATCGACCTGATTGTCGGCACCGGTATCGGTGGCGTAATTGGAGGTTTATACGCATCCGGGATGACGACTGCCGAAATCAGGGAATTCTTCCTGTTAACGGACTGGGAGGATATTTTCAATCCAGATACTCGCCGTGAGGATCTCTCGTATCGCCGCAAACGCGATGACGATAATTTCCTGATCAAGTATCGGGTTGGTATCAAAGACGGACAGGCGCAGTTGCCCGCGGCATTGATTCCCAACGACAAGCTGGCCCGCCTGTTCCAGTCGGTTGTGGCACACACAAAGGGCATACAGGATTTCGACGATCTTCCGTTGGCATATCGCACGGTAGCGATGGACCTGCTGACGGGAGAGGAGGTGATCCTCGATTCCGGATCCCTCGATCGGGCAATGCTTGCGACGCTCACAACACCTGGCACATTGCCGCCGGTACAGATTGACGGCAGGCACCTGGTGTCCGGAGGTCTCCTGAATAACCTGCCGATAGACGTTGCCCGGCAGCTGGGTGCGGATGTCGTCATTGTGGTTGACGTGGGTCCGTACTTGCGAACGGCCGACGAAATAAACTCCGTGTTCGGCATCGTCGGCCAGGTGAGCCACATTTTGCAGAGACAGAACAGCGTCGCCAGCCTGGCGACACTGCATGCATCGGATATCGTCGTCCGGCCCGCAGTCATACCCGCCCGGGAAACGGATTACTCGTTACGTGAGGAACGGATGGCGAAAGGAGCGGAATCAGTAATCGCCGTTGCCGATCAACTCGATGCGATCCGCGTGAGCGACAGCGAGTACCGGAGTTTCGTGGAGGTTCGGCAACAGAGACGTAGCACGGATCCCATTATTTCTGAAATCGTTCTGACAAATGACTCTGGCGTCGATGATGCGTTGATACTCGCACAACTCAATCAACAACTAAATGCACCACTGGACAAAGAGCAGCTGGATGCCGACATGCGCAAGATCTACGGTATAGGCGCATTTTCGACGGTCGACTTTAATCTGCGGCCGCAAGGAGAAAACGCGATCCTGGAATTGCGGACGATCGAGAGCCGGGCGGGAAATAAATTCTGGCGGTTCGGCATATCGCTGCAGGACGACTTCGAAGGCAATAGCGCCTATACCGGCTCAGCGAGCTTTACCTGGACACAAATCAACCGGCTCGGTGCCGAATGGCGAAACGTTTTGCGTATGGGTGAAATCCAGCAGCTTGCAACAGAGTTTTATCAGCCTGTCGACAAATTGGGGCGCTATTTCGTTTCGGCGCTCGCGTCATTCGATGAAGAAAATACCAACAGTTTCGAAAACGGCGCCATTATTGACCAGTCCAGGGTTCGCCGGGTGCTGGGTCAACTTGCGGTGGGCCGGGTTTTCGGCAATTCCGGTGAAATCCGTGTCGGTACGGTTTATGGATTCGGCACGACCCGCTCGAACATTGGCAGCGCCTTTCCATCGAGGAAATTTGACATTGGCGGCATTACGGCGTCAGCCAGCTACGATACGCTGGATAATGTCTACTTTCCCAATAGCGGTGCCGCGGCCTCGGTAGGCTGGACAGGACTGCGAGATTCGATGGGGGCTACCACCGACATTGACATCGTCCAGGGAACGATTGGCAGCGTAAAGTCCTGGGGTACAAACACGCTGATCGGCTCTATGAAGTTTCAGACCCAGCTCAAAGAGGTGACGGGTGTCGAAAACCTGTTATCGACAGGTGGCCTGTTTAATTTGTCCGGCTTCCAGCGCGACGAACTGAGCGGCCGGCATACGGCAGTCGGCCGCGTAATCTACTACCGGCGCATCAGGTCCAACCCGATCCGGGGTCTGCTCGACGCCTCGCTTTATGTCGGCGGATCTGTGGAATTGGGCAACGCCTGGCAGAACTCCAGTGAAGTGAAATTCAGTAATGCGCTGTTTGCGGGCTCCCTGTTTCTTGGTGCAGATACTTTTATTGGCCCGGTTTACCTGGCAGGCGGACTTGCCGAGGGTGGCCATTCGGCGTTGTACTTGTTTGTTGGGCGGCCGTTCTAGTGGTCAGACCACTACGGGCCCAGGTTATGAGATCACTGACTTTTGATCGGCTACCTTGTCGCCTGATTTGAACCAGCGAACAAAAACGGCCGGCGCGATTCCGCCCCGGCTGTCGTGTTTGCATTGAATCCTGGTTCTAGCCTTGTCCGAAGCCGTCGAGGCCCTCGCGTAACCGGCGGGCCCAGAATCGTATCAGCCGCCGGACTTCAGCGGCATTTGTGACTCTATTCGAATCGGTAAACGTGCCGCCCACTGGCTCTGCAGCACGCCGGTCAATCGATCGGGCAAGGATCGCTCCGGTTTCGGAATCCCGCAGCTCCAGGACCAACGTCGCCTCACCGACACGACTTAAATAAATGTTGTTTCGGCCCCCAATAGACATTGGGTCCGAAGGTACGAATGACACGACATCAAGTAAGGCGCCCCGGACCATCATTACATCGGGTCCAGCTTCTGTGACGATTTCGTAACGCTCAATTTTCTGCATCTCGTCACGGAATGTCTCGGCAACGAGTTTTTCGAAGCGCTCCCGGCTGTCTTCCTCGACAAAATATGGCCCACCTTTTGATCGCTGCATGGTGGTCCGGCCGCGGTTTTTTGCCGGTGCGTATTCTATGCCTTCACCAACGAGCATGATCTTGGTGTAGCCGGAAATATCGAAATCCGGCCTGGCCCACGCCAAATCAGCCTGGCTGTTGTCCACCTTGTGAAGCCCGTCATAAGAAACTTCAGCGTCCGGTCCGGTCTGGATGGTTGGCGCAGTGGTAGTGCATGCAACGGATAGTGCGGCGATGGCCATCACTAGTGAGCGGCTAGCGGTTAGACTGAGCGTAGTCATTTTGAAGTCCTCTCGCAAACGTCGGAAATTTGTTGTTGATTGTGGAACGGCGATAAGCTATCGATCCGCGCGAATTTATCACGGCTCGGTATTGCATTGCCAGAAAAAATTTGGGAACAGTTTATTCAATTGATCAAGTGGGGGGGTGCAAGTAAGCAAACTGTCCCCGTTTCAACATCAACGCTTACCTGTAAATGCCCGGCACATTTGCAGGATCTGTTACTTCATCCGATAGCAGGAAAACTACCCTGTCCAGGCTGCCGTCAAATTTGAAGATGCCGGTATAAAGTCTGGAAACCTGGGTGCCGGTGTCTCGCCCGATATCGAATGTCTCGGCCAGTGAGTAGGTGCTGATATGCATCGTCGGCATCTCGACCTGGTCCACTTTTTCGTCATTCACATACAATTCGCCGATGCCGCCAAACGCATGCGTCTTCAGGAAATTGAACTTGAGTGTCGTCGTGCCACGCGGCAATGGAGATGAACGTAAGATGTAGTGCACGCCATCGAGGTAGTTGTAGTCGTAATACAGACGGTGGTCTTTGATGAACATGCTGTAGCCGCCGGTCATGCCCCCGACGGCGGCGATGACGCCTTCTTCGTCACCATCGAGATCGATCGTGGTCTCGATGGAATGGGCGCGATTCTTCACCGGTGCCGATGCTTTCTCGGCAATACGTATTGCGCCCGGTGCATAGTAGACAAATTCCTTTTGGTCACCGAACAGCCGGCCCTGCTGCCCGCCGAGACGCTTGATCATGTCGTCGTACAGCGGATAGACGTTGTACTTCCATGCCTCCTCATCGAACATGGCAATCATTTCCGCCAGTTTCCCGGGATTTTCTTCGGCGAGATTAGTGCTTTCGGAAAAATCTTCGGCCACGTGGTACAGCTCCCACTCGTCATTTTCGAATGGCAGCACCACGTTCACGTCCCAGGGCATGCGATTGGCATGCAGCGTCACGGCCTTCCAGCCTTCCGACCAGATGGCCCGGTTGCCGAACATTTCATAGTACTGGCGCTGTTTCCGATTTGCGGCGTCCGCATCGTTGAATGCATAGATCATCGACACGCCATCCATCGGCTGCTGTTCGACACCGTGGTAGACGTCGGGCACTTGCACCCCGGCTGCCTGCATGATGGTCGGTGCGATATCGCTGATATGGTGATACTGGCTGCGAATCTCGCCTTTGGCCTCGATACCGTCCGGCCAGTGCACGATCAGGTGGTCGTGCTGTCCGCCGCGATGCTCACTCTGCTTGAAATAGCGGAACGGCGTGTTGCCCGCCATCGCCCAGCCGGCGTGGTAGTGCGGGTAGGTGTTTTCCCGGCCCCAGTCGTCCAGGTGCCTGAGGCTGGCCTCGAGTGGCGTCTGCAGGCCGTTTAAGACATAGGTTTCATTGAAGGTGCCTGCCAGGCCACCTTCGCCGCTGGCGCCGTTATCCGAGGTGACGAATATCAGCGTGTTGTCCAGCTCGCCGATGCGCTCCAGTGCTGCAACCACACGGCCGATCTGGTGATCCACCCATTCCATCTGGGCGGCGAACACTTCCATCTGCCGCGCGTACAGTTGCCGCTCCCGATCCGGCAGCGAGTCCCAGGCGGGAATCTCGTCAATGCGCGCAGTCAGGTGTGTGTCAGCAGGAATGATGCCTAACGCTTTCTGCCGTTGCAGGATCTCCTCGCGAGCCACGTCCCAGCCCTGGTCGAACTTGCCTGCGTATTTATCGAGATAGCTGTCGGGTGCGTGGTGCGGGGAGTGCATGGAACCGGATGCCCACAGCATCATGAACGGCAGGTCCGGCTTAATGGATTTGTGCCCGGTAATCCACTCGATGGCACGATCCGCCAGGTCCTGATCGAGGTGAACCGACTTGTGATACGGTTCCGGCGTGTGATCGTTCCACATCACCGGAACGAACTGGTGCACATCCGCCGCCATGAACGTATAGGCGTGCTGAAATCCTTCACCACTGGGCCAGCGGTCGAACGGACCGACCTGGGAGATTTCGTGCAGGGGTGTGTGATCCCATTTGCCGAGCGCGTAGTTGACGTAGCCCTCTGCCTCGAGGTAGTTGGCAACCGATTTTGCCGATTCCGGCATGATGGCGTTGTAGCCGGGAAAGCCCATTGCCGTCAGCGCATGACTGCCAAGGCCAATGGAATGAGGAAAGCGTCCGGCCATCAGGCTGGCGCGTGACGGAGAACAAAGCGCCGTCGTATGGAAATTGTTGAAGCGGAGACCGTTGGCCGCGAGGTTGTCGATGTTGGGTGTATTGATCAATGCGCCAAAGCTGCCGACCTGCGCAAAACCGACATCATCCAGCAGGAAGATGATGATGTTGGGGGCATCCTCGTTCGGCAGTTCTTCTTCAGCCCACCATTCCTGTGAGTCCGCGTAACTTTCAGCGATGACGCCGCCGAACCCTTCGACATGTTTGGTTTTGACGCCCGACTCCGAGACGGAAAATTCAGGTTCGCTGCTTGCATCTGCCGTTACGGCATCCCCTGCGCGCTCGCCGCCGCAAGCGGCCAAAGCGAAAAACGCCAAAATAGATGTCAACTTCCACATGTGATTCTCCTCAGGGAACGGTTATTTAATTTACTTACCCAGCGGTCAGTATTTATTAGAGTGGTTCTAACCGGCAGCGGAGTATACACAGGCTGCTGCCCTCAATAAATAGCGATTGAACGCAAGCGTCAGTAGCCATTGAGTCCGGATTTCAATACTGTTGTAATGGCCGTGCTGCACTACGCAGACAATAATCCAAAATCAATTGGGAAAAATAAGTGAAGTCATCGATCGTGGTATTCATCAGGGCAGCCTCGTTGCCCGGACTGCTTGCTGTTTCAATATCTGCATTCGGTCAGATTCCGCCACCGGAGAGCCCGGCGGACCTGCTGTCCGGTCAGTACACCGGCACCAGTTATTCTCCCTATGCCGGCCGGTCTTTTCCGACTTTCCCGCTCTGGGGCGACACGCACCTGCATACCGGCAATTCGTTTGATGCCGGCGCCTTTGGTGCTCGCCTCACGCCCGAGGACGCCTATCGTTTCGCACGCGGTGAGGAAATAACCTCGTCCACCGGTATCCCGGTCAAATTATCGCGACCGCTCGACTGGCTGGTCGTTTCCGATCACTCCGATAACGTGGGTTTCTTCGCGGACCTGTTCGCCGGCAAGCCGAGTATATTGTCGGACCCCAAGGGCAGGGAGTGGTATGAGCGGATCCAGGCCGGAGATGGGCCTGGTGTCGCTTATGAAATGATCGGCCTGTTTGCCAACGGCAAGTTCCCTGAGTCGCTGATGTACTGGCCGGACACGCCCGAATTCAAGTCTGTGTGGCAGCGCAATATCGAGGCGGCGGAGGATTATAACGATCCCGGACAATTCACTGCGTTTATTGGCTACGAGTGGACCTCGCTGGTGACCGGCAACAACATGCATCGCGTCGTCGTATACCGTGACGGTGGCGACAAGGCTTCGCAAATGGTGCCGTACACGACTTATCCACCTTACGGCAGCCCGAATCCGCGTGACCTGTGGAAATGGCTGACGTCGTACGAGGAAAAAACCGGTGGCGATGTCCTTGCACTCGCACATAACGGTAATCTTTCGAACGGCATCATGTTCCCGGTGCGCGCGCAATATGACGGCAAGCGGCTCGACCTGGAATACGTGACCGAACGAGCGAAGTGGGAACCACTTTACGAGGCGACGCAGATCAAGGGTGACGGCGAGGCACATCCTTTCCTGTCGCCCGACGATGAATTTGCCGACTATGAAACCTGGGATATCGGCAATCTTGATGAGGTGCCTGCGGTGAAAACGGACGACATGCTGGCAGCTGAGTATGCCCGCGAGGCGCTGAAGAACGGTTTGGCGATCGAGGCACGGCTTGGCACTAATCCTTACAAATTCGGCATGATCGGCTCGAGCGACAGCCACACTGGCCTGGCGACCACGCAGGAGGATAATTTCTTCGGCAAACATTCAGGTG
>SMWE01000071.1 GCA_004357475.1 Gammaproteobacteria bacterium
ATTATCTGGTATCTATATTACCTTGCTTCGGGCACACCGCAAACGGTCAGGGTCAGTAGCCTTGGCAAACTCGAGAAGCTCGATCTGATTACTCGTTCGCGTGCTGATGAAGTGTTTGAAACACATCGCTGCTAAAGCTTGCCAGGCTCAGCTAACCGGGAAAACGACCATCACCCTGATCCGGAAATTCGATCCACATCTTGAACCTGCCAACTACGGACCGCGTCGTTCAAACAAACCGGCTTGCAAGAGAATGATGCGATTCACATTGCTGGAATTGGTCACCGCCACACCCGACTACAGCAGGAACTCCACCAACGAATCTGGAAAAAGGCCTTTTATTTGTCCCCTGCGCAACAAACCTTCAACTGGATGGTGGAGCGCTTGATCCGATCTTGTGCTACGGCCTAAAACTCGAGATAGCGGGTTGGACTTACCCTGAACCATTTGGTGACCACCCACTTTTCACCCTGCACAACAGGATCGCCGCCGTGCAGGCTTCGATCGTCCACCTGGCCGTCCTCGCGACTATTCCTGAACCACAGGGTGCTGCCAGCCGACGGTGGCACCGACAGGTTCAATCGCGGAAAACTGGTGCCGCCTCCCACCGACGGCGCGGCCAGATAAGTAATAGCCGAGGCCGTTCTTTGCCCACCGTCCTCCAGCAGCCCTTTGGATACGGTGAGCTTTGGATCGAAATAATCGACGTGGGGCCGATAATACTGCCCGGGGGCGTAATGCAGAATCGACATCGGCTCGGAAGACATCAAATCCTCACTGGTTTCACGGATAATTTTCAGCTCGACATAACGAGCGATGATGTCGACCATCCCAAACGGGATGTAAGTGGACATGTTGGTACGCACATCCGACACCATGCCGTCCCTTTGGCTGCCGGGGTCGATCACATCTGCACGCTTTAAATAGGGGCGTGAGAGAAAAATGAGGTACGCACAATCGACGATATTCAAGACGTCTTTGAACAGGGTGATGGCGGGGTCTGCGGATAAAACCTGGTGATCAACGCTGCGTGATTCAGGATAGAGTGAAAAGGACGCTCCCCATTCGATCCTCTCTTGAGGGAGTTGCGAGTGTGGGGCAAGCTGCACGCCTTGAAGCGGCGCCAGCAGTGTCTCGGCACACGGGTATTGCACTGTGGCGGCGCGCTGTAAGCACTGCACGGCCTCACCCTCTGCGTCCGCGCCGCCCCAGCCCTGCAAAAGACACCAACCCAGATTGAAACTCGAAACCGGATCGCCACCCTGAGCGGCTCGCCGGAGGCAGTTCATGCCTAAGTTTCTGCTTGATGCATGCTGCATAGCCAGGTATCCAACGACCCTGAGCGCGGGAACAAAGTCCGCTGCTGCCGCCGTCACGAGCAAGTCGCGGATGAGACTTTCGTTGGCGGGTCCCTGTTGCGACTTATACAACAGTTCGCCTTTGCGGTAGGCCGCCGCGCTGGAACCTCCCTGGACAGCCCGATCGTAGTGCGCCAATGCCGCGACAAAATCGCGCGGCAACCCCTCACCCTTTTCGTAACAATGGCCGAGCGCATCCAGCGCATCCGGAAGTTTTTTGGCGCTCGCCTGCAACAACCAATGGACCATGCCTTCGAGGTCTCTGTCCTGATGGCAGATCTGGCTCAATAGAAACTGGGATTCAGGCTGGCCCTGTTCGGCCCTGGCGCGGAGTTGCTGGATTTGCATTGTGGCCATGACTTTGAATTTACAGATTTCACGCTGGGATCACACATCTTCGTGCAACTGTAGATAGAAGTCTACACGGTTAATGGACCGCGCACTGATGCAAGCTGACTTTGACCCATTCGCCGTCATGAGTATCTCCTGTACAACTGCACTGCAAAAACGGATAGGACAAACTGTAATTTTACATGGCGATCATTTAGTCAATAAGCTATTAAATTTGTTCATGAATAGTCATATAATCGTCCGCCTTCGTGCAATATGCGGGCTAGGAGTCTGCGCGGTAGAAATATCCGTAGCGAGAAAATGACACAGTGAGGACAGTTTTTCGGTCTTTTGAGGCGAATAGCACCGCTATTTAACGAAAAAGAGCGGGAAAATGGACCACTGTGACAGTTTCGCAGTAGGATAATTTTCTACCGCACAGACTCCTAGTACATGAACCTGTACCAAATCTTTCGTGATCGATTCGAAGCTCACCTTGACCAGCCATTCCTGATATCACCCGGGGAAGCCGTTTGCAGCTATGGCGACATAGACCGCCTGTCTGCTTGTTTCGCAGCCGCGCTGAAACAGGAGGACGTCAACGCCCTCGACCGGGTTGTCGTGCAGGTAGACAAGTCAGCCGGCGCGGTGGCTCTGTATCTTGCCTGCCTTCGAATCGGTGCCGTATACGTGCCGCTCAACGTCGCCTACACTGCCGCGGAAGTCGCCTATTTCCTCAGTGATGCAGCGCCGACCTTGTTTGTCTGCCGTCCCGCATCCGCCGACCAACTCTACGAAGTTGCCAGGCAGGCAGGGGTCCCTGTGACGCGCACACTGGGCACTTCGCTGGACGGGAGCCTTGGCCATGTAACTCACAAACTCACGCCGTCCGTGGCGCTGACAGAACGTGCTCCCGACGACGTCGCAGCCATGCTCTATACCTCCGGGACGACCGGCCGATCGAAGGGCGCGATGCTGACATTGGAAAACCTCGCCTCAAATGCGGTAACACTGCACAAATACTGGGGTTTCAGACCCGGGGATGTGTTGCTGCACGCCTTGCCAATATTTCACGTGCACGGTCTGTTTGTCGCGCTGCACTGCGCGATGCTGAATGCGTCCAGCGTGATTTTCCTGCCCAGCTTCAATACCCATGAGGTCAGACGGGCCCTGGCTGATGCCACGGTAATGATGGGCGTACCGACGTTTTATACACGCCTGCTTGATAACGAGGCGTTCAGGCGGGAAGATTGCCGCAACATTCGCCTGTTTATCTCCGGCTCTGCGCCGTTGACCGAGCAGACCTTCACAGAATTCGAGCAACGCACCGGCCACAGGATTCTTGAGCGTTATGGCATGACCGAAACCAACATGATCACCTCCAATCCCCTCGACGGCGAGCGGGTGGCCGGCACCGTTGGTTACGCGCTGCCGGGAATTGAAGTCCGGGTCACCAGTGATTCGGGTGAACCGCTACCCCCCGGCGAGCTTGGGTCGGTGGAACTCAAAGGACCCAATGTATTTACCGGCTACTGGCGTATGCCCCAGAAAACCGCCCAGGAATTTCGCAGCGACGGCTTCTTCATCACCGGTGACTTGGGTCTGCTTGACCCGGACGGCCGCCTGTCTCTGGTCGGCCGCTCCAAAGACCTGATTATCTCTGGTGGTTACAACATCTACCCGCAAGAAATTGAATCCGTGATCGACGCGTTGCCCGGCGTTGTGGAGTCTGCAGTGATTGGCGTCCCGCACCCCGATTTCGGCGAGAGCGTGATCGCAGTCGTGGTCGCCAGCAAGGACCAGGCAGCCACAGAAGCATCGATAATCGAGGCGACGGCTTTACAGCTCGCCCGCTTCAAACAGCCCCGCAGGGTGATCCTGGTCGATGAACTGCCGCGAAACACCATGGGCAAGGTTCAGAAAAACATCCTGCGAGATCGTTACGGTGCGTAGCGTTTTGTAGGCGTCAGCCACGGGATGATGCGTGGACCATTGCCCTGACCGACTGGCACAAACCAGGTGTGAGTTGGTTGGACTGAAGACGCCATCTCCAGTTGCCCTGGGTTGTCCCCGGTATATTGAGCCGGGCTTCGGTGCCGAGGCCAAGATAATCCTGCAACGGTGCAATGGCAAACTTCGCTTTGCTGGCAAAGGCAAATCTGATCATATCGGTGTGGATGGTATTCGCTGTACCGCCGGTCCAATGCAAAGCATTTGCTTGGGTCGCTTCGACTGCTTCCATCGTGCGCTTGTCCGTGTCACCACCCCGGAACCAACCAACGGTGGTATCGTTATCATGCGTGCCGGTGTAACAGACACAGTTCTCCTCGATATCAATGGGCTGAAAATCCTCTTCACAGAGATCAAATTGTAAAACTTTCATACCCGGGATTTCGTGGCGATGCCGAAGTGCGTCCACTTCCGGTGTAATGGCACCGAGGTCTTCCGCCACAATTGGCAGGTGGCCGAGCGCGTCTCGCATGGCATCGAAAAGCGCGTCGCCGGGTCCATGCTCCCAGGCGCCGTTGCGTGCACTGGTCGATTCAACAGGTATGGACCAGTAAGCTTCGAATCCACGGAAGTGATCAATTCTGACCAGGTCCGCCATGGTCGCAGCGTGGCGCAGCCGGTCGATCCACCATTGATAACCATTGGCAGCGTGGTAGTCCCAGTCATACAGCGGGTTGCCCCACAGTTGGCCGTCTTCGCTGAAATAATCAGGCGGAACACCGGACACGTGTGCCAACCGGCCATCGTGGTCAATGCGCAAAATTTCCGGGTGCGCCCATGCATCGGCGCTGTCGAGAGCGATGTAGATCGGCATGTCCGCAAACAGGCAGACATTATTCTCCCTGGCACGTTTACGCAGCTTTCGCCATTGCCGGTCAAACAGGAACTGGATGAACTTGATGCGTTCAATCGCATCCGCCGATGAGCCCCTGATCCTGCTGATTGCATCGGGGTCACGATGGATATAAGGCTGGTCCCATTCCGGCCATGGGCGCTCACCGTGCCGCGTTTTCAGGATCCGGTACAGGGCGTAATCATCAAGCCAATGTTCATCATGCAAATGCAGGAATTCCTCATAGGAGGATTTCAACTTGTCGTTCACCTTGTTGCTGAACCGGTCGACGGCCCTGGCCAGCAATGCGCTTTTTGCAGGTATCAGCTTGGGGTAATCGACAAAATCCACCGGCAAACCTTTGAGGGTTTCCGTTTCAATTTCGCTGATCAACCCGGCCCGCACCAGGGGTTCAACGCCGATCAGATTTTCATTGCCGGCAAATGCCGAAAGCGGCTGGTAGGGAGAGTCACCATAGGCGGTTGGCCCGGTCGGCAGAAATTGCCAAACCCCGATATGCATATCTGACAGGGCTTCAATGAAGGATAAAGCGCTGTCACCGATATCGCCGATGCCGTAAGGGCCGGGCAATGACACCAGGTGTAAACCGACCCCGGCCCGGCGTCCGTATGAATCGAACACTTTTCCTGTTATCAACTCGCGCAGTCTGGGCACATCGATTTAGCGCACGATCATTTCGTTCGCCAAGCGCAGTCGATCGGCCAGGACCTTCATCACGTGCAACGCAAAATCCGGCGTGTGCTTAATCAGCAGCTTGAAACTGTGCAGATCAATTGGCGCCAACAGGCAGTCGCTCAGTGCCGTCGCAGTCGCGCTGCGCTTATCCGAGTCGAGCAGGGCCATTTCGCCCACGATCCCGCCAGGAGATTCCTCGCCAATGAATTCATTTTGCAGTGAAAGCCGGATCCTGCCTTCCACAACCACGTACATGAAATCGCCTGCCGCGCCTTCTTTAAAGATCGTGGTTCCCACAGGAAACTTGATCAGGTCGTCCGAATTTTCGAATATCTCCAGTAAATTCATTTAATTAACCCCTTGCATTATTTAGCCTAAATTGCCCATCTCCGACCCTGTTTCATTCTAATACTAGTATCAGTCGGCAACTATCGTATGACCTTGATCCAGTCTCCGGTGCGAGGCTCGCCCCGGGGATAAAAGCCGTTCAACAAGCGCAATTGAGCCTCCGCATCGGGAATGCGCATGCCCGCCGCCAGGCTGGCCAGAGTGGCGCCGCGGGGTACCTGGATGTAGTGGACGTAGCGGTGAGAGCTACTCTGGCGTTCCTTCGGGTGGGTGGGACGGAAACTTTCAACCATCGTTAGCAGGGCCTTGTCCTCGCCCGCGAAGTTGGCGGCCTCGCCCTCAAACAGGTAGGTGAGATTCCGGTAGTCGATTGCCGCTAGCCGACGCGAACCGGCAGAGGTACTGGCAATTGCGGTGTAGCCTTTGAGGCCAGACTGATCGAGCTCGGCACCTGCCGTCAAACTGCCTGTTGAGTTCTTCTCCAGCACGCTACGGGGGTTGACATTTTTATCGCGCTTGCGAATGGTAATGGTCAGTGACGCACCGCTGTCGGCGGCGCTTGCCACGATTGCCTTGGAACTGGCCTTGACGCTCCAGCCCTCCGGGTGGGCAATGGTGAAGCCCAGTTTATTGTGATAGTAGCGATTCTCCGCCCGCTGGCTCTGGGAACTGGTTCCCCAGACCAGACCTTCCAGGTGTTGCCTGAACTCGCCGGGACGGGAGGGGTCCTCGTTGCTCTGGTCCAGCTCACTGGCGGTGCGAATTACCTGTTGCAAACGGGCATCGTTGCGCGGGTGGGTTGCGTACAGGCCGTGGTAGCTGGTTGCCTTCTTACCGGAAGATTTAGCCTTGACCCGCTGGAATTGCTCCTGGTCCTTGAGCACGCCGATCACCTCCAACAGGGCATCGGTGTCGTAACCGGTCTTGTGCATGTACTGTGCACCCAGGCCGTCTGCTTCCAGTTCGTGGTCCCTGCCGTAGCCCCGCACCAGTGCGGTACCCGCCATGTTGGAAGCCTCTGCCACATCGCTGCTACCGGTGAGCACGTAGGCCATGACACTCAGCACGGTGCTGGTGGTTTTGGCGCTCTTCTGGCGTGACGCGTGACGAGCGGTGATGTGGCCGATCTCGTGGGACAAGACGCCGGCCAGTTCCGCCTCATTGTCCAGATAGACGAGCAGGCCCCGGTTGACGTAGATAAAACCGCCCGGGGTTGCAAAAGCGTTGATGTCAGGGCTGTCGAGCACCGTGAAAGTAAAT
>SMWE01000072.1 GCA_004357475.1 Gammaproteobacteria bacterium
CATTTTCAGTGTACTGAGGAGCCTGGACACGTTTTGAGCATCGATTGGCGCTAACGCATAAGCGCAGTCATTGAACACTTCCGCGTTCACCCCGCCAAAACCAAACACAATCAACGGCCCGAACTGCTCGTCACGTGTCATGCCAATCATCATCTCGACGCCTGCACCCGCTATCATATGAGAAACGAGAACCTCCGGCCCAAGCCTCACGGAGATGTCCCGGTAGGCGGCAAGCAGGGCCTCATCATCATCCAGGTTCAGTCTGATCCCGTCGTGCTCGGTTTTGTGCATTATCCCGGCTGCCGCCGTTTTCAATGCCACCGGAAACCCGACTGCTTTGGCTGCAGCCAGCACAGCTGCCTCGGTGTCAGCCTTTCGTACAGGATTTACGGGCATTCCACAATCCGTTAAAAATGCGCTGGATTCGAATTCATCAAGTATGTGAGTTTTCTGGAGACAGGCACGCCATTTGCTTGCATTCTTAGGCGAAAATTCGGGCGACTCAATGGGCACGCGCGCGACGAAATCACGATAGCCGAACAAACACTTCACGCCGCGGAGAAACGCGCCGAGACCATCCAGCACCGGAAATCCGTCTCGGGTTGCGGTTATCACTGTGGGATCAGTCCCTGTACCCTGCCGGTTTGAAACCAGGAAAACCGGCTTGCCCGAGGCAGCCTGTCCCGCGCGCATATACTCCAAGTACTCCGTATAGATTGCCCCGCAGGGCGCCCGATCATGAACGACCGCACCCAACGCAGCGTTGGGATCATCCATGAGCGCTGCGAACGAATCCGCCATGATGCGATCCGCATCCGGCCCTCCCGCGCCCCAGGCGTCGAGCGGATTGACCGCCGGCAGGCCCGGATCCAACAATTCTTCCAGGCGCAACACCGTTGCCGCGGATATATCCGCCAGCGGTACATCAAAGTCGTCGGCCCGATCGATCAACAACTGACGCTCTCCACCTGAATCGTGAATCGCGACCAGCCCCCCGTCCGCAACCAGATGCGGTTGCGCGAACATGATCAACGTCGTGGCCAGTTCGTCCATGTCGTTTACTCGCTGAACCCCGTAACGGTCAAACAAAGCCTGGTACGCCGCATCGTTGCCGGCAATTGCTCCGGAGTGGGAAACAGCGAGACGTGCAGCGAGATCCGTGCGACCAACTTTTAACGCTACCACCGGTACAGCCTTCCGATTGGCCTTCTCCAGCGCCGCTATCATCTGCTGTGGATTGCGGACTGTTTCCATGAACAGTCCTACGACCCGGGTTTCAGGCATATCCAGGGCATAGTCCAGGTACTCATCCATCGACACGCTCAGTTCCTGCCCGGTGGATACAACCAGATTAAAATCGATGCGCTCATCGACGTCGACTATGCCGGCCATTCCGGAACCCGAGTGGCTTATCAAGGCAACGTTGCCACTTAGATGATTGTCGCGGGTCTCGAAACCACAGGCCCAGACCCGATCCCGAAAGTTGTAAAAACCCATCCCGTTGCCGCCACATACCAGCAGACCGGCATCGTGAATTTTTGTTGCGATCCGCTGCTGCAAATTTGGATCGCGGTCGTTCTCCAACACCAGCGCAGACATGATGGTTGCTGCTTTTGCACCGTGGGCAATGACTGCATCGATTGCTGCTTCAATCCGGGCGTCGCTGATCGCGAAAATGACATGCTCAACCGTGGCTGGCAGGTCAGCCAGATCCGGGTAACACTGCATTCCGCAGACGGTTTCGTAGTTTGGATTGATCGCGTAGAGCGAGCCCGGATAGCGCCCGCACAGCAGATTCTCTACAAGCTGCCGACCCACAGAACCCGAGCGTTCCGTGGCTCCCAGCACCGCAATGGAGTTGGGCCTGAGTAACGGATCCAGGCGGTGCGACATGAACGGGGCAGCCCGAAAAAGTAGCTTAGAAATTCGGCGCAGGCGTCATTTTACGCCTCGCCGGCTCAAAGAAAATACCGTCGATCACACGACAGGGAGCCAGCACTCGATGCCATTTGAGTTCACGCTGGTAGTAAACCTCGGCCAGGAATTCGTCACCAACTTTACCGTGTGGCGCTTCCAGTGAAGCTAATGCTATGTTTGCTTTCGCAGACGGTGACCACATCGCAGAAGTCACCGTACCGACATAGTTTTCTCGCTTGTCGAGGATGAAAGAATGTTCGGCGGTTTTGTTACCGTCGATATCCAGTTTCACAAAGTTGTAGCGCGAACCACGGCGCTTCTCTTCAAGCAACGCCCGACGCCCGGTGAAATGCGGTTTATCCAGGTGCACCAGCCAACCCAGACCCACCTCGAAAGGCGAACGCGTGCGATCCGGGCGAATGGCTTCATGCGCCGGCAGAAAATCGACGCCGGCGAGCAGGAACCCCGCCTCAACGCGAACCAGGTCGAGGGCCTCGCCACCCATCGGCGCAATGCCATAATCCTGCCCCGCCGCAAACAACCGGTCCCACAGCGCTTCGGCGTGAGATGGATCAATCCAGAGCTCGTAACCCAGATCCCCCGTATAGCCGGTGCGCGAAACCATGAGTTCGGTGCCTTCGAACGGGTAGTGCTCGATGCCGAAGGGTTTGAGCATTTCGAGTCCATTCAGACCCATCTTTCTCAGGATGGCGCAACTGGTTGGGCCCTGCACCGCAAGGGCCGCAACATCGTGCGTGTCTTCGACGATGTCGACATCGAAGCCGATCGCCGATGTCAGCAACCAGTCGATCTGCGGTTCCTGGGAACACAGCCGATAGACGCCTTCTCGCAGATGAAACAATGTGCCGTCATCAATGACCCGGCCATCATCGTTACACCA
This sequence comes from Gammaproteobacteria bacterium, assembly GCA_004357475.1. Classification (GTDB taxonomy): domain Bacteria; phylum Pseudomonadota; class Gammaproteobacteria; order Steroidobacterales; family Woeseiaceae; genus SZUA-117. The sequence goes on from SMWE01000072.1 coordinate 2,819, forward strand.
GACACAATAACCGACACGTCCGGGTTTGATTTTGCTGACTTCCCGGGTCATCAGCCGGTTGAGAAACGGCAAAGCATCCGGCCCGGTAATCAGATGTTTCGTCATCGGTGTGAGATCAAATACACCGCAGGTATTGCGGCTGGCAAAATACTCCATTGAAATGTCGGTGTACGCATCCGCCGACAAATAGCCTTTCCAGCGACCCCATTGATTGAGTTTATTCAGCGGCTCGGTACGAGAATGGAATGGGCTGGGGTAAAGGTGGGTGTGAAAATGTTCTTTGGTTAAATTTTTCATCGTGATCCTCCACTCAGCACCGCGGTGGCCGCATTGCGCCCCGCATGGCCCATGACTCCGCCACCGGGATGACACCCGGCGCCGCATAAGAACAGTCCTGATAACGGCGTTGCGTACTGGGCAGCACCCGGCACCGGGCGCATCATCAGTGCCTGATCCAGAGCCAATTCACCGTGGTGCCAGTGCCCCCCGGTAATACGAAATTCCCGTTCGATATCTGCGGGCGTTAGTAATTCCGTGTGGGTAATCTGCTGGCGAATATCCGGCGCGTAGCGGGACAGTTGATCAAGGACCACGTTGGTGAAGGCTTCCCGGCCAGCCTCCCAGCCACCCTTTAATTCGTAGGGCGCATACTGCACGATTGCGGACAGCACATGTTGCCCGTCGGGCGCCAGACTCGCATCGTGAATACTCGGAATAGTGATCTCCAACGCAGGTGACGATGAGTATTCGCCATACTTGGCATGATCAAAAGCGCGTTCCACGTAGGCTGAATCCGGGGCGATAACCAGGCGTTCACCCAACTGATCCGGCTCCACACCCGTAAACGTTGGCAGCGTCTTCAGGGCAAGATGTAATTTCGCGGCGTTACCGCGCATGCGAATGTGCTGAATCTTGCGCACGAAACCGGCGTCAAGATTTCGCGCACCGATCAGTTTAAAGAAAGTCGTGCGAGGATCCGCATTGGAAACCACAGTGTCGGCGGAAATCTGTTCGCCGCCTTCCAATTCCACTCCGGTGACCCGATCGCCATCCACCAAAATTCGAGCAACAGGGCTCGCCGTGCGTAACGTGACGCCCTTGCTTGCTGCCGCCGCCGCCAGCGCGGCAGTAACCGCGCCCATTCCCCCTGCGGGGTAAGCCAGCGCACCCTGCTTGCCACCAATCCGGCCGCTCATGCGATGCAAGGTTGTGAATACACTGTTATTGGAACGTGGTCCCAGGTGTGTACCAAGCACACCATCAAAACTTAGCGCACCTTTAAGCAGCGGACTGTCGAAGTATTCTTCGAGTATGTCGTAAATATTGATTCCAGCGATGCGGAGAAACTCGCGCATGTCCTCTCTGCCGAGCAGCCGCATGTCCAGAGCCAGTTTGGCAGCACCAAATAAATCGCTGGGATTACTGACACCGATACGGGGCGGCTTCCGGGAGTACAGTCTGCCTAATAGTTTCGCGAAACGATCCATGCGCCGGCGATATTTCACCAGGGCGGTTGTATCGCTGTCGCTGACCCCGCCGCCGCTGACCCGGTTACCGTCAATCTGCAGGTGATTACCGTCCTCGGCAAGTGCGATGGTCTTCAGGTTGGTTTTTGCAAGTCGCAGGCCGTGGGATTTCAGTGCGAGTTCTGTTTCGATGGTGGGATCGAGCAGATTCAGCAAATGCGCACAGGCAGAGACTTTGAAACCGGGTGAAAATTCCCGCGTGACTGCGGCGCCACCCATTTCGTTGGCAGCCTCCAGCACAATTACTTCTTTACCGCCCTTGGCCAGGTAGGTCGCGCAAACCAAACCGTTATGGCCACCACCGACGATGATGACGCGCTTCGAATCAGTCATCGGTCCAGCCCTCCGGCACGGTATTGGGTCGACGCAGATCGCGGAGTATTTCCCGGGCCGCATTGGCTCCCGGTGCCGCCATCACTCCGCCGCCCGGATGAGTCGCCGAGCCACACATGTACATGCCCTTCACCGGCCCGCGGTACTGTGCAAAACCTGGGAACGGCCGGTTGAAGAACAATTGATCCATGGTCAATTCGCCCTGAAAAATATTTCCTTCGGTTAAGCCAACTTCATCCTCGATTTCCCGGGGTGTGCGTACCTCGGTGTGCAGAATTAAATCTTTGAAATTTGGACTGTAGTTCGCGATCTGATCGATCACTGTCTGGCCGAAAGCGTCGCGGTCTTCGTCCGTCCAGTCACGGCCGTGCACCTTCGGCGGCACGTATTGCACAAAGACCGACATGTAATGTTTACCCGGCGGCGCCATGGTCGGATCGGTGAGGGTGGGAATCAGCATGTCTACATAGGGATCTTTAGACCAGGTACCGTTTTTCCAGTCATCGTAGGCCCGCTCCAGACGCTCGACGGAATCCATAAAGTGCATGTCTCCAGCAATAAGTGGATTGTCTTTACCAAGCTGCGGGAATTCCGGCAAGCCGTCCAGCGCGATATTCAGCTTTCCAGACGAACCACGGATCTTAAAATTACGGGCCTTCTCCACGAATGAGGGCTCGAGATCTTTCTCGTCCATCAACTTGAGGAAGGTGCGTTTGGGATCCAGGTTAGAGACCACCAGGTCGGCGTAATGCTCATCGCCGTTCTCCAGCGCCACTCCTGTGACCCGGCCACTCTTAACGATGATCTGGTCGACGCCAGCATCCGTCATAATCTCGCCGCCATGATCCTGGAAACACGCGGCCATGGCATTGGCAATCGCACCCATGCCACCACGGGCAAAACCCCAGGCCCCCATGCTGCCATCCACGTCGCCCATGGCGTGATGCAGCAGAACATATGAGGTGCCGGGCGACATGACGCCCAGCGCGGTGCCGATAATGCCGGGACCGGCAAAATTCGCCTTGATCAGGTCCGACTCGAAATACTCATCAAGGTATTCAGCGATGGACATGGTGTAGAAACGAACGGTGTCGTAGATCACATCTTCGCCGAGCTTCAGAAATTCGCGGCCAAAGTCGAGCAACTGCATCAGATCCCAGGGCTTAAAGGAAGTCGGGTCCGGCGGTGTGCGCATCAGGAAAGGCCGGATGAGCCGACACTGACGCATGATGTCGGTATCAAAACGCAGACTCGCATCGGCATCACGTGCATTGTGCCGCTCTAGTTCGCGCCGTGATACATCGTGATCAATATAACTGCCGAGAAAATCGCCGTTCTCGGCCATGGTTACGCTGCCGCCATAGGGGACGACCTGCAACCCATACTTGGCCAGATTCAGGGTGCGATAGATCTCCGGGCGCAGCAGGCTGCACACATACGAACAATTGGAGTAAATCCAGTCCTTATACAGCTCGCGACTAACCGTTGCCCCACCGACATAGGAATTACGCTCGAGCACCAGAACCTTGAGGCCTGCCTTGGCAAGATACGCAGCGTTGGTCAGACCATTGTGCCCGGCGCCGATTACTATGGCATCGTATTTTTTCACAACAGCGACCTCCGGTCTTTTTTCGGGACTTTGCCACTTGCCGTTTTAAGTTGACTTAAAACCTTATCCACCGCCTGCTCAAAGATATCCAGAGTTTCGTCAAGACATGACTGGTCGTGCGCCTCACAAATGAACCACGGCTCCCGCGAATCCGGTTCACAAATAATTCCAAGGTCGTGCAGTTCCGGTGCCAGCGCTTCATAAAATGAGTAATCTGTCTTCGCCCAATCGCGATAGTTCGTTGGCGGATCGCTACTGAAAAACAAGCCGCCCATCGACGGATGCCCGACGAAGGAGTGTGCGATCCCCCGTTGCTCAAGAATCCGTCCTATACCCTGTTGCAAGCGCACGCCATAGTCCTTGATTGTCTTTAGCGCGGGC
>SMWE01000073.1 GCA_004357475.1 Gammaproteobacteria bacterium
GCCCGGCTGCACATTCTTGGCGAGATGGCTGCGGTCCTCGACGCGCCGCGTGAAGAAATGTCGGAGTGGGCACCGACCATTATTACGTTCAAGATTGATCCCGAGAAGATTCGGGACGTCATCGGCAAGGGTGGCTCCGTTATCCGGGCGATGACCGAGGAAACCGGCGCCACGATCGATATCGACAATGACGGTACGGTGAGGATCGCATCCGTCGACGGTGAGTCTGGCCGCGAAGCGAAGCGTCGCATCGACCTGATTACTGCTGATGTCGAAGTCGGACGTATCTATGAGGGCAAGGTCGCTCGTCTCATGGACTTTGGTGCGTTCGTTACGATTCTGCCGGGCAAGGACGGCCTCGTGCACATCTCGCAGATCTCTAACGAGCGTGTTGAGAAAGTCAGCGACAAGCTCGCCGAGGGCGATATGGTCAGGGTCAAAGTGCTTGAAGTTGACCGCCAGGGCCGGGTACGGCTGAGCATGAAGGAAGTCGAAGCCGCCTGACACATCGACTGCGAATTAACTCGTGGGAGCCCGCCCCAGCGGGCGATCTGTTATCGAATGGCGCGGCGAATGATTCATCGCGCCATTTTTTTGCGTATTACTTTATCTACAGTATCGCAGAAGTTGCCTGTCGTAAGATGCTCGCGAGATCTCGCCAGAGCCGATGTCATCGACTACCAAGTGCCAGATTCATCTTACAGGTAATTCGGGCCCATTTTGAGTGAGACTCGAATCGCCTGCTCCGGTGGGCTCCTACGGTTAGCACATCACGTCTCCAAGATTTCGCGATGCTACACTAACTGCGTGAATTTCCGTCATCAAGAACTTGTCGTCACTACAGCGCTACTGTTGGTTTTGCTGTTGCTACCCCATCACGCCGCGAGAGCGGAGGAGCCAGCTGCAAATCTCGTTCTGGTCACGCTCGATGGCGTCCGCTGGCAGGAGGTCTTCGGTGGCATTGACCTGGATCTGATCGAGGATGAGCGCTATGCGAATTCGCCGGCATTTTTAAAGGAGAATTACTGGCGTGAGCAACGCAACGAGCGGCGGCAACTACTGTTCCCCTTTTTGTGGTCGGTGGTCGCCTCACAGGGTGTGTTGATTGGTGACCGGGAGCAGGAAAGTTTTATCGACGTGAGCAATTCCTGGTGGTTTTCCTACCCGGGCTACAATGAGATCCTGACCGGCAGCGCAGATCCGGCCATCGACTCTAACGCCCGGAACTGGAACCGGAATGTCACTTTCCTGGAAATTCTAAACGGTATTAAGGAATTCAAAAACCACGTGCTGGCCTTCGGGTCCTGGGATGTATTTCCTTATATCATCAACAGCCAACGCAGTGGGGTCCCAGTCAACTCGGGTTTCACCATCGCATCGCCTGTTAACACGGCAAAGTCCCTTTGGTTAAACGAGATATCTGCTGATGCTCCGATGCTCTGGCGATCAGTGCGGCTTGACCTTATCACCAACGGATATGCGATGGACGCTCTTGAGAATCGGCATCCACGGGTCATCTACATCGCATACGGTGAAACCGATGACTTTGCCCACGATGGCAGTTACGACCGTTACATTGATGCGGCACATCGTACAGATCTGATGTTGTCGAAACTCTGGAACTGGCTGCAGGCGGATCCCTTCTATCGCGACTGCACTACGCTAATGATTAGCACCGATCATGGCAGAGGGAATACACCGGATGTCTGGACACGTCATGCGAGTGCCGCTGGTGCCGTCAAACTGGGCATTGCGGATGCTCCCGATGGTGTGCCGGGATCTGATCAGATCTGGTTCGCCGCCATCGGGCCCCATATCAAGGCCCAGGGGATTTTACGCGGGCATTGGAAACAATCGCAGATTGCCGCAACGGCACTCGCGAGTCTGCAGCTCGACCCCACCCGATTAATGCCGCAGGCAGATCGCGCCATGGACGAATTGCTGCACTGAATCAGGCGTACAGCTTCTTGTAGGTTTGTACGAAATAGCGTATCTCGTCCGGCTTTGCCATGCTGACGCGCAGCCAGTCCAGCATCGGCGGGAACGGACGTCCGACTATAATGCCTTCCTTTCTGAATGCAGCGTTGACTTCGCGAACATCGCGGCCGGTTTCAAAGAAAGTGAAATTAGCCTTCGATTTCACGTAGCGGTGGCCGAGTTCTTTGTGCATTCCCTCGACGATCGCCAGCGATTCCTTATTCTTGCGAAGCGTGAATTTCTGAAATTCTTCGTCCTGATAACTGGCGTACGCAGCGTCGAGACCAAGCACGTTGATATTGCCGGTCTTTCTGTTGTTGATTTCAGTAATCAGGTCAGGATGGGCAAAACCAAAGCCAATGCGCAGTCCTGCGAGGCCGTGGATCTTGGATGCCGTTCTGGCAACAATGATGTTCTGATGCCCGTCGCGGACCAGGTCCATCATCGTGGCGTAGTCGGGATCCTCAACGAACTCGAAATAGGCCTCGTCAATGAACACCATGCGGTCCTGCGATACCTCGAGTACAAATTCACGCAGGGCGTTTTTCTCGATGATCGACGGAATCGGGTTGTTGGGATTGACCAGGTACACACACCGGGTATCTGCCCTGATGGCCCTGCGCATCGCGTTGAGGTCGGTCCGCAATCCGTCGTCCACCGGCACGCGAATAATCTCGGCGCCTGCCCGTTCAGCGTAGCGGATGAGGTCATGATAAGTCGGGTCGGCGCAAACGATGGAGCCCCGGTTCAGCGTGGCAATCAATGCCGCGGTCTTGAGGATCTCGCCCGAACCGGTGCCGAGCGCGACGTGATCCGAACTTACGTCGTTGATGCCGGCGACCAGGCCGAGCAACCTGCGGCGATCGCCGCCGTATTGATTAGACAGGTGCAAGGAGCGGTTGATGGCCTGGATCGCAAGCCGTGATGGTCCCCACGGGTTCTCGTTGGTGCCGGCGCGGATCATGTATGCCGGCCGCGGCATCTCTTCGCCGAAGGCACTGCTTATCAGGTTTACGCCTGGAACCAGCCCTGCACCCATCAGGGCGCCGCCGCCGAACAATACCTGTCGTCTGGAGATACCTGCCATCTTAATTCCCCTGCTGATCCTCCGCCGGAGCGCGGACCTTAGCGAGCTATTTCAGTTCGATTTCAAGAATACTGCATTCCTGTACAACCCTGCTGGTCTTACCGCCGTGAGTGATTCGGCCTGCCCAGAGCACATCACCCAGCTTGTATGACTGCATGATCGTACGACCGTCGTCAGCGGTCTCCATCCAGGCGCAGGGACTTAAGAAAATGACAACCCGATCCGGATGCGCATGCAGCGGGGGCGTCTCGCCGCTTCTTTCGGTTACCTTGAGGACCCTGACCCGCTCATTATCCAGCACCGACTCATATATATGCGGTGCCACCCGGACGGGATCCAGGGCAGGTGATTGCGCCAGGGCCGTCGCCAGCCCAAGCGCTGTAAAGAGTCCAGTGGCGGTTCCAATTCGTGATTTGCTGGTCAAGACGAGAATCCTTGTGTGGCTGGTATGAACTTACATGCTGGGCAGGGGGCGGCCAACCTGGGCTGAATCGCTGATGCAGGAATCCAGGAAGGCGATAATTCGGGAGGGCAAATAGTACTCGGCGCGCCAGGGCAGTCCACCGCTGACGAAGCCGACATGGCCGCCGGCAGAGCTGACCTCGATGCGGACATCCTCTGACAGCCGTTCTTCACCCGGAATGGACGCGGGTGTCATGAACGGGTCATCCAGCGCATTAATAATAAGGGTGGGGCGCCTGATTTCGGCCAGGAAGCCGATTGAGCTGCAGCGGTCATAGTACTCATCCTTGCCAGAAAAGCCGTGCAGCGGCGCCGTCACCGCGTCGTCGAATTCCGAGAACGACCTGGCGCTCATCGCCCGGTCCCAGTCGAATGCTGCCGTGTGCTGATCAAACTTTCGACGAATAGCCTTCTTCATGCGTTTTAAGAGGTAATACTGATAAATATTTGAAAAACCATTAGATAATGCGACAGAAGAATCATGCAGACTGAAGGGTACGCTGATGGCGGCCGCAGCGTGCAAGGGCGTTGAGACCCCGTTTTCGCCAAGATATTTGAGCAATACACTGCCACCGAGGGAAAAGCCGGCCGCCATCAGCGGCCCTTCATGGCCCGCGGTCCGCAGGCTTTCTACGAAAAACCGAATGTCGTTGGTTTCACCGGCGTGATAGCGCCGCGGCAGCCGATTGCGGTAGTCGCCACAATCCCGGAAATGCAGTACCGCCGCCCGCCAGCCCATGTCGGCCGCAGCATGCAGCAATGACCTTGCATAAGAGGAATTTGCCGATCCTTCCAGACCGTGCAGGATGATCAGGAGGGGTGCGCCTGTGTCGACTGGCGGCCCCCCAACCATCCAGTCGACCATCGTGACATCGCCATCGGGCAATTCCAGAGGCTCGCTTTTCAGTTTCACCTTGGGGATGCCGGACCACGGCAACGACGGAAAAATCGTCTGGGCATGACGATTGCTGAGCCACCAGGCTGGCCTGAACGGGCTCGAAAATATGCGGTTTTCCGGTAAATGCTGTGCCACTAGCGATGTTCTCCGGTGCTGATTCATCCGTCCGGATTCTCGAACAAAAAAAGCCCCCCGTTTGCACGGGGGGCCAGCCGTGGAGTAAACACTCCTTCAGGCATTCGCAGCAGGGGGCGGGGGAGCGTATCCCTGCTGCAACGCACAAAGTAGGATAATATCCACCCGGATGTCAAGTAAATATGCACGGAGTTGATGCAAGAAAAAAGCGGTCTGTCAGCCGTTGCGGTCTAACTCACTTTCTTTTGATCGCCGGAAAGCCGAGTGCGTGGCCCTTCTTCATCCCGGGATATGTAGGAAAATCGACGGAATACTTCGTCCTGCAATGATTTCCAGCGGTTGAAGTTCTTTTGTGCTGCATCAGCGACGGCGACCACCGGGTCGATGCCAACCACTCTCTTTAGCTGGCCACGAAGGTTCTGCTGTTGGGTCAGGATGAGTTTCATGCTCTGCTCTAAGTACCTGGCGAGGAACCCTGGCACGGACTTTCCGTAGGAACGAATCACCTGCGACAGGAAGTCCTGACTCATGATGGCTTCGCCCTGTTGTTCCTGCTCGCTGATCACCTGTAACAGAATTGAACGCGAAATATCGTCGCCGCTCTGCTTGTCGAGGACCACGAAATCGATTTTCCGGACGACCAGATCCCTGACGTCGGCCAACGTGATATAGCGGCTCTCGTTGGTGTCGTACAGGCGGCGATTCGGGTATTTCTTGATGATGCGTGCGGTGTTCATTAACACTTTCTTGTCACCCTGTGCGGCTGCCGGGAATTGCGTAAGTATATGAGTCTAAAGCTAAAATTAATAGCTCAATGTAACGCGATTGATTGACTGTGCGACTGCTTGATGAATGGTCCGCAGACCGGCAAGGCGCCTAAGATAGCGGATTTTTGGCCTCAGCCATAGTGTATTGATCAACTGGAATACTTTTCTGGTTGATCATGGTGCCAGGCTGCCAGTGCTCCACCGCCCAGTCCCATATCGAATCGAGACTGGAATCCGCCAGATCCCTGGCCGGGCGCTGCCCCAGCGCGGCTAGCGCGCGAACCAGCACCGGCCGGACCGCGATCCTGTCGATTTCAGTTGCCCCGGTGAGTTTGCTCAGCTTCTGGCCATCCGCGTTTTCTGCAACCGGAATATGTAAAAAGCCTGGGCTTGCAAACCCGAGGAGACGTTGCAGGTGAATGTGGCGCGGCGTGGATTCCAGCAAGTCGATGCCCCGAACAACCTCCGTGATGCCCTGGTCATGGTCATCAGCAACCACGGCCAGGTGGTAGGCGATAAGTCCGTCGCGACGTTTGATGACGAAGTCTCCGGACTCGGACTCGAGCCGTTGGCTTTGCTTACCCTGCAGCGCGTCGAGGAAACGGATCGGCTCATCGTCTGTGCGGACGCGGATCGCTACCTCTGTGGCGCGGCTGCCCTTGCGGCAGGTTCCCGGATAGATTGCCCCCAGTGCGCCGCGCCTGGCACCGGCAAGGTCGCGGCGCGAGCAGGAGCAAGGGTAGGCCTGCCCATCGTCCAGCAGGCGCTGTACAAGCGCTCTGTGACGTTCTTCGAATTGGTTTTGATAGGTAACCGGACCATCCCATTCAAAGCCATAGGCTTCCAGGGCATCGATAATGCGACGATCCACCCCGGGCTGCTCACGCGGCGGATCGATATTCTCGACCCGCAGCAACCATTTGCCCTGCTTGACCCTTGCCTGCAAAAAGCTTGCGACAGCCGCCAGTAGAGAGCCGAAGTGCAGGGGTCCGGTAGGAGAGGGTGCGAACCGACCGACATAGGGTGCAGGTTCGGGCATTGTCATCGGGGGCCGCCGGCTCTGCAATTACCGGTAATGATCATCCCGATCGCGGAACTGGCGCTCAGCCATTTCACGGCGTTCCTGAGCTTCGACATTCATGGTCGCCACAGGCCGGGCTTCCAGGCGCTTCAGGCCAATCTCTTCGCCTGTTTCGTCACAATAGCCGTAACTGCCGTCCTCGATACGCGCCAGCGCCGCATTGATCTTGCGCAGGAGTTTCCGTTCCCGGTCTCGCGTGCGCAATTCAAGCCCAAATTCCGATTCCTGGGTCGCGCGATCATTGGGATCCGGGAAATTGGCGGCTTCGTCCTGCATATGATGAACGGTGCGGTCGACCTCCTTCATGAGTTCGCTCTTCCATGACCCAAGAATTCTGTCGAAATGCGCGAGTTGTCCCGAGCTCATATATTCCTCACCGCGCCTGATGACATACGGTTCGATGCCATGGATCGGCCCGGATAGCAGGTCACGGCGGGCTGCCGTGCTTCTTACCGGTACCCTGCGCATGGCAGGTGTTCTGGTGGCCGCTGGCTTGCGGCCTGGCGCCTTTTTGGCGGCTTTTTTGGTACTAACCGCCTTCTTTTTGCTAACTTTTTTCCCGGCTGCCGGTTTCTTCTGCGCAATCATTTTCTTTCTGACAGCTTTTTTCACCGCCGGCTTTTTGGCCGCACGCTTTTTGCTCGCGCGCCTTTTGGCAGCAGACTTTCTGGCGTTAGCCTTCCTCTTTGCAACTTTCTTTTTACCGGCGGATTTCTTCGCCGCCGGTTTTTTTCGAGCAATCGCTTTGTTCGCCGATGTCTTTTTCTTTGTCACTTCAGGTTTCTTTCCTGCGGTCTTCTTTCTGGTCGATGGTCTGCTTTTCGAAGCCTTTTTACGGGACGCTCTGGCGGGCTTGCGTTTATTGCTCGCGGTCTTCTTTGCGGGCATTTTCAACTCCTACCGGTCCGAGAAAAACGCGCAATTATACATTGCTTACTGGCACATGGAAGCACGAATTTCGAGGTTTTTTTGCAGGCGAGTTTCAGTGTCGTATGGCCGACTTTCAATGGCATTTCTGCGGCTCCCGGATGGGCCCCGAAGTGGCACTCTTAGCGGCTCTCAGCGCAATTTCTACGCAGCTCGCGACCATCGTTTTATGCTACGAATTACATTACACTACCCGGAATTCACGGGCATGGGCGTAACACCAGCAGATGCGACTTAGCAAGATCAAGCTTGCCGGCTTCAAATCTTTCGTAGACCCCACCACCATTTCCTTCCCCAGCAACCTGGTTGGCGTTGTCGGCCCGAATGGATGTGGCAAATCAAACGTCATTGATGCCGTCCGCTGGGTCATGGGCGAGAGTTCGGCCAGCCGCCTGCGTGGTGATTCCATCACGGACGTCATTTTCAATGGTTCGAGTTCCAGGCAGCCCATTGGCGCCGCATCAGTGGAGCTCATGTTCGATAATTCCGAGACGACCCTGGAAGGCCAGTACGCAAAGTACGCCGAGATTTCGATACGACGTGAGGTATCCAGGGACGGCATCTCGATTTACTATCTGAATGGCACGCGTTGTCGCCGCAAAGACATCACGGGCATTTTCCTTGGCACGGGCTTGGGCCCGCGAAGTTATTCGATTATCGAGCAAGGGGTAATTTCCCGGATGATCGAGGCGAAGCCGGAGGAAATGCGCGCGTTTCTTGAGGAAGCGGCTGGCATTTCAAAATACAAAGAACGCCGCCGTGAAACCACTAATCGAATCCGGCGTACGAGAGACAACCTCGATCGGCTCAACGATGTTCTGGAAGAGGTTGAAAAACAAATCAAGCATCTGGATCGGCAGGCAAAAACCGCCGGCGGTTACGAACGCCTCAAAGAAAACGAACGGAAGACCGTGGCGGAGCTGCTTGCACTCAGGCTGCGTGATCTCGACGACCGCGCGAATCAGTCCGGCGCCACCTTGCGAGACAAAGAAACGGCGCTGGAGGCTCTGGTTGCGGAGCAGCGCAAGATCGAAGCTCACATCGAGGAAGTGCGGGTCAGCCAGGGTGAGCGTTCCGATGAGTTCAACAAGGTACAGGGACGATTCTACAAGTCCGGTGCCGAGATCGCCCGGATCGAACAATCCATCGAGCACGCGCACGAGCTGCGGGAGCGACAGCGAAACGACCTGGAACAGGCGATCCAGGGAGCCACTGAAATTGCTGCACACATCAATTCCGATCAGAGTCAGATTGCACAGCTCGACTTGCACCTTAGCGAGTTGGCACCCGGACTTGAGCAAGCGAAAGAGAGTGAGTCGCGTGCACTCGAATCGCTCTGGCAGGCGGAGCAGGCGCTTACCGATTGGCAGCAAAGATGGGACCAGTCGACGCTTGCGTGGAACGAGGCATCGCAAACACGCAACGTCGAAGAGACCAGGACAGAGCAGATTCAGTCGCGAATCGGCAGCCTGACGGAACGACGAAAGAAGCTGGATGAGTCAAAACGGAACGCGAAGCCACAGGATCTCAAGAATAAATTCGAGAAACTGTCGGCGATGGAGCAAAGAAAACGTCAGGCGCGGGAAGAATTCGACCTTTCCATTGCAGATATTGGCGACAAGATTCTGAAGCTTCGGGAACAGGATACGAAACTCAACAAGCTGCTCGATGAGCGCCGCGCAACTTTACAGGCGGCACAGGCCAGGTATGGGTCACTCGAGGCGGTACAACAGGCGGCGCTGGGTGCTGGCGATGAGGCGATCCAGAGTTGGCTAAAATCGGCCGGCCTCAAAGATAACGAACGCGTCGCGCAATCGCTAGCCGTAGAAAGCGGTTGGGAAACTGCGGTCGAAACAGTACTTGGAGATTACTTGCAGGCAGTTTGTGTCAATGACGTTAATACTGCGGCGGCGAGTCTTGCGCAATTGCGTGGCGGCAACATGACATTGCTGATTGACATATCCAGCGTCGAGCTGGTCGATGACGGCGCGTTGACACTGGCCTCCAAAGTCGCCACGGCGCCGGCCGTGGTACTGGAAGTTTTGCGTACGGTACGAATCACCGAATCGCTGGATAAGGCGTTAGCGATCCGCGAACAACTTAGTACAATCGATGCGGACGCCTCCGTGATCACTAAAGACGGGGTGTGGTTGAGCAGGAACTGGTTGCGCGTTTGTCGCGATAAAAATGCAAAAGCCGGTGTGCTTGGGCGAGAACACGATATGCGTCGGTTGGAGGGAGAAATCCGCGAGCTGAAGGCCAGAAGCGACAGTGCAAGAAAACTGGTTAGCGATGGGCGCCTCCGGCTGACGCAACTCGAGGAACATCGCGACAAACTCCAGCGCAATGCATCGACGGTGCTCAGCGAGTATTCCGAAGTCAAGGCGGAACTGGACGCGGTACGCTTCCGGACGGACCAGGCCAAAGCGCGGCAGGCGGCGATCATCGAAGAATCCAGCGACATCGAGAAAGAGCATTTTGCCGCCGAAGAGCAGATTCGCGAGTCGCGTTCGGAATTCGCGCGTGCAACAGATCGGCTGGCGGAACTGGAAAAGCAGCGCGCAGCGCTCGAATCTCAACGTGAGGAACTGAGGGCCGAATTGCAAAGGGTCAGGGCGCAGGCCGATGAGGATCGGATGCAGGCGCATGATCTTGCCATACAATTTGAAACGCGACGCTCCAGCAAGGATTCGGCGGCACAAAGTCTTGCGCGCATGGAATCCCAGCGTCGGCACTTCGGTGATCGCGAGCTGGAAATTCGCCAGCAGTTGCAGCAAAGCGAAGCGCCGCTGGAGTCCAACAAGCAGCAACTGGAGATTTTGCTCGAGACTCGGGTGACCGTCGAGTCCGAGCTTGGCGAGTCCAGAAGGCGTGTCGAGGAAGTCGAAGGCCTGTTACGCGATCTCGATCAGAGTCGCATGTCGGCAATGCTGTCGGTTGAAGAATCTCAGGTATTTGTCAATGAGGCACGCATGGCTGTGCAGGAAATTCGGGTCCGACGGGAAGGATTTTCAGAGCAACTGGGCCAGACCGGTTTCGAACTGGGCGAACTGCTCGACGGCCTCGATGAAGAGACAGATCCCGATTCCTGGGACGAGAAGCTTGAGAAGATTCGCCGGCGTATCGATCGGCTTGGTCCCATCAACCTTGCTGCCATCGATGAATTCGAAGAACAATCGGAGCGTAAGGAATATCTCGATTCGCAACTCACCGACTTGAATGATGCACTGGCAACGCTCGAGGGCGCCATGCACAAAATCGATCGCGAAACCCGGACCAGATTCCGTGAAACCTTCGCTAACGTTGATGCCGGATTCAAGCGACTGTTCCCGAAATTGTTTGGCGGTGGCCACGCCTACCTGGAGCTCACTGGCGACGATTTGCTGACGGCGGGCGTAACTGTAATGGCAAGGCCGCCGGGCAAGCGAAACAGCACGATTCACCTGCTGTCAGGCGGTGAGAAAGCGTTGACTGCGTTGGCGCTCGTGTTCGCAATATTCGAGTTGAATCCTGCGCCTTTCTGTTTGCTGGACGAAGTCGATGCGCCGTTGGACGACGCAAATATCGTGCGTTTTTGCCGTATCGTCGAAGACATGGCCGACAGGGTTCAATTTGTGTTTATCACGCACAACAAAGTCACGATGGAAATGGCGCGGCAACTAACGGGTGTCACGATGCAGGAGCCGGGCGTATCTCGCGTGGTAGCCGTGGATCTTGACGAAGCTGTGAAAATGGCGGCAAGCTGAGTTGAGGGGATCAGAGAAGCCTTATGGACGGTCTGCGCTGGTTGCTGTTGTTATTCGGAGTGTTGGTCGTAGTCGGCATCTATCTTCATAGCCGGTACCAACGCACAAAGACTGACGAAGCTGCTTCACCACCGGTAAATAACGATCGCGTCGACCCTGCTCCCGGTGAGCAGGCTCATGCCGGCAATTACACGGATGATGAACCGGCAGGCAGCCTGGCGGCCCCCGATCCTGATGTTGAGACAGGCGATGTCGAGCAAAAAATCGTCACGCTACGCATCGTTGCCAAAAATCAGGGCACAATTGATGGAGAAGAATTGGTCTTGAATCTTCGTGGTATCGGAATGCGCCATGGCAAATTCGGCATATACCATCGCTACGAGGGATTGGACGAAGACGAAGCGATATTTAGTGCCGCCAGTCTTGTCGAGCCCGGCACATTCGACTTGGCGACAATCGCCGAGCAGGAAATTCCCGGCATCAGCCTGTTCATGGTGCTGCCGGGTCCGGTCGATGGCGCAGAGGCATTTGATCTGATGATTGCCGCTGCCCGGGCGCTGACACAATCACTCGATGCCGAGCTTGTGGACGAGTCCGGGAGTACGCTGAGTATTCAGCGTGAGCGCTATCTGCGGGAAGAAATCATTCAATTTCAGCACAGCATCCTGGTCGCCTGACCTAAGGCATCCGTGTCCTGCCAATGACCGCCTCAGCCGCGACGAAAAAGAAAGTCGAATCACTTCGTAGCCGCATAAGGAATCACAACTATCAATATCACGTGCTCGACGAGCCGGAAGTGCCGGACGCAGAGTACGACCGGCTGGTTCGCGAACTGCAGGATCTTGAAAAAGAACACCCGGAGCTGATAACCGCTGATTCGCCGACGCAACGTGTCGGTGCCGAGCCCATCAAGGCGTTTGGAACCATTCGCCATATCATCCCGATGCTGTCGCTGGAAAACGCTTTTTCCGAAGATGAACTGAATGATTTTCATCGCCGGGTGACGGAGCGACTGGAAATAGAGATTGATGCTGGCCTTAAATACGCTGCCGAGCCGAAACTGGACGGTGTAGCAGTCAGCCTGCTGTACGAGAAGGGGCAACTGGTTCGTGGGGCCACCCGGGGCGACGGAACGACGGGGGAGGACATCACACACAATGTCAGAACAATCGACGCCGTGCCCCTTAAGCTCCTGGACAAGGGATACCCGAGCACACTCGAGGTGCGCGGCGAGGTATTCATGCCACGCGAGGGGTTCATAGCGTACAACCAGCAGGCATTGCAGAAGGGCGAAAAGACCTTCGTCAATCCTCGCAATGCTGCGGCTGGCAGTCTGCGGCAATTGGACCCGCGCCTGACAGCCGAGCGGCCGCTGGATATTTACGTCTATTCAGTCGGCTTGACCATTGGTGGTGCACTCCCGGATTGCCACAGCGAGATTCTGGATCGACTGCAGGAATGGGGCCTCAAGATTTGTCCGGACCGCAAGGTCGTCTCGGGGATCAAGGGCTGCCTGGAATTCTACGCAGATATCGGCAGGCGGCGGGATTCGTTGCGTTACGACATCGATGGTGTCGTCTACAAGGTGAACCGGCTCGACTATCAGAAAGAGCTGGGTTTCGTCTCCAGGGCCCCACGCTGGGCTACTGCGCACAAGTTTCCGGCTCAGGAGGAGATCACGATCGTCCGCGACATCGAATTCCAGGTTGGTAGAACAGGGGCCCTCACGCCTGTGGCGAGGCTCGAGCCGGTGTTCGTCGGCGGGGTCACGGTTAGCAACGCGACGCTGCATAACATGGACGAGTTGCAGAGGAAGGACGTACGTATCGGCGATACCGTCGTTGTCCGCCGGGCTGGCGATGTCATCCCGGAGGTCGTCAAGATCATTCCCGAACGGCGCCCCAAAGGCTTGAGGATCGTCAAGGTGCCGGCCAAATGCCCTGTCTGTCACTCTGCAGTGGTAAGAGAAAAAGGCGAGGCCGCAGCACGCTGTACTGGAGGTCTCATTTGTGCCGCACAGCGGGCAGAGGCGTTGAAGCATTTCGTGTCACGACGAGCGCTGGATGTTAACGGCCTTGGTAGCAAGCTCATCGAGCAGTTGGTCGCAATCGACCGAATCAAGACGCCTGCCGATCTCTATCGCCTCGACCGGGACGAACTGGCCGGCATGGATCGGATGGGCGAGAAGTCGGCAGAAAACCTGCTTGCCGCAATAGAGCAGAGCAAAGATACAACGCTTGCCAGGTTCCTCTACGGCCTGGGAATTCGCGAAGTGGGGGAGGCGACCGCCAGTTCGATTGCGGCTCACTACGGCAAGCTTACGCGCATCATGGAAGCTGACGAGCAGGGCTTGCAGACAGTGTCGGATGTGGGCCCGGTTGTTGCCTCCAGAATTCACTCGTTCTTTGCTGAAAAACATAATCAAGAGGTCATCAAGAGCCTGATCGACTCCGGATTGACCTGGAAAGAAACGAAACCGAGCCCGAACACAGCAGACGGACCGCTGTCCGGCAAGACGTTCGTCCTGACTGGAATGTTGAGCAGCATGACCCGGGATGAAGCGAAAGAAAAAATTCAGGCAGCAGGCGGCAAAGTTACGGGTACTGTGTCGAAGAAAACCGATTATGTGGTCTACGGCGACAAAGCTGGTTCGAAACTAACAAAAGCGCAAAACCTCGGAATTGAGACCATCGATGATGCTTCCTTCCAAAAAATCCTGTCTGATCAATAATTAATCAACACTTGGGAAAATAGGATCAAGAATTTCCAATTAAATCAATTCCTAAAATTCAACAAGACCTCCAGAAATAACAATGGTTTTTGATGTTCTCCACACGCAAGACTTGGGCTATTTTTCCCAAGTCGCTTATTTCGTTGACGATAAACCAGCACGTTCCTATATTTCGCGACCATGCAAGACAACTCAAAAAATGTCGTCCTGTTAGCTCTCCTAAAGGCACTTCGGCCGATTGCAAGATTCTTGATGAAGTTTGGCATCGGATACCGGGAATTCGCTGAAATCTCCAAGAGCGCATTTGTTGATGTTGCAACATCAGACTATGGCCTTCGTGGTCGTCCAACAAACATATCGCGGGTCGCGGTGATGACCGGACTGACTCGAAAAGAAGTGAAAAGACTGCGAGACAAGATTTCAGCTGGAAATCAAGTTGACATGCAAAGGGTTGTTCCTCCTGCAGAAATTATCGAAAAATGGCATAGCGATTCACAATTTTTGGATTCTTCCGGCAGACCGAAAACTCTTAATTTCGACGGGCCTTTGCCGTCATTTTCTGCTTTGGTCAAAAAGTACGGTGGAGATATTCCACCTGGCGCGATGAGGACTGAACTCAAGCGGGTTGGCGCAATTCGTGAAGGCGATTCTGGCCAGCTAACTGTTCAGATGAAATTCTTTCGACCGTTTGAGCTTGATGAGCAATTGCAGAGGGCGCTTAGTCAAGCCATGTACGGACTTGCTCTAAATATTGATCATAATATTGCGCGTGACAGAACTGAAACTTGGGTAGAGCGTACTGCTTTTTCGACACGCATCCGGCGCGGGGATAATGCAAGAGTGCGGCGCATATCTCAGGACCGTGCCATTGAATTCGTAGAATCCGTAAACGATCTATTTTCGGCCTACGAAACGATCTACAGCGAAGACGAACCGGGGGTTGAGTCAACTACTGTGGGAGTGGGTGTCTATTATTTTGAAGCAGATGAACATGATGCTGCGTTTTCGAAGACATGAAACGAGAGCAGTCGTTTGGATAAGATATTTATCCGCGCAGGAAAGTCATTTGGCCACTCATTATCATTGCTCTAACTTCTGCTAAATCGCTAGCATTTTGTCGCTGTTGACCTGGGTCGAAATCAGGCTGCGCAAACTGTTGATCAATCTCCTTTAATTTCCAATTCGTGAAGTAATTCGTTTAGCTTTGGTGTCGGATTTTGTCCGCTAGCTGTCGGATGATGCGAATTGCCAATTCAAATAGGAATTCGATATATATTTCACATCAAGTAAGAACGATAATTATTTGTTATTTATATAATAAATATTAAATTATTATCGTATTCAATGGCCAATCATCGCGTAATTTCTCTCTAAATTGCTGCGTTCCACGGCTCGTTTCGCGCGTATCACCAAATTCCCATCAATTTCTATCTTACATAAGGGGTTCATACGGTTAACTTAATGTTGACTGTGATGTACTTCGGGAATAAATTCCCATGAAAAGCTATTATGTACAAATGCCAGATTCGGTTAAAGCGGGGCTGCTGTCAGCTTTCAGAGTGGTGGTACGACCCTTGGTCCGGATTTTGCTTCGGCAGGGAATTTCGTTCGCTGAATTTGCAGACGTTTTAAAAGCAGTATATGTGGAGGTCGCGGTTTCGGACTTCAAAGTTGAGGGAAAGAGAGGCACAAAATCTAGAATTGCCGTAATTACTGGACTGACTCGAAAGGAGGTAAGTCGGGTAATTGAGATGGCCGGCACTGAAAAGGAAGGTGCTCGAAGCAATCTCAATCGAGTGGCTCGAGTCTTGGCTGGATGGCACACAGATCCGGACTTTGTCGGGCCGTACGGTATGCCACTGGAAATTAGGTACGAAGAGGAGGGTTTGAGCGCAGTCACTTTTTCGAAACTTGTTAGACGGTACAGCGGGGATATGTCCCCACGATCAATGCTCGATGAACTGATGCGAGTAGGTGTCGTGGTCGAAACGGAGCCAGGTTGGTTGAAAGTATTGCGGCGGGATTACGAACCACAATCACTCGCGCAGGATAGTTTTGAAAGAGTAGGCGAAGTCGTTAAAAACTTCATAGATACGGTCGATTTCAATTTGCAGAAGGAGGAAACAGGTCATAGTCGATTTGAGCGAGTTGTTTACTCGCCGGAGGGAATACGAAATGCAGATTTGGATCGATTTGGTAGATACGTAAATGAGCGATGCCAAGCACTTTTAGAAGAGATAGATAACTGGATCGCGCAGCTTGATTTGCCAGACAAGAACTACAAAGGGGGCGTTACGTATACGGGCGTTGGGATCTATCACTACATCGAGCGTCCAGACGAGAAAAGGAGTTTCAAGGAGAAACTGTCCGATGAAGGACTTTTGAAGGACTAGTTTCAGGTTCGAACCGACTTAAATGCCGAACGGACAAGGATTAAGAGCGAGTTGGAGAAAAGTAGGACCAATTTTTCTGTGTAATTTTAAAAAATTTGGTTACAGCGAACTACTAAACTGAGCGAAACAAATGAGCGATTATAGTTGTCGAATGACATGCTTTCAGAGTTGCCTGTACGGGCTACTGATTTGTGCTTTACCGAGTCTGGTTTATGGGACAAGTAATTCCAGTAGTGAAGTAAACGCAATCACCAGCGGCGGCAGCCGGGCAATCACCAGCGGCGGCAGCCGGGCAATCACC